>NZ_BAAASG010000010.1:235780-310388 GCF_039532765.1 Streptomyces longisporus
GGGTGGGGTCAGCGGGGGTGGAGGCGGGGCCGGGGATACCCCGCCTCCGGTCGGCCGCGAGGAGTAACGGGGAGCCTCGCCGCCCTTGCGCTCCACCGGCTGTGCCCGGGTGCGGCTCCGCCGCGGGGTCGCGATGCGCCGTCTTTCGCCTGTACGTCATGACACCGGCTCCTCAAGTACACGATCCACCGGCACGTCGGCCGTCACCGTCACCGCCGCCGGATCCAGGTCCCGCGGGGTCGGCATCACGCTGCCCGGCAGCTGGACGGCCGCCGCGCCGTGTGCGACCGCCGAGGCGAGGGCCTCCGGGCCGCTGCCGCCGGCGATCAGGAATCCGGCCAGCGAGGAATCACCGGCACCCACATTGCTGCGTACGACGTCCACGCGCGCGCTGCCGTACCAGACGCCCGAGGCGTCCACGAGCAGCTGTCCGTCGGCGCCCAGGCTCGCGAGGACGGCGCGCGCGCCCATCTCGCGCAGCTCCTCGGCCGCCTTCACCGCGTCGCCCACGGTGAACAGCGGGCGTCCGACGGCCTCCGCGAGCTCCTCGGCGTTGGGCTTCACCACATCGGGCCGCTCGCGCAGCGCCTCGAGCAGGGCGGGCCCGGAGGTGTCCAGGGCGATCCGCGCGCCCCCGGCGTGCACCCGGGCGACGACATCGGCGTACCAGGCCGGCCCGAGCCCCCGCGGCAGGCTCCCGCAGCAGGCGATCCAGTCCGCGTCGGGCGACTGCCGGTGCACGGTGTTCAGGAGCAGCTCCTGCTCCTGGGCGGACAGCTCGGGACCGGGAGCGTTGATCTTCGTGAGCACCCCGTCCGCCTCCGCGAGCGCGATGTTCGAGCGGGTGGCCCCGGCGACCGGGACCGGCGCGACCTCGATGCCCTGCGCGTCGAGCAGCTCGGCGACGAGTGCGCCGGGCGCGCCGCCCAGGGGCAGCACCGCGACCGTGCGCTGCCCGGCGGCCGCGACCGCACGCGAGACGTTCACACCCTTGCCACCCGGGTCCATGCGTTCACCGGTGGCGCGGATGACCTCGCCACGGTCGAGCGAGGGGACCTCGTACGTACGGTCCAGGGACGGGTTCGGGGTGACGGTGAGGATCATGCGCACTCGTTTCTCGACACACAGCACTTCCGTGCCGCTCTACACACACAGCACTTCTGTGCCGCCGCGCTCGATGGCGTTGGCGTCTTCCGGGCTCAGACCGCTGTCGGTGATCAGCAGGTCGACGTCGCTCAGGTCGCCGAAGCGGGCGAAGTGCTCCTGGCCGTGCTTGGACGAGTCGGCGAGCAGCACCACCCGGCGGGCCGCGGCGACCGCCGCGCGCTTGACCGCGGCCTCGGCGAGGTCGGGGGTGGTCAGGCCGTGGTCGGCGGAGAAGCCGTTGGCCGCCACGAACAGCACGTCCGCCCGGATCTCGCTGTAGGCACGCAGCGCCCAGGCGTCCACGGCGGCGCGCGTGCGGTGACGTACGCGCCCCCCGACGAGGTGGAGCTGGATGCCGGGGTGGTCCGCGAGGCGGGCCGCGATCGGCAGGCTGTGCGTGACGACGGTGAGGGACGCCTCCAGGGGCAGCGCGGCGGCGAGCCTCGCCACCGTCGTACCGGCGTCCAGGATCACCGTGCCCTCGCCCGGCAGCTCCGAGAGGGCGGCCTTGGCGATGCGGTCCTTCTCGTCGGTGGAGGTGCCCTCGCGCTCGGCGAGATCGGGCTCGAAGTCGAGCCGCCCGGCCGGTATGGCACCGCCGTGCACCCGCCGGACGAGCCCCGCGCGATCGAGGGCCTTCAGGTCCCGGCGGATCGTCTCCGCCGTCACCTGGAACTCCTCGGCCAGCGACACCACGTCCACCCGGCCGCCGTCACGGGCGAGCCGGAGGATCTCCTGCTGCCGCTCCGGTGCGTACATGTCCGTTCACCTCCGACCTCATGCCCGAACTTGTGGTTTCACTCGGAGGCTACGCCCGGATTTCCGGAAAGTAAACAGGTTCGGGCGCCACTCGGACACAAACGGGCATCCATGGCAGCTACCCGAGATCTACGTCGAGATCCGCGCCGAGTCCGTGCCGAGAAGTGAGCAGCCGACTGCGGAAGCCCTGACGGGCTGTCACCCCGTCCGTATCCTGGACGGTGGGACGCAACTTCTTCGGGGGGTGTTGTGGACACGGAGGACCCCAACCCGCTTGCCCGGGCGGACGGCGGTCGCAACTGGCCCATCAATGTGGTCCAGGCGCTGCTCGCCTCGCCCAAGCTCGCGGACGGTCTGACCCGGGCGCTGTTGTTCGAGCTGGTCGGGGCGGAGCTGGAGCAGCCGCTGGAGGCGGCGGACCGGCCGAGCCTGATGCGCGAGTTCCTGGAGCTGGTGCGGTACTGCGAGGAGCAGCAGGGTGGTCTGATGGCGTTGGCGCACGCGGTGGAGCAGATCGAGGGCCCGGGCTGGACCTCCCATGTGGTGGGCGAGCTGGTGCGGCAGCGGCTGGCCCGGGCGCCGTCGGCCGGGGTGAACGGGGCCGCCGTACCGGCGCACCGGCCGATCGACGACCGCCGGGACTTCTTCGTCTCGTACACCGCCGCGGACCGCAGATGGGCCGTGTGGATCTCGTGGCAGCTGGAGAAGGCGGGCTACAGCGTCCTGGTGCAGGAGTGGGACTTCGTCCCGGGCACCAACTGGCTGTTCGGCATGGACGGGGGCGTGACACAGTGCGAGCGCACCATCGCGGTCCTCTCCCCGGCGTATCTGGACTCCGTCTACGGCCGGCTGGAGTGGCAGGCGGTCCAGAACGGCGACCCGGCCGGTCTGCTGCGCAATCTCGTGCCGGTGATGGTCGACCGGTGTGCTCCGCGGGGCCTGCTGGCCTCGGTCGTGTACATCGATCTGTCCTCGCCGGAGCTGGGCGTCGAGTCGGCCCAGGAGCTGCTGCTGGCGGGCGTCGGCGGTGCGCGCACCGGCCGCTCCAAACCCACCGTGGCACCCCCGTTCCCCCGCTCGGAGGGGCCGCGTTGACGGAGGCGGGCGGCGAGGACCGCACCGCCTCCCGGATACGCCACCGGATCGGCGCGAAGACGGTGCGCACGCTGATCGACATGCGTGCGCTGGGCACTGCCGAGGGGCGCGCCGAGCTGGTCGCCGCGGTGGGCCGGGAGACCGGGCGTCCGCTCGTGACGCGGGACGAGGACACCGTGGCCGAGCAGTTCCTGGACGTGTTCCGGCGCTGCTCCGCGGCCCCGGACGGGCTGTCGGTGCTGGCGGGCGTGCTGCACGGCATGGATCCGTACTGTCCGCAGGTGTTCGCCGTACAGCGGCTCGCCGACGAGTGGACCGCGGTGGGCTCACTGGAGGGGCTGGCGGTCCTCGGGTCCTGGCGGTATCTCGCCGAGGCGCTGACCCCGCTGCAGCCGCTGCCGTACCCGTACAAGATGCGGTCCGCCCTGGTCTGGCTCGCCACCGGTAAGCGGCTGAGCGAGCCGCCGCCGCACGCCGAGAACCCGTGGCACGACTTCCTCTACCTCGCCGGGCAGAACACCGCGCCCGGTGAGCTGCCCCCGTGGATGCTCCACCTGGACGTGTGCGCCCCGTACATGAGCCGGGAGCTCAGCGAGGAGGTGATGGCCCGCAACCGGCACTGGTCGCTGGGCCTTGGCCTGTCCGAGCTGCTGGACGAGGAGCGCAACCGGGCGCGCGGGGCGTCGGTGTCCGGGGTGGCCCGGCAGCTGAGGCGGTATCTGGCCATCCGTATCGAGACGGACCCGCTGAACAACACCCAGTACAACGTGTTCCCCTCGCACATGTCGGACGGGCCGGGCCGCGGCTGGGTGCAGGGGCAGCCGCGGCACCAGGTGCCGGTGGAACAGCTGGAGGACGTGGTCGGCTCGATCGTCCGGCAGACCGAGCGGCACCGGCGGGCGGGGCCCGCCGGTGCGGCCGAACCGGCGCCGCTCTTCCTGGAGTTCGTGCTGCCGTTCGAACTGCTGAACCTGCCGGTGGAGTGGTGGCCGCACGACTGGGACTGGGCCTCGCAGATGACGTCGGCGAGCGAGTTCTCGGTGGTCATCCGCAGCCTGGACCGCCTGCAGACCCGGGAGTGGCACGAGTTCTGGAACACCCGCTGGCAGCAGCTCGGCGCGGACGAGCCGCCCTCACGCTCGGTCTGCTACGCGGCCGACACCCGGGCCCGGTCCCATGCGCCGCACGCCCTGGAGCAGCGTCTGGGCGAGGACGAGCACCTGGTCGCCCTGGTGCTGAGCGAACCGCCGCTGACCGGCACCGGGCACGGCAGCGAGGAGCTGCACACCGCCCTGCGCATGGGGCTGCCGGTGGTGATCTGGAACCGGGCCGACCGGGCCACGTCGGGGCTGCGGGAGGTCCTGGACGAGTTGCTCCGCGGCGGCCTGAAGCGGTTCCCGGCCAGAGTCGACGCCTATCGCCGCGAGGCCGCGGGCCACGACGGCGAGGCCGCCGCCACCGGCCGCAACGGCCACATCGGCCGCCATCTGACGGTCCTGTGGGACGACGCCGAACGCAACCCGATGGATCCGGACCCGGCCTGATCGCGGGCGGGGGCACGTGCACAGCCGTACGACCGGAGAGGACACCGCTGATGTCGCCGACCGCCGAGCCCTGGGGCGTCTACCGAGGAACCGGCCTGCCCGGCTCCTCGGCCACAGGCCCCTGGCCGGAGCCGCCACCCTGGCGCCGGTTCCACAACGGCCCCTGCCTGCCCGCGCCGCCCGAGGACCCGTACGCCTCGTCCGTGCTCGGCGACGGAACGAAGCCGCTGCCGGCCGCCCCGGGTGAGGCCGAGCGGGTCAACGCGGCGCTGGCGCTGTGCCGTCCCCTGCTGGTGACCGGCGAGCCCGGCACCGGCAGGTCGGCACTCGCGTACCGGATCAGCCGGGAACTGGATCTCGGCCGCGTGCTGCGCTGGCGCATCACCAGCGTGTCCACGCTCCGGGAGGGCCTCTACGACGGGGCCGGCCGGCTCGGCCCGCTGGGCACCGCCTTCCTGCCGTACCGCAGACCACGGGTGCTGCTCCTCGACCGGCTGGACCGGGCGGAGATCGCGCTGCCGGAGGACCTGTGCACGGTGCTCGACGCGGGCGGGTTCACGGTGCCCGGGGCTCCCGCGCACGTGGCGACCGACGACGACGCTCAGGCCGCGGTGGCGCTGCGCGGCGGCGCCGTACAGTGTCACGCCTTCCCCCTCGTGGTGATCACCACCGGCGGCGACCGCGACGTATCGCCTGCGCTGGCCGAACAGTGCGTGCCGTTGACGCTGGCGCGGCCGGACCGGGCGGCACTGCAGGCCATCGCGGCCGCGCGCTTCCCGCAGGGCCTCGCCGAGGACGTCCTGACCGCCTTCCTGGACCGGGCCGAGGCGGCCCGGGGGGCGGTGGTGGGGCGGCTTCTCGATGCGCTGCATCTGGCTTCGCAGGGTGCGGTGGCCGCCCTCGCGGAGGGCCGCAGTTGGCAGGAGGCGCTGGACGCGGTGTGGGCTTGGACGGAAGCATGAGCGAGCCGCTAGTTGCGCCGGTTTGCGGCTCCGCCGCGGGGGCTCGGTATGCCGTCTGTCTGCGGCGCCGTCGTGGCTTGTCGCGCCCCGCGGCGGAGCCGCTGATCGACACAGCCCCGCGCCCCTTTGGGGCGCTGCCGGCAACGGAGGTCTGCGAACCATGACCCCACCCCCCACCTGGCCCCCGCTGCCCCCCGAGCTGCCCGACGCACTCCTCCGCACCGGCACAGCTCTACCGCGGCCTGCCGGGCGCCCGGCAGGAGCCCGCTGGGAGGTGGCCGTGATAGCCGACTCCGGGCCCACCATGGGGATCTGGGAGCCGACGGTGCGGGAGTTCATCCGTGCGCTGCACCGTACCGGGTGCTTCGGGCGGATCACCGTGCACCGGCTCCCGTACGGGGGTGGAAGGGCTCCGGCCTCGCTGCCGCAGCAGGGTGCGGCGGGGCGGTTGACTCTGCTGCTCACCGATGGTGCGGGAGCGCACTGGCGTGACCACGGGGTGGAGCCCCTGCTGCGGCGCTGGGCGCAGGCCGGGCCGGTCTGTCTGATCCATCTCCTGCCGCATCCGGTGTGGCCGGTGACGGGTCTGCGGGGCTGGCAGGTGCAGCTGCGCTCCCCCGCCCCGGGAGCGCCCAACAACCGGCTGCGCTGGCGGGCCCGCGGTCTGGGCCCCGACCCGTACGACCTGCCGCAGGCGCCGGGGCGGCCCGACGTACCGGTCCCCGTCCTCGAGCTGTCCGCCCGCTGGCTGGACGCCTGGTCGAGCCTGCTGGGCGGGGCACCGCCGCGCTGGCTGCCGCTCACCGTGACCTTCCCCCGCGCGCATGTGCCCGCCCCTCCCGAGCCGGACCCGCTGCAGCAGGACGCCCCGGCGCTGGTGGCCCGGCTGCGGTCGGCCGCGCCCCAGCAGGTGTTCACGCTGGCCACCATGCTCGCCGCGATCCCCCTCACCGACCCGCTGGTCCGGCAGGTGCAGGACGCGCTGCTGCCCGGCAGCTCGCTCACGGACTTCGCGCTGCTGCTCGCGCAGGGGATCGTCCGCCCGGCCGACCGCGCGTTCCCGGCCTACGAGTTCGCGCCCGGCGTACGCGAGGAGCTGCTGGCCGCCGGACGCCGTACCGACCTGGTCCGGGTTGCCGAACTGGTGGGGGATCGCCGGGGACCGGGCGGGGAACACTTGTGGCGACTGCCCCGGCTGCTGCGCGGCGAGTCCGTGTCCCAAGTCCCTTCCGTGGACGCGGAGTCCGGTCCGTGGCTGCTGGCGGAAAGCGCCGTGCTCCACGCCCTGTCCGGGCCGTTCCTGAAACCGGCCGGAGAGGTGGACGAGGCGGTCGCGGGCCTCCGGGAGGAGCCTGCGCCGCACTCGTCCCGCACCAGCACCACCGCACCGTTCACACCCAGCGACCCCGTCGCCCGCACCCCGGGCGACGCCGACCACCCGACGCATCAGGGGAACAGGAGGCCGGTGATGCCAGAGCAGGCCCCGGCGCACACGGCGGGTACCGAGCGCACCCGGAACACCCCCACGGTCTGGGGGAACATCCCGCCGCGCAACCCGAACTTCACCGGCCGCAAGGACCTCCTGGAGGCCCTCCACCAGCGGCTGCTGCAGGAGAAGACCACGGCCGTCCTGCCGCACGCCCTGCACGGCATGGGAGGCGTCGGCAAGAGTCTGCTGGCGGTGGAGTACCTGTATCGCCGGATGTCCGAGTACGACGTGGTGTGGTGGATCTCCGCCGAGCGCACCGCGCAGATCTCCCTGTCCCTGGTCGAACTCGCCCCGCGCCTCGGCATCACCGCAGGCAGCGACGCCTCCTCGACGGTCGCGGCCGTCCTGGAGGCGCTGCGCATCGGACGCCCGTACGCCAACTGGCTGTTGGTGTTCGACAACGCCGAAAGCCCGGAGGCGGTACGGGCGTTCTTCCCGGCGGGCGGCCCCGGCAACATCCTCATCACCTCCCGCAACCCCCAATGGGCCTCCATCGCCCGCCCGTTGGAGGTCGACGTCTTCCTCCGCGAGGAGAGCAAGCAGCTGCTGCGGCTGCGCGGTCCGGAGATCAGCGACGAGGACGCCGACCGGCTGGCCCAGGCGCTGGGCGACCTGCCGCTGGCCATCGAGCAGGCGGCCGCCTGGCATGCGGAGACCGGCATGCTGGTCGACGAATACCTGCGCCTGCTGACCGAGAAACGCGTGGACCTGCTACGCGGCACCGCCCCGCTGGACAACCAGCATCCGGTCATCGCGGCCTGGAACATCTCCCTGGACCAGCTGGAGACCAAGAACCCGGCCGCCTACCAGCTCCTCCAGGTCTGCTCCTTCTACGCCCCCGAGCCCATCGCCCGCTCCCTCTTCGCTCGTATGCCACGCGGTTCGATCGCACCGGAACTGGACCTCGCCCTGGAGGACCCGATCCGGCTCGGCCAGGTCATACGGGAGATAGGACGCTACTCACTGGCCCGCTTCAACCACCGCAACAACTCCCTCCAGATGCACCGCCTGGTCCAGGCCGCGCTGCTGTACCGGATGACGGAGGAGGACCGGTCGACGATGCGGCGGGGGGCGCATCTGCTGCTGGCGGCGAGCGATCCCAACGACCCGGACAACGTGCTGCGCTGGGACCGGTACGGCGCGCTCTACCCGCATGTCCTCGTCTCCGACGCCGCCCAGTCCGACGAGGGCTGGGTGCGCAACCTCGTCGTCAACGAGGTCATCTACCTCCTGCGGTTCGGTGACTACCAGCCCTGCCTGGAACTCGCCCGCACCGCGCACGAGACCTGGTCCGCAAAACTCGGCCAGGACCACCCCCAGACCCTCCAGGTGGCCCGCTGGCTGGGCTTCCTGCTCTTCAGTCTGGGCCGCTACCGGGAGGCCGGCGAGCTGAACTCGGCCACCCTGGAGGCCTACCGGCGCACCATCGGCCCCGACGCCCAGGACACCGCCGACGCCCTCGGCAACGTCGCCATCGACCACCGCGTACGCGGCGCCTTCAGCGAGGCCCTCAGCCTCTCGGAATCCGTCCACCAGCAATACTTACGGCTGCTGGGCCCCGACGACCCCGAAACCCTGCGGGCCGCCCACAACCTCGGCGTCAGCCTGCGTCTCGTCGGCGACTTCGGCCGCGCCCGCGACCTCGACCAGCAGACCTGGAACGGGTACACCGAGATCTACGGCCAGGACCATGTGCTCTCGCTGCTCAGCTGGCTCGGCTTCATCCTCGACACCCGGGAACTGGGCGAGTACGCCGTCGCGCTGACGTACCACCGAGAGCTCGTCGACCGGTGCAACTCGCTGCTGGGCAGCACCAACCCGCTCAGTCTCTCCTGCTACCGCCATCTCGCGGTGGCCCTGCGCAAGGCCGGCGAGCACCGGGAGGCGAGGGAGACGGCCGAGCAGGCCCGCACCGACCTCATCCACCGGTACGGCACCGACAACCCCGAGTCCATGGCCGCCACCCTGGAGTTGTCGGTGCATCTGCGGCACAGCGGCGACCTCCCGGAGGCGCTGCGGCTGGGCACCGAGATCTGCGAGCAGTACGAGAAGACGTACGGCAAACACCATGCGCACGCCCTGTCGGCCGCGCTGAACCTGGCGATCACCTACCGGCTGCTGGGCAACGCGGCGGCCTCCCAGTACATCAACTCACTGGTGCTGGAGGAGTTCACGGCGACGCTGGGCGAGATGCATCCGTCGACCCTGGTGTGCCGCACCAACCTCGCCAGCGACCACTACGCCCTCGGTGACCCGGCCACCGCCCACGAACTGGACACCGAGACCCTGCGCCGCTCCCGTGACGTCTTCGACGACGATCACCCCTCGACCCTCGCCTGTGCCGCCAATCTCGCCATGGATCTGCGCGCCCTCGGCCGCACCGAGGAGGCGGCCACGCTCCATACCGACACCCAGGAACGTCTCAGCCGCAAGCTGGGCAGCAGCCACCCTGCGGTGCGGCTGGCCGCCGACTGGGAACACCGGGCCGACTGCGACATCGACCCCATGCCGTTGTGACCGGGGCTTGGTCGTCGGCTGTCCGCGGCTGCATTGGGGCTGGTCGCGCCCACGCGGCGGAGCCGCACATCGATGCAGCCCCGCGCCCCTAAAGGGGCGCCAGCCAGTGCGCCAGTGCCACGGGATCCGGAGGTTCCGGCAACAAGCGGCTGACGGCTACGGCCACTTCGGGGCGGCTGGTCAGGGCGGCTCCGGCGGCCTTCTCACCCGTCCGGGTCAGTGCCAGGCCCAGGCCTGCCCAGGCTGCGGGTCTGGCGCCGGGGAGTGCCAGTTCTTCGGCGTAGAGCTTGACGGCGGTTTGTGCGTCGCCTGCCACCAGGGCCAGGTCGGCCGCGGCGGCGCCGGGGATCTGGGCGGCGGGGTCGGCGTCGGCGAGCAGCCTTGCGTACTCCGAGGGGTCGACGAGGCTGAGGCGGGACAGCAGTGCCAGGGTGTCGAGCCGGCAGGCGCCGGGGTCCGTGCGCAGTTCGGGCTCCGGCACCGGCCCGAGAGGGGCGCCCGAATCGTCGACGGCCTCCCGGTGGCCGTGCTGCCAGGCCTGCGCCAGGGCCTGTGCGTAGGGCTTGGGGGTGTGCAGGTGGTGGGCGCGCCAGGTCGCGTGGTGGTGGGCGGACGCCAGCCGGGCGAGGTTCTGCTCGTGCCGCCCCACGGGCTCCGCGCTCCAGGGTGCCGTCTGCTCCGTGAGCGCCTCGCAGAGCCGGTGCCCGAGCGGGGTCAGCAGCGGGTGGTCCCGAAGGGTGGTGAGCACCTGGTCCAGGGCGTCCCGCAACAGTGCGAACTCGAAGCCCGCGAGGCCCTCCTCGCCTCGCGCCCGCCAGTACCGCGCGACCCCCGAGAAGGCGTACGCCCCGTGCACCAGCCCGCCGAGCGGACGCGGATCGTCCCGCCAGGGGGCGTAGAACAGGTCACCGCAGTCCTCGAAGAGCGGGGCGAGGAAGATGAGGCCGTTGAGCAGCGTGTGCCGGAACTCATGGATGAGGGCCACACCGAGCTGGGCGGGCAGCACCGCTGTGTCCTCGTCGGGTTCCGTCAGCAGTACGCAGCCGAAGGCGTCGCTGGAGGAGGCGGTGCGCCCGCGCAGGCGTTCCCGGTGGGGCAGCGGGACGAGGGACAGCAGCCCGGCGGAGAGCGCGCGGGCGTCGGCCCGGTGGTCGGCCACCAGAAGGGGCCACATGGCCAAGATCCAGCGCTGCCAGTCGGCGAACTGCTCGGGCGCCAGCCGCCGCGAGGCGGCCAGCCCGGACACCGCCGGGTAGGGGCCGAGGTCGTCGATCGCGAGCGTGAGGGTCAGGCCTTCGGCCGTGGCACGCAGCCGGCGCAGCCCCTGCCAGCCGGGCGCCTCGCGTTCGGGGTCCTCCGGCAGCGTCACCGCCGTAGCGTCCCCGACGACCCTCACCACACCGTCCTGCGCCCGCACCTCGGCGGTTCCCCAGCGCTCGGCGGTGTCCAGACGCGCACGCCCCAGGCAGGGCAGGAACACGGCTGAGTCCCGCACCGGGACCCGCACCCGGAAGGGGGCGCCCGCCATGATCGACACGGTGGCCGCGAACTGGGCGAGGAACCCCAGCTCCACCCACAGCGGCACGTCCTGCGCGCGCTCGTCCCGCTCGGCCCGGGACAGCCGCCGGAACAGGGCGGCCGCCCACAGGCCGACCTGTGGATCGAGCAGTACGGCGCGAACGGCCTCGGGGGCCCGCTTCTCGACGCTCTCCAGCAGCCGCCAAGCCTCCTCGACCCCGGCGGTCTCGGCCTCGGGGGTCCCGGCGCACGAGTCCAGGATTCCCCGCATGAGCAGCAGCCGGCGGCTGTACTCCACGTCCAGGAGCACGGCGACCGCCGTGTCGTCCTCGGTGGTGGCCAGCAGGGACCGCAGGACGGACACGGAGAGCTGGTGATGGTGCATCGGCACGACTTCCTCGTTCCCGGCCGGGGGTGACGTGCCGTGAAATTTAACCGCTCGGGCCCTGGACGGAGACTGTGTTGCCAATTCTTTCGGGGACTCCCGCAGGACCGGGCGGCAACTAGCTACCGCTGCTGCCACCGATGGTGGAGAGCGGTTGGTTGACGCAGCGCCTCAGATGCTTGACGGAGGATTCCAGAACCATGCTGTCCAGGCTGCTGAGCTCTCCGAGGGAGAGCCCCGAGAGGTCGGGAAGCCAGCTGGACATGGCCGTTTCCGACGCTGCCGCCTCGGATGGAGTGGCCTGATTCCTCGATGCCATGACGTCCCGTCGCTTCCCGGATGAACACGTGTCGAGGACACCCTGCTACACAACACCCCGCCCCTGCAAAGACTCTAGGGACAGGGTGTCAGGTCCGCTACCGGACAGGAGCCAGATTCTCCTCGCGAGCGGCAGCGTCCCGGGTGCTCCCGGCGTGCAGCTCGGCCGTTCCGGCCTGCTCCACCGGCGCCTGCGCCTCCCCCGCCCGCTTCGGCAGGGCGAACATCAATACGAAGATGGCCCCCATCACCGCGGCGACCCATCCGAGTGCGTGCTGGAAGGCGTTCACGAACGCCGGGCCCACCTCGGACCGGGTCAGCCGGTCACCGATCTCCCCGAAGAACACCACCGAGACCAGCCCGAGCCCCAGCGCGTTCCCCATCTGCTGCACGGTGTTGATGAGCCCCGACGCCGAGCCGGCGTGCTCGCGCGGCACGTCCGACAGCACCGCGTCCGTCAGCGGGGCGACGATCAGGCCCATGCCGACGCCCATCACGATCAGGGGCAGCGCCATCTGCCAGGAGGCGATGGCGAGGCCGTAGCGGCCGGACTCCCAGATGTAGAGCAGGACGCCTACGGCCATGAGCAGCGCGCCCGCCTGGAGCACCTTGCGGCCGAAGCGCGGCACCAGCTTCTGCACGGACAGACCGGCTGCCGTGGAGACGGAGATCGAGAACGGCACCCCGGTCAGCCCCGCCCGCAGCGGGCTCCAGCCCAGACCGGTCTGCATGTACAGCGTCCACACCAGGAAGAACACCCCGAGCGCGATTCCGAAGACGGTCTGCACCGCGATACCGGCCGCGAAGCTCTTCACCCGGAACAGCGAGAGCTCCACCAGCGGAGACCCGTCCCGTACGGCCTTGCGCCTCTCGTACGCCACCAGCACCGCGAAGACGACGAGCGCGCCGGCCATCGAGACATACCCCCACAGCGGCCAGCCCAGCTCACGGCCGCGGGTCAGCGGGTAGAGCAGCATCGTCAGACCGAGGGTGACGAGAGCCACCCCGACCAGGTCCAGCCTCAGCGCCCGCGGTGCCTTCGACTCGGTGATGAAGCGGCTGCCGAGCACCAGGCCCGCGATACCGACCGGAAGGTTGATGAGGAAGATCGGCCGCCACTCCAAGCCCCACAGGTTCCACTCCGTCAGCAGCGCGCCGAGCAGCGGGCCCGAGACGGCCCCGAGCCCCACGATCGCGCCGAACAGGCCGAACACCTTGCCCCGCTCGTGGGCCGGGAAGGTGGCGTGCACGATCGACAGCACCTGCGGCACCATCATCGCCGCCATGCCGCCCTGCAGGATCCGGGAGGCGACCAGCATCTGAGGGTTGGCGGCGAAGCCGCACAGCGCGGAGGCGAGGGTGAAGCCACCGATGCCGACGAGGAACAGCCGCTTGCGGCCATGGATGTCGCCGAGCCGCCCGCCGGTGATCAGCCCCGCGGCGAAGGCGAGCGCGTAGCCGGCGGTGATCCACTGGATCTGGCTGACGGAGGCGCCGGCGTCCCGCTGGATCGACGGGATCGCGATGTTGACGATCGTGACGTCGACGAGGTCCATGAAGGCCGCGGTCATCACGATGGCGAGGGCGAACCAGCGCCTGCGGTCGCCGGAGGCGGGAACGGATGGGGTCTCGGTGGAGGTCATACCCCGAAGCTAGACCCCTAGTAGGTCAGATCGTGTCCTACTTCTGCGGCATGCTCTCACCATGACGACGGACACCCCGGCCCGACTCCTCCAACTCCTCTCGCTCCTCCAGACTCCCCGCGAATGGCCCGGCGGCGAGCTCGCCGAGCGGCTGGGCGTGTCGCGGCGCACGGTGCGGCGGGACATCGACCGGCTGCGCGAACTCGGCTATCCGGTGCAGGCGACCCTGGGCGCCGAGGGCGGCTACCGCCTGGTCGCGGGCAAGGCGATGCCGCCGCTGGTGCTCGACGACGAGGAGGCCGTGGCGATCGCGGTCGGACTGCGGGCGGGTGCCGGGCACGCCCTGGAGGGCGTGGACGAGGCCTCCGTACGGGCCCTGGCCAAGCTGGAACAGGTGCTGCCCTCCCGCCTGCGCCACCGCGTCTCCACGCTCCAGGCCGCGACCACGCCGCTGACCAGCGGGGACGGGGCGAGCATCGCACCCGAGACGCTGACCGTCATGGCGTCCACGGTGGCCGGGCACGAGCGCCTGCGCTTCGCCTACCGCGCCGGTGACGGCACCGAGTCCCGACGCCTGACGGAGCCGTACCGCCTCGTCTCGACCGGCCGCCGCTGGTACCTCGTCGCCTACGACCTCGACCGCGCCGACTGGCGCACCTTCCGCGTCGACCGCGTGAGCGACCCCTTCGCGACCGGCGCCCGGTTCGCCCCGCGGGAGCTGCCGACCGGAAACGCGGCGGAGTTTCTGCGCCGCTCGATGCAACGGCACCAGGAGTCGTACGACTTCGAGGTCACCTTCGCCGCCCCCGCGGAAACCGTCGCGACCCGCATCCCGTCCTGGCTGGGCACCCCGGAACCGCTCGACGACCGCACCTGCCGCCTGCGCGCCCGCACGAGCGACGCGGCGGACTGGCTGGCGGTCCGGCTGGCCCTGCTGGGCCACGAGTTCACGGTACGGGAACCACCCGAACTGGTGGAGAGCGTACGGGAGTTGGGCGGACGGCTGGTGCGGGCGGGGGCGGCTGACACCGCACCCTGAAGGGTCCTCGGCACCCGCCTCACCTCGGGGGGTTACCGAAACGTGACGACCATATGGCAGAGTGTGACGCCGCGGGACACAGATGACGGCGGGCCACCCCAGTGTTCAGGTCTGGGGTGGCCCGCCGTCATGTGTGTCCCGGCGAGATCTCAGCGCGCCCCCGAAAAAGAACCGGGCCCCGGCGCCCGGGGGGAGGGGCGCCGAAGCCCGGCTCAGGAAAGTCCCGCCGCCGGGGGGGATGTGCGTCGGGACTTGGTCCGGTGGTTGCAGTGGTCCGGTCGTTCAGGGGGCGGGATGCTGCCGCCGAACTCCTGTGCCCTGAAGTCTTGTTCCCTGCGTTCTGACGGTTGAAGCGGCATTGGACCGCCATGTTTGCGCGGTCTTTCGCCACCCGGCGTGCGCGGCCTCAGGCGCGTACACCACCCGGCTCTCACCGTGTGCCGTACGCGCCCCCGTGACCGCTCGTCAAGCCGCCGCCTCGAAGCCCGTGTCGCGGGCCAGCTTCTTCAGCTCCAGCAGGGCGTGCTTCTCGATCTGCCGGATCCGCTCCCGGGTCAGACCGTGCTCCTTGCCGACCTCCGTGAGGGTGCGCTCGCGGCCGTCCTCGATGCCGTATCGCATCTTGATGATGGACGCCGTGCGCGGGTCGAGCCGCCCGATGAGGTGGTCGAGTTCCTCGCTGCGGAGCAGGGTGAGGACGGACTGCTCGGGGGAGACCGCCGAGGTGTCCTCGAGCAGGTCGCCGAACTGGGTCTCGCCCTCGTCGTCCACCGACATGTTCAGCGAGACCGGGTCGCGCGCCCAGTCCAGGACGTCGATCACACGCTCCGGGTTCGAGCCGAGCTCTGCGGCGATCTCCGCGGGCTCCGGGTCGCGGCCGTGCTCGCGGTTGAACTCCCGCTGCACACGGCGGATCCGGCCCAGCTCCTCCACCAGGTGGACGGGCAGGCGGATGGTGCGCGACTGGTCCGCGATCGAGCGGGTGATCGCCTGACGGATCCACCAGGTCGCGTATGTCGAGAACTTGAAGCCCTTGCGGTAGTCGAACTTCTCGACCGCCCGCACCAGACCGGCGTTGCCCTCCTGGATCAGGTCGAGCAGGGGCAGACCGCTACGGGGGTAACGGCGCGCCACGGCCACGACCAGGCGGAGGTTGGAGCGGATGAAGACGTCCTTGGCGCGCTCGGCGTCGGCCACGAGGGCCTCGAGCTCCTCGCGGGTGGCCTCGGCCTTGGACTCCTCGTACCCGTCGAGAACCTGTCGCGCGAACACACCCGCCTCGATGATCTGGGACAGCTCGACCTCCTTGGCGGCGTCGAGCAGCGGTGTGCGCGCGATCTCGTCGAGGTACATGCCGACCAGGTCACGGTCGGCGATCTCGCCGGCGTGGGCGCGAACACTGCTTGCCGCGTCGGCCGTCTCGCCGGTGGCGGACTTACGACGGGCGACGGCACGGGTTGCCATGCGTGCTCCCTTGCGATGGTGGGCTGGCGGGTGGTCTCTCAGACGCCGGGCACTCGCCTTCGAGTGCCGCTGAGCACTTTGGTCGGGTGCCCTGCATCCGATGGAAACAACGACTGGAATCCGGACAGAATTCCCAACCCGCCCCCCAATTTTTCTGATCATGCAGTACCCTGTCCGGCCACAGAGGGAGGCCGGAGGGTGTCGGAGCGTACAGAGGTGCAGGTCAGACCGGGAGTCGAGGAGGACCTCGACGCTCTCACCGACATCTACAACCACTACGTACGTGAGACGCCCATCACATTCGATACCGCCGTCTTCACTCCGGAAGAGCGCCGTCCTTGGCTGCTCTCCCACCCTGTAGACGGGCCGCACCGGCTGATGGTTGCCACGGATGCGGACACACAGGAAATTCTGGGCTACGCCACATCCAGCCCTTATCGCGTGAAGCCGGCCTACGGGACGTCGGTCGAGGTCACGGTGTACGTGGCCCCGCACGCTGGCCGGCGCGGCGTCGGCACACTGCTGTACGAGGCGCTCTTCGAGGCCCTGGCGGACGAGGACCTGCACCGCGCCTACGCGGGCATCGCCCAGCCCAACGAAGCGTCCACGCGGCTGCATGAACGCTTCGGGTTCCGCCATGTCGGCACCTACCGGGAAGTGGGCCGGAAGTTCGGCAGGTACTGGGACGTCGCCTGGTACGAGAAGGAGCTGTAGGCCCGCGGGGGCCGCGAGCTCTCAGCCGAACTGCACCGACCGCTTGGCCATGCCCATCCAGAAGCCGTCGATCACGGACTTCTGCGCGTCCAGCTCGCCGGTGACGTCCGCCGCGCCCATGGTCACGAACAGCGGGGCGAAGTGCTCGGTGCGCGGATGGGCGTAGCGGCTGGCCGGGGCCTTGTGCAGGAAGTCCAGCAGGCCGTCCCAGTCCCGGGCCTCCAGCGCCCTGCGACCCCAGTCGTCGAACTCGGAGGACCAGCTCGGCACTCCCCCGCCCGTGTGCCGCAGCGCGGCCAGGTTGTGGGTGAAGAAGCCGGAGCCGACGATCAGCACGCCCTCGTCGCGCAGCGGCGCGAGCTTGCGGCCGATCTCCATCAGCTTCACCGGGTCGAGGGTCGGCATCGAGATCTGCAGGACCGGGATGTCGGCGGCGGGGAACATCTCGACGAGCGGGACATAGGCGCCGTGGTCGAGGCCGCGGTCCGGGATGTCCTGCACGGGTATGCCGGGGGCGCGCAGCAACTTCCGTACGGACTCGGCGAGTTCGGGTGCGCCGGGGGCCTCGTACCTCACCTGGTAGTAGTGCTCGGGGAAACCCCAGAAGTCGTAGACGAGCGGGATGGTCTCCACCGCGCCCAGCGCGAGGGGGGCCTCCTCCCAGTGGGCGGAGACCATGAGGATCGCCTTGGGGCGCGGCAGGTCGGCGGACCAGGCGGCGAGTTCGCCGGGCCAGATCGGGTCGTCCGCGAGCGGCGGCGCACCGTGGCTGAGATAGAGGGCGGGCATGCGCTCCTGAGTGGCGGCGGACATGGCAGTGACTCCCAATACTTGAACTCTCAAACTCCCTGCTTCAGAGCATACGCCCCGTTTGTTTAATATTCAAGGAGCCCTCTCGTACGATGGATACATGAATACGGCACCCACATCCGCTGAAGAAGCAGACGCAGCGGCGAAACCCGCCGGGCAGACCCGCTGGCTCACCGACGACGAGCAGCGCATCTGGCGCTCCTACCTGCACGCCTCCATGCTTCTCGAGGACCATCTCGACCGCCAGCTGCAGCGGGACGCGGGCATGCCGCACATCTACTACGGGCTGCTGGTCGGCCTCGCCGAGGCCCCGGGCCGACGGCTGCGGATGACCGAGCTGGCCATGAAGTCGAAGATCACCCGGTCCCGTCTCTCGCACGCGATCGCGCGGCTGGAGAAGAACGGCTGGGTGCGGCGCGAGGACTGCCCCTCCGACAAGCGGGGGCAGTTCGCGGTGCTGACGGACGCGGGCGCCGAGGTGCTCGGGCGGACCGCGCCGGGCCATGTGACGGCCGTACGGCAGGCGGTGTTCGAGCGGCTCACCCCGCAGCAGCAGGAGGCCCTCGGCGAGATCATGGAGATCGTCGCCGAGGGCCTCCAGCCCAGCGATGCGGGCGCGGACCTGCCCTGGCTCCGCTGAGCCGCTCACTCAGCGAAACCAGGGCAGGCAGGCCCTGCCGGGCCTGGGGGTCGTACGCGGGAGGCGTCCCCTTCCTCTCACGTACGGATGGTTCCGAAGGGGTACCGCCGGGCGGTCGCCGTCAGTGGGCGACCACCGGGACGGCCAGCTCGTCCTCGACGCCCTCCGTCGAGCCCGACACGGTGGTCGAGCCGGGGCTGCCGGCGTTGACGAGGGTGACGACGATCGCGGAGGCCAGCACCAGCATGCCGACGGCGAACCAGATCGCGTTGGTGTAGCCGTGCACCGCGCCCTGCATCTCGACCAGCTGCGCCTGCGACTTGGAGGTCGCGGTCGCGATGTGGTCCTTGATGTACGCCGTCGTCGCGGACGCGGCGATCGTGTTCAGCAGAGCCGTACCGATCGCTCCGCCCACCTGCTGCGAGGTGTTGACCATCGCGGAGGCCACACCGGCGTCACGGGGCTCGACGCCCAGGGTGGCCAGGGACATGGCGGGCATGAACGCCGTACCCATGCCGAGGCCGAGCAGCAGCATCGCCGGCAGGACCAGCGAGGCGTACGACGAGCCGATCTCCAGCTGGGTCAGGAAGAGCATGCCGCCGGCCGCGACCAGGAAGCCGGGGCCCATCAGCGCCCGAGCCGGGACCCGGGTCATCAGCCGGGCGCCGATCTGGGTGGAGCCGACCATCATGCCCGCGATCATCGGCAGGAAGGCGAAACCGGTCTTGATCGGCGAGAAGCCCTTGATGACCTGCAGGTAGTAGGTCAGGAAGAGGAACGTGCCGAACATCGCGATGATCGCGATACCGAGCGAGAGGTAGATGCCGCCCCGGTTGCGGTCGGTCACCACACGCAGCGGCAGCAGCGGCGCCTTGACCTTCGCCTCGGTGACCACGAAGGCGATCAGCAGGACGGCCGACGCGACGAACAGGGAGACGGTGGTGGTGTCGCCCCAGCCGTCGGACTCGGCGCGAGTGAAGCCGTAGACGAGCGAGACCAGGCCGAGGGTGGACAGCAGCACACCCGGGATGTCGAGCGGGTTGCGGTTGCGGCCGCCCTCCGGCTCACGGATGACGAAGTACGCGCCGAGCGCGGCGATCACGGCGAACGGGATGTTCACGAAGAACGTCCAGCGCCAGTCCAGGTACTCGGTGAGCACGCCGCCGAGGATGAAGCCGACGGCGCCACCGCCACCGGCGATCGCACCGTAGATGCCGAACGCCTTGGCGCGCTCCTTGGCGTCGGTGAACATCACCGCGAGCAGGGAGAGCGCGGCGGGCGCGAGCAGCGCGCCGAAGACGCCCTGCAGGGCACGGGCGCCGAACATCATGGCTCCGGTGGTGGCGGCTCCGCCCAGCGCGGAGGCGGCGGCGAAGCCGACGAGGCCGACGACGAAGGCGCGCTTGCGGCCCCACAGGTCGGCGATCCGGCCGCCGAACAGGAGCAGACCGCCGAAGGCGAGGGCGTAGGCCGTGACGACCCACTGCCGGTTGCCGTCCGAGATGCCCAGGTCGGTCTGGGCGGACGGCAGGGCGATGTTCACGATGGTCGCGTCCAGCACGACCATCAGCTGGGCGAGCGCTATGAAGACGAGCGCTTTCCAGCGGTTGGCGTCGCCGGTGTTCTCGACGGCGCCTGGAGCCTTTGAGGCTGTTGCAGACATGGAGGTACCCACTTCGGGACTTCGTGACGGAAAAAGGTGTCGTAACGGGGACGGCTCGCCTACCTGGACGGCCGGTGAGTTTCGAGAGTGTCGACTCTCCTGACTCTCTTGGAGTCCTGAACTAATCGGTGCAGGGCCGGCGCAGATCCTCCACGGTCACGGGCGTGCCCGGCAGGACCGAGCGGGCCGGGGCCCGCAGTCCGTCCAGGAACAGCTGCAGATGGCGGTGTACGAAGCGGTCGTTGACGAGGCAGTCGGTGCCGGCCGGGGGCCGGCTGAGCTGCGCCACGACGATCATGAGGTCCCCGACGGCGACGTCGGGGCGGAGCTGGCCGGCCTCCTTGGCGCGATCCATCAGCTCGTTCACGGTCTGCTCGACCCGCTCACGGGCCGCTTCGAGATCGGGATGGTTCTTGTCGAAGGTGCTCTGGACCATCGGGCACAGGGCGCTGATCCGCTCGTCTGCGGCGGTGTGCACAAAGCGCTCGAGCGCCTCGAAGGCGTCCCCGGTCTCGGCGAGCGCGAGCTCGGCCGCCTCCGACGTCCGGTCCATGACGGAGCAGACGACCTCGCGGACGAGTGCGTCGCGGTCGGGGAAGTTGCGGTACACCGTGGCGTTGCCCACGCCGGCCCTGCGGGCGATCTCGTCGAGCGGCACCTCGGGGCCGAACTCGGTGAACATCTCCCGGGCGGCGGCGACGATCCGCTCCCGGTTGCGCAGGGCGTCGGCGCGCGGCCGGGCCACCTTGCGCTGCGGGGCCTTCGCGGTCGTCGTGGCGGTCACGGTGTGCTCCTCGGTGAGAGTTGCTGCGAGTAGTCGATGGTGCTGCGAACAGTCAGTGGCGCTGCGAATGATCGCTGGTGCTGCGATCCGGGGAAGCACTCCCCGTTTCGCTCGGACACCTGACTAAACGGGGAGACGCTCCCCGGTTATTTCAGGTTGACGAAGAGATTTGATGTGACCTGACTCACATCCACCTCTCCTCGAAACCCCACGTTCGGGCTCCTCCAGCGCGCGCCCGCGCAGCCCCCGAATCAGGGTGATCGAAAGGGCGCAGTCCGATGCCGCCGGCTGCCATGGACGAAGGACGCGTGCATGCAGCTCTGCCGTGGGATACGTCCACGCCGCGCGGCCGCCCTCGCGTCCGTGACCGCCCTGACCTTCGCGGTCAGCACCTCGGCCGGCACCGGACATCTGACGGCGCCCTCCACGGCCGCCGGAGCGGGCCCGATCGCCCCGGCCCGCAGCGCCGTACTCAACCCTTGCATGATTAGAGGCGGCCACGCCGTCCAGCTGTCGGAGGGCGTCCCGACCGGCGCCGGCTACTCCCGCTCCACGGGCACCGTCCACGCCCTGACCCTGATGGTCGACTTCTCCGACGCACCCGGCCCCGGCAACGCCCTCGACCGCTTCCACGAGTTCTTCCCGAAGACCCGCCAGTGGTTCCGCACCGCCTCCTACGGCCGCCTGGACTACCGCCCCGAGACCCCCATCCGGCACTGGCTGCGCATGCCGAAGCCGTTCAAGGCGTACGGCATAGAACGCGGCGCCCCCTTCGACTCCGGCTACCGCGAGCTCGTCCAGGACATCGTGAGCGCCGCCGACCCCAAGGTGAACTTCCAGGACTACGACTTCCTGAACGTGCTGGTGACCCCGAACGCCGGCCCGTCCGCCCTGGACACGGTCCTGTCGGTGACCTTCGCCGGCAACACGGAGGCACCGGTCGCCGACGGCGTGCCCGTCGCCAACGTCTCCTTCGTCTACTCCCGCCAGGACGACGGCTCCGGCTCCTACGGCCGGACCGGCTACCGGGTGCTGCCGCACGAGAACGGCCATGTCTTCGGCCTGCCCGACCTGTACACCCAGGCCGGCGGCGGCGCGGTCGGGCACTGGGACATCATGAGCGAGGACTGGGGGGCCGACAACGACCTGCTCGGCTGGCACAAGTGGAAGCTCGGCTGGCTGGACCCGTCCCAGGTCAGCTGCGCCTCACGGCACGGCACCACCGAGCACACGCTCACCCCGCTGGAGCGCGCGGGCGGCCCGAAGCTGGTCTTCGTACCGCTCAGCAGCCGTGCCGGGTACGCCGTGGAGGTACGCACCCGCGCCGGCAACGACGAGGCCGTGTGCCGCCCGGGCGTACTGATCTACAAGGTAGACGCGGCCGTCGACACCGGCATGGGACCGGTGAAGGTCTACGACTCCCGGCGCGACAGCGGCGGCTGCACCCGCAGCCCCAACGTGCACGCGGAACTCTCGGACGCCCCCTTCACCCCCGGCGAGGTCTTCAAGGACCCGAAGCGCGGGATCCGCATCACGGTGGCGGGGACGGAGGGCTCCGGAAGCTCGCGCAGCTACCGGGTGCTGGTGACCCGGCGGTGAGCGGCCCGCGATGCAGCGGGGTCCTCCGCATTACGGTAGGCATGCCCCGACCGCCGTACCGGAGACCCGATGCCCGCCAAGCCCACGATGGACGCCGACGCCGCTGCTCCCGACGTACGGGCCACGTCGTCCGCCGTACCGGCCGACGGCTCCTTCGACGTACCGGCCGAGGCGGTCGCGCCGCTCATCCGCGGGGTCGCCGTGCTGCGCCGGCTGACGGAGGCGGGCGGGACACTGAGCCCGAGCGCCCTGGAGCGGGCCACGGGCCTCGCCCGCTCCACGGTCGACCGGATCACCGCCACCCTCGCCCGCATGGGATACGTCCGCCTCGACGGCCGGGACGTGATCCTGACGCCCCGCCTGATGGAACTGGGCAACGCCTACCTGTCCGCCCTGCGGCTGCCCGCCCTGCTGGACGCTCGCGCCGACGCCCTCGCCGACGAACTGGACGAATCCGTGTCCCTGGCGGTCGCCGACCGCGACGGCATCCGCTTCATCCACCAGGCCACCCGCCGCCGCGCGATGTCCCTGAGCTTCCGCATCGGCGACCTGCTGCCGGCCGAACGCACCGCGCCGGGTGCCCTGTTCGCAACGGAGTGGACGCAGAACGACTGGCGGGCCTGGCGGCAGCGCAGGTCAGCGGACCGGGAGGGGACACTCTTCCCGGCCGTACCACCACCCCAGCACCCTTCCCGCGAAGAGGACTTCGAGCGACGGGCAGCCCAATCGGCCGCGGACGGCTGGGCCTTGGACGACCAGCTGATCGAACCGGGCCTGGTCGCGGTGTCCGTCCCCGTACGGGACCCGCGCACCGGCCGTATCGCCTGCGCGGCGAACGTGGTGAGCCACACCAGCCGGCACACCGCCGCGGACCTGCGCGACACCCTGCTGCCCCGGCTGCGGGCGGCGGTACGGGTGATGGAGGACGACCTGCGCGAGGTGCCGCCGCCCCAGCCGTCCGCCGCGCCCTTGGGCCTCGCGACCTGGACCGGCGCGTCGAAGCAGGAACTGGGCCGGGAGTTCGTCGAGTCCCTGGCCCGCGGTCTGACGGTCCTGACGGCCTTCGGCGAGGGCCGCGCCGCCCTGACCCTGACGGAGGTGGCGAAGGCGACGGGCCTGGCCCGCGCGACGGCCCGCCGAGCCCTGATCACCTACGAACACCTCGGCCTGGTCCACGCACAGGACCGCACGTTCACGCTGACCCCCCGCGTCCTGTCCCTCGGCTTCCCGCCCCTCTCCCGCACGTCCCTGCCCGAGATCGCGGCCCCGCACATGGCCGAACTCGCCCAGAGGGTCCACGAGTCGACGTCCCTGGCGGTGCTGTCGGGCCACGACATCCAGTACACGGCCCGCGTCGCCACGAGCCGCATCATGAGCGTGAACATCACGGTGGGCACCCGGCTGCCGGCCTACGCGACATCCATGGGCCGCGTACTGCTGTCGGACCTCCCCCCGTCCGACCGCCCCCTCCCCTGCCCGCTCCTCCCCCTCACCCCCCACACCCTGACCGACCCGGAGGCCCTGACCCGCCTCCTCACCGAGATCCGGTCCCAGGGCCACGCCCTGGTCGACGAGGAACTCGAGGAGGGCCTCCGCTCGATCGCAGTCCCGGTCCGCGACCGCACGGGCCGAGCGGTCGCCGCCCTGAACGTGGCCATGCACGCGGCCCGCCACACGCCCGAGGAATGCGAACGGGACATCCTGCCCCACCTGCGCGCCACGGCGACCCGCATCGAGCAGGACCTCCACGTGGCAGGCCGCTTCACCCGAGTACCGACGACCTGACCCCACCCCTCGCCCGAACAGATCCGGTACGCTGACGCCTGTGGCCTCCACGGCCACGACCCCGCCTTCGTAGCTCAGGGGATAGAGCACCGCTCTCCTAAAGCGGGTGTCGCAGGTTCGAATCCTGCCGGGGGCACAGTGTCTGACCAGCGCGTTTACCTCTCCGGGGTAGGCGCGCTGTTCGTCGTAGCCATGGCATTGACCATGAATAGGTTCCAGAGCCATGGCGAACACCAAGAGCAAGCGACGTCAGCGCGGCAGCATCCGACCCAACGGGGCCGGCTTCCAGGTCCGGGTCTACGCCGGGCGCGACCCGCTCACGAAGAAGGACATCTACCTCCACGAGCAGGCCGCGACGGAGGTCAAGGCCGAGAAAGTCCGCACGAAGCTCCTCCACCAGATCGACGAGAACCGCCACCCCAAGACGCAGGTGACCATTTCGTTCCTGCTCGACCAGTGGCTGGGTGTCGCCGAGCTCGACGAGACGCATCGCGCACGCGCTGTCGAGCCGACTGCTGAGCAGCGCATTGCGGGGCCGCGCAGCGGCGATCCGTACGATCGATCGATGTGATCACCCGATCGTGAATTCTTCCGGACTCCCACCCGACATGACGCGATGCTCAAAGGGACGGCGCGTGACCGGCGCCGCCCGGACGGGCTGTGGGTGGGGAAGAGCATGACGCGAGAAACGGGACGGCGCGAAAGCCTGGACGAGCAGGCGTTGCTGCTGGTCGCCGGGCTGGCCGAGCTGGCCGTGAGCACGCTGGGTACGGCCGTCGGCGCCGTGCGGGGGCTGTTGCGCCGATCGGACGCCGCGGAACTCGCCGCGCAGGCCGAACACGATCTCGCAGCGCGTGGCCGCCTGGTGCTGGACCGGTACGCGACCGTGCCCCCGGCTCACCTGGAGATCCTCGCCCGGCACGTGTCGGCTCGGAAGAGCGCCGATGACGACTGACCGGTGGGAGCCGGTCGCGTTCAAGGCCCGCATCGACGAGGTGCTGCACCGGCTCGTCGCCCAGGAAGCCGATCAGTTCGCCGCGATCGATCCGCTCCTGGGCCCGGTGGCCGAGCAGTTGGCGGCCGCGGTCGCGGAGGGCAAACGGCTGCGCGCGGCGTTCTGCTACTGGGGCTGGCGCGCGGTGGGCCAGCCGGACAGCGACGCGCTGGTGCGGGCGGCGGCGTCCATGGAGCTGGTGCACGCTGCCGCGGTCGTTCACGACGACCTCATCGACGACAGTCCGCTGCGGCACGGGCGCCCCACGGCCCATGTCGCCCTGCGGGATGCCGTACGGCGTCGTCCGCGCGGCGCGGCGGCGGCGAGGTCGCTG
This sequence comes from Streptomyces longisporus, assembly GCF_039532765.1. Lineage (NCBI taxonomy): Bacteria > Bacillati > Actinomycetota > Actinomycetes > Kitasatosporales > Streptomycetaceae > Streptomyces > Streptomyces longisporus. The sequence continues at coordinate 260,983 of NZ_BAAASG010000010.1, forward strand.
GCGATGCTGGTGGGAGACCTGCTGATGGCGTTGGCGGGGCAGTTGTTCGCCACCAGCGGCCTGCCCGCCGCGTACCTCGCCCGTGCCCGCCCCCTGTGGTCGGTGATGGCCCGGGAACTGATCGCGGGCGAGTGCCTGGAGATCCTGCGTACCGGGGCCGGTCCGGACACCGAGGCGTCGCTGAAGGTGATCCGCTACAAGACCGCCAAGTACACCGTCGAGCAGCCCCTGCTGATCGGCGGCGCACTGGCCGGGGCCGGCACACGGCTGCGCGAGGGTTACTCCGCGTACGGGCTGCCCCTGGGCGAGGCGTTCCAGCTGCGGGACGACCTGCTCGGTCTGTTCGGAGACCCGGAGCGCACCGGCAAGGCCAACGCCGACGACGTGGAGGGCCACCGGCCCACGGCCCTGCTGGCAGAGACCTGGCGCCTGGCCGGGGAGGACGACCGTGCGCGGTTGCGCGCCGTTCTGGGCCGACGCCGCCTGGACTCGGATGCCCTGGACACGGTCCGCGAGGTGATGCGCGTACTGAGGGCACCCGACCGCATCGAGGACATGATCGGTCTCCGGGTGGAGGAGGCGCTCGGTGCTCTCGACGAGCTGGACGTTCCGGCCCCTGCCCACACCGCTCTGACCTCGCTGGCCCGCTCCGCGGCGGACCGCCAGTTCTGAGAACTCAGCCACAACGGAGGCCTGCCATGACGATGACGTACACCGACGCGTCGATGGACGCCCTGCGGCAGGCCGGTGACGAACTCGCCGACGCCACCGTCGCCACGCTCTTCGAACGCGGCCAGGTGGGCACGTTCAACAGCCTTATGCGCTACGTCTCCACCGCCGGTGCTCCCCTGCCGGACGGGCTGCCCGAGGTCGCGCGGGAGTACCTCGAGGCCACCCGTGTCCCGCCGGCCTGGGTGGACTGGTCGGAGATGGAGAAGGCACGGCTGTTCTTCATCGACAACAACGTGCACATCTCCACCGCGCTGTCCTTCGCCTCCATGCCCGCCTGCTACGTCGTACCGCATGTGGCGAAGCTGCTGTCGGCCACCCACGGGCTGAAGTACCCCTCCAAACGGATGGCGGAGACAGGCCAGTTCACCGTCTATCTGATGCAGCCGGACGCCTTCGAAGCCGGCGGCCGCTTCATCCCCGCCGCCCAGAAGGTCCGCCTTCTGCACGCCTCCATCCGCCACCACCTCACTCGCGAGAACCGGTGGGAGACAGCGACGCTGGGCACGCCGATCTGCCAGGAGGACATGATCGGCGGGCAGATGTTCTTCTCCCTGCTCGTGCTGGACAGCCTGCACCGCCTCGGCATCCACATGTCACAGGAAGGCGCGGAGGCCTACTACTACGCGTGGCGGGTGGTCGGAGCCATGCTCGGCGTCGACCAGGACGCGGTCCCCCGGACCCTCGACGAGGCCCGCCACTTCCTCGACCTGTACATGATCCGGCACATGGGGCCTTCCGAAGAGGGCGCGCAGCTGACCCGGCAGCTCATCGACCTCTACGAGGAGATCGTGCCCGGCACCTTCTTCGACCCGATCGTCTCCGCTCTGATCCGCCACCTCATCGGTGACACCTGCGCCGGCTGGCTCGCCGTACCGCACACCCCGTGGGACACCGTCGTCAAAGCCGTGCCCCACCTCCTCGGCGTCCTGGAGACCATCGAGGACCGCTCCCCCCTCGGCGCCTGGGCCCTGGACCGCCTGGGCCACCTCACCACCGTCTTCGAACTGTCCTCCCTCACCCGCGGGCGCGTCATGCACTACGCCATCCCCGAACAGCTCAAGAAGGACTACGGCATCTCCGCTGCGGTACCCCGCAGCCGCCGATGGGATCCACCGGCGGCCACAGTCTGTTGATCACGCACATACCCGGACGGCTCCCGGCGCAAGAGGCGATGTGCACGGAAGCGGAGGATGTGTTTTCGGCCAGGCCTGCCGACGTCGCCCGGGCCGAGGCGCGAGGCTGGAGCTTGCGAGCGACGGCACGGCGAGGCCCCGCCCGGCCCGGATGGCAGTGCGTCCCGCCTGCTCCGCGCCGTGCGCCGGAGCGGGCAGAAGTATGTCCGAGGTGGGGCCAGGAACTCGTTCACGGCCGTTGGGCCGGTTTCCGGTCCGGTGCGCGCTCCGGTGCCCGGTCCAGGCGCAGTGCCAGCGCCGGGCACGCGGCCACCGCGCGCCGTGCGTGCCCCAGTGCTTCACCCGTAAGAGGAGCCGATCCCACGACCGGGTAGCCCCACTCGTCCAACTCGATCAATTCCGGGAGCAGTTCGGCGCACAGGCCGTAGCCGTCGCATGCGATGCGGTCGATTCCGACGGTGTGTGTACGGGCCATGCCGTTCACCTCCATTCCCGGTCTGCGGGTACCGGTGTGTCCGGGACCGGCAGCAGGGGCTCGTGCCCGGCCGCGGCACACGGGCCGGCGCTCAGGTGGTGGCGTACGTCGTCGGCGAAGACGCGAAGGGCGGTCGCCGCGAAGCGTGAGGCGCCGTCGGGGTGCCGGCAGGCGCCGCGTCCGGCGAGCAGGCCCGTACGGCCTTCCAGACGCCGCATCAGCTCCGGGGTGGGGTCCCCCCAGGCGAGGTCCGCGAAGTCCGCGGCGACGGCCGGCAGGCCGAGCCGGCACGGCCCGCACTGTTGTGCGCTCTGCGCCGCGAGGTAGCCGAGAATCCTGGCCGCCTCGGCCAGACCGCAGGCGCGGGCGGGAAGCGCCACGATCACTCCGGCACCGGGTCCCGCGCCGAGCGACGCCAGGTCCTGCTTGGCGAACGGGACGTGCAGCGCCTGCCCCACCGGCAGCCAACTCCCGAAGAAGCCGCCCAACAGGACGGCTGCGAGCGGTTCCGCGGCTCCGCCGGCGACGTCAAGTACCTCACCGAGCGGTCGGCCCATCGGCACTTCGTAGACACCCGGTGTACGCAGCGCACCGGAGAGGGTCACCAGTGTGGTGCCCGCGGCGTCGGGGCGCCCGGCACCGCGGAACCAGCCGGGACCGTAGCGCGCGATCAGTGCGAGGTGGGCGAGGGTCTCGACGTTGTCGATCAGGGTCGGGCGCCTGCCGACCCCCTTCTCGAAGGGGCGCGGCGGGGTGGCCAGCGGGCGGGCGTCGCCGCCGTTCAGCCATCGCACCAGCGACGTCTCCTCGCTGGAGACGTAGTGATGGGGCAGTTCATGCACCTGGACCGGGAACGGGTCGGTGCCGACCCGCCGGCGTTCCCCGACGGCTTCGCGGAGGGCGTCCGCCTGGTCCTGCCTGGTGCGCGGCAGGCACAGATGCGCCACATCGGCGCCCACCGCGGCGGCGGCCAGTGCGGCGCCGTCCAGGACCAGGTGCGGGGCGAGGTCCAGCAGGGTCTCGTCCTTGCGGCTGGCCGGTTCGCTCTCCATGCCGTTGGCGACCACCACCGCGGTGCCCCGGCCGGCGGCGACGGTGCGCAGCTTGCGTCCGGTGGGGAAGGCGGCGCCGCCCCTGCCGGTCAGTCCGGCGTCCTCCACCGCGCGTATCAGTCGTTCGGCCGCGTCCGCGGTGCGAGGAAGGGGGGGCGGACCGTATCGGCCGAGGTGCTCGTCCAGGTCGGCCGGGCCGCCGGTGGCGTACCAGCCGTGCAGCAGCCGGGAGCCGTACGGGCCGAGCAGGCCCGCCCGCCCGTCACCGGCCGCCAGGGTTGTCCGTCCGTCGGTCATCGCCTCGGTCATTCGGACCCTCCCTCGTGGTCATCGGTCGGTGCGGGCGTCGAGTGGACAGTGCCCGTGCCGGTGCTCGTGCTCGCTCCCGCGCGCTGCGCCCAACCGGGTTGCAGCGGCCCGGAGTTCATGAACGCGGCCAGCACCACGGGCATCGCTGCCGCGGTGACTCCCGCCCAGAGCCGCATCGCGACCCGGCCCGGACCCGCCCGGTACAACCGCCACCAGACGGCCGCCACGACGAGCGCGGCGCATGCGGCGTACAAGGCGAGTTGCAGCGTGAGCCGGGTGTCCGTGCCGGTCCCCGCGGCGTGGAAGAGCGCGACGGGCCAGGCCGCATAGGCCAGCCAGTGCACGGTCTTCCACCACCGCTGCCCCATGCGCAGCCGTACCGTGCTGGTGGCCGCGACCGCGAGCAGCAGGTCGAACGCGACCGTGCCCAGTCCCAGCCAGAGCGGCCGGTACGAGGCGGCGAACGGCACCACCGCCACCCACCACCCCAGGTGGACGAAGGTGTCGAGGATCGCGGTGACGATGTGCAGGGCCAGGAAGACCAGGGTCAGCACCGACAGGTTGCGGTGCAGTGCGCTCACCTCGAAGCGGGCGAGCCGCCGCGGTATGTGGCGGCCGCCCACGGCGACACCGAGCGCCACGGTCGCGGTGAGCAGCACCAGGGCGACGGTGCCGCCGGCCCGGGTCGCGTACCACAGCGGGCTGGGGCCGGCGGCGAGGGGGACGAGTCCGGTCATCGGGCGTCTCCAGGGTTGTCCTCGGGCCAGCCGCAGACCCGCTCGACGGCTCCGTCCACGCGGACCAGCCTCGCGGGCAGCCCTGCCCGGCGCAGTCGGCCGAGGGCGCGTTCGCCGACGACGACGGCCTCGGTGGCGGCGGTGTTGGCAGCCACGCAGCTGATGGCGGCGACACTCACGGTCCGCCAGACCGGGGCGGGGATGTCGCCGGTGGCGGGGTCGACGATGTGGTGCAGTCGCCGTCCCCCGCGGCGCCAGGTCCGCACCGTGGTGCCGGAGGTGGCCATTCCGCCCCCGGTGATGCTCACCGTGGGCCGGGCCGCGGTGTCGGGCGCCGCGTGGTCGTCGGCGATGGCGATCCGCCAGCCTCCCGGCGGCGCCTGGCCCGCGGCGGAGAGATCCCCGCCGAGGTTGACCAGGACACCGCAGCCCGTCACCTCGGCGGCGCGGTGGGCGGCCCGGTCGGCGGCGAGAGCCTTGGCGGTCGCGCCGAGGTCGAGCGCGGTGCCCGGGGGCAGCCGCAGCCGCCGGGCGGCCCGCTCCCACTCCACCGCGCGCCAGCCCGCGGACGGCCCCGCAAGGCGTACGGGCCCCAGGTCCTGCGGTCGTAGCGCGGCGAACGTGACGTCGTAGCCGAGCGCGGCCACCGCCGTGCCGACGGTGGGGTCGACAACGCCGCCGGTCTCCTCCGCCGCGTGCAACGCCACGTCCATGGCCTCGGCGAACAGGGCACTCACATGGAACGCGGCTCCCGCAGCGGCGTTGGCACGCGACAGCTCCGAGTCGGGCCGGAAGCGGCTGCACGCCGCGTCGACAGCGGCGAGTTCGGCGTCGAGGACCTGCCGTGCCGCGCCCAGTGCGCCCGCGTCGGCGACCAGCAGCGAGGCGGTGGTGCCCAGTGCGGGAAAGGAGACCGACGCCGGATGCGTGCCGGCGGCGGTCATGAGGCACCCGAGGTGGTGTGCGAGGGCTGTGGAGTCGGTGCCGGAGGCTTCGTGGCGGTGGGCGCGGAGGTGGACGGCTGTGCGGTACGCGGCGCGACGGAGGCCGTCCGTTGCTTCCGCACGGTCGGGTGCGGGGACGGGGCCGCCGACCGCGACGGAGTCCTCGGGGCCGCGGAGGCGCTCGACCTGGGTGCGGGCGTGGGAGACGTGGAAGTCGGCGCGGGAGCCGAAGGCCGGGAGGTGTCCCTGGGCGTGGCCGAGGACTTCCCGGGCAGGGCGTGGGCGTATCCGGTGGCGAGCACGACGGAGCCGGCCGCGGCCGCGGCGGCCACCCAGCGGGTGGTGCTTCCGACCCGGCGCAGACCGCGGTCACGGCGCCGAGCGGCGCCGGCCGACGTGGAGTGGTCGGGGTGGGACATGGTTCCTCCTCGGCCGTCGGTGTGCCGCCGAAGCGCTCGACACTGCGCGGCCGCACGTGTGGGTATCCGTCGACCAGCCTGCGCAGGCGACTGTCTGTATCCGGTTCAGGAATCCTTCAGAACCCGCAAAGATCAGCGAATGTGCTGGTCAGGAGGGCGAAAGCGATCACCGGCGCGGGCCCTTGGAGGGATTCAGGTGTCGCTCGGCCGGGGGCCGCCGGAGTCGGACTTTCCACCGCGGTCGCGCACCCGCCGGGACGCGGGCAGCGACAGCGTCACGCTCAGGCCACCACCGGGCGTGTCCAGCAGGTCCGCGGTGCCGCCGTTGGCGGTGACCAGTCGGTGGACGATGGCCAGGCCCAGCCCGCTGCCGCTCGCCTCGGGGTTGCCGAACCTGCGGAACGCGCTCTCCCGCGCCGCCTGGGTCATCCCGGGGCCGTTGTCCACGACCCGCAACTGAACCGTCTCGTGGGTCTGCCTACCGGTGATCAGCACCCGGCCGCCCTCCTGGACCGCGTCGAGGGCGTTGGCGATCAGGTTGTCGAGCACCTGCTCAAGGTCGCCCTCGCCGAGGAAGGCGGTCAGCCGGGGGCGGCAGTCGACGGCGAGCCGGACCCGGCCCGCGTCGGCGACGGGCTCCCAGGCGGCGACGCGTTCGGCCACGACGCGGTCCACCCGGACCGGCACCGGTCGCGGCACCGCGTGCTCGGCACGGGCCACCGCCAGCATGCCGTCGACCAGCCGGGACAGGCGGGCGATCTCGCCCTGGGCGTCGGCCAGTTCGGCCGCGGTGTCCCCTTCGGCGTCGACGGCGAGCAGGTCGAGCCGCAGCCGGAGCGCGGCCAGCGGGGTACGCAGCTGGTGGGACACATCGGCGACGACGGCACGGTGACCGTGCACCAGGGCCTCGGTGCGGGCGGCCATGGTGTTGAACGTCGCCGCGAGACGGCGCACCTCCTGCGGCCCTGCCTCGGCCGGCGCCCGCTCGTCCAGTGCCCCCTCGCCCAGCCGCTGTGCGGCCCGGTCCAGCACCCGCAGCGGACGGCCGACCCAGCGGGCCAGCAGCACCGACATCAGCACGGCGGCGGCGAGTCCGCCGACGCCGATCAGCACGAGCCAGCCCCACAAGACCAGGATCCGGTCGTGCAGCGGATCGGCCGACCGGCTCAGGACGGCGACCCCGACCGGGTCCGAGGAGTCGCCGACCGGTACCGCGGTGGTCAGCCACTGCTCGTCCTGGCGCACCCGGGTTTCCGGGTGGGCGAGTACGGAGGAGACCAGCCGTGCGGGATCGCCCCCGGCCACGTCGGAGCACACGGTCGACAGCGCCACGCGGCGTGCTCTGTCGTAGACGGTCGCGCAGTCGCCTCTGCCGTGGGCCTGAGCGACAAGGTTCCGCGCCGCCGCGTCCGGCTTGTGGTCGGACAGGTGCTCCTCGACCGCGGAGGCGATCGACCTCGTTTTCGCAGCCGCATCGTCCCGGAAGGAGGTCTGCTCGCGCTGCGTCATGATCAGCCCGAGCGGCACCACCGCCAGCACCAGTACCGCGGTGATCAGGGCGAGAACGCTGAGCGCGATGCGTCGGGTCACGGCGCGTCAGCCGACTTCACCGAGGCGGAAGCCGCGCCCGTAGACCGTCTCGACCAGTCCGGGAACACCCAGTTTGCGGCGCAACGCTGCCATGTGGACGTCCAGCACCTTCGTGGGCCCGTACCAGTGGGCGTCCCAGGCTCGTTCCAGGATCTCCTGGCGCGTCACGACCCGGCCCGGATCGGCGACGAGGCACTGGAGGATGTCGAACTCCTTGGGGGTGAGCGCGATGTCCTCTCCGCCGACGGTCACCTTGCGGGTACGCGGGTCGACCACGAGCAGGCCGTGCGTCAGCAGCTCGGGCCCCGCGGGGCGGACGCGACGCAGAACGGCCCTGATCCGCGCCAGCAGCTCAGCCAGCCCGAAGGGCTTGACCAGGTAGTCGTCGGCGCCCTCGTCGAGGGCGGCGACCCTGTCGCCCTCCTCGCCGCGGGCGGTCACCACGATGATCACCATGTCCGACCTGCGGCGCAGTGTGCGGCAGACCTCGATGCCGTCCATGTCGGGCAGGCCGAGGTCGAGCAGGACCACGTCGGGTGCCGGAGCGTGGGTGAGCGCCCCGCGCGCGGTGCCGACACTGGCCGCCCGGTACCCGGCTCGGTCGAGGCCGCGCACCAGCGACCCGGCGAGGCCGGGGTCGTCCTCGACGACCAGCACCGCGAGCGCGTCCGGATCCGCCCGGGAGCCGGTTTCCTGTCCCACGGCACCAAGACTAGGACGACGCGGACGGTTCCCCCGACCGGCCGCAGGACAGCGCACGCAGGGGAGCCGCTGCCGCAGTCACTCGGCTTTGCCACATCTGAAGCTTTCCCGAACGGCTTCCAGACGCGGCGCGACGCACGCTGATGACATGGCGTCCGCGAGCCGGACGATCGCCTTGCGGCACCGCCTTCGTCCGAAGGAGGCCGACCGATGCCCGACCCCACGCACGACTCCGACCCGGTGCGCCGACGCGAACGCGGACTCCGGCGAGTGAGCACCACGACCCGCCGGACGGCCACCGCCGCGACAGCCGCCGCCCTGCTGCTCGGCGCCGGCTACGCCCACGTACTGCCGAGCGTCTCCCAACTGGCGTCCGGCGTTGTCGAGCACTCCTCCGGCCGCCACCCTCAGTCCCCGGCCAACGCCCCGGCCCCCACCACGCAGCCGGCGCAGACGACGACCGGAGCGTCCTGACCCCTGATCTCACCGTCAGTGCCGGGCATCGCGGCTGGCCCCGGACGGCGCGACGAGGTCCGACGGCGGGCTGCTCGTCTCGCCCTGTTTCAGGTCCAGTTCGGCAAGCAGAGGTAGACCCGACCGGCTCAGCATCTACCCTCGCGGGGGCGTGAAGCGGGCGGCGGATCGGCCACCGCCGCTGCCGACTGGCCGCCCACGCACCGTTCGCACGCTGCCCTGAGGTCCGAGCCTTACGGCTGGATCTCCAACTCAACCGCGTTGCTGACTCCCCGCAGGCCGGACGTGAGGCATTCCGTGGGCAGTTCCCCGGGCAGCCCGGTGACGGTCCGCTGTGCGGGATGCCCTTGGCCGCGTCCTTCAGTGACCCGGCCCCGCTGGACGACGACGAGGACGCCCGCGACGCGGACGGTGGTGGCACTGTCGTAGACGATCAGCGACCTGCCGCCGTCGGCGTATCGGACGGTTTCCGTCCCCCGTCCGCCGGACACGGCGACGCAGGAAGCTTCCGGTACGTCCGAGTCGAAGGAGGCCGTGGCGGAGACGGTACGGCCGGGGGTGACGGTGCAGGCGTACGTGACGTCCGCGTGGACGTGGGTCGGCCGCGGCAGGAGGGTGAGCGGTGGGTCGTAACGACCTTCGCTGCGGCCCGCGCAGCCGACGCTCCCGCCCTCGCTCGTCATGGCCTGCCCAGCCGGTGCCCACGCCAACGCCGATCCCACCAGCATCAGCGACCCCAGCGTCACCGCGATGCCACGCCTACCGAGCATGTTCCCTCCACCACGTCCTGCACCTCTGGCGGCCCCTGGCCTACCCGGAGGGAACGCCCGTCGCCCCGGCGCCTGGAAGCCCACAGCCCGCGCGCTCCCCGCCCGGCGCGCGGTTACGCGCACCCGTGCTCTCACCGGTCACCGGCCGGTCGGCTCGGGTCGCATGGAACCTGCGAGGCGGCGGGTAGCAAGCGCCGGACGAGTCCTCGTCGAGCAGGGAACGAACCGGAGGAGATCTCCAGTGGGCCGAACCACCGCCGCAGTCGCCGTAGCCGCCACCGCCGCGAGGGGGCGCATCTTCGCCATGATGGACGCGGACGGCGACGGGGTCATCTCGGCGCAGGACTACCTCTCCCGGGTCGACCGAGCCGTCCAGGCCACCGGACGCACGGAGGACGACCCGCTCGTCGTCGCCGCCCGCGGGCAAGCCCACAAGGCGTGGGGGGCCATGGACGCGAACGGCGACGGGCGGTTGGCCTTCGGCGAATACGACGCATGGGTCGGTGCCGATAAGTTCGACAACATCTGCCGGTTCGCCCTCGGCTCGCTGTTCGACCTTGCCGACGCCGACGGGGACGGCGCCCTGGACAAGGCCGAATTCATCATCCTGCGCACTGCGCTGAACAATTCAGCCGGAAACGCGGCCGCCGCGTTCGACGCTCTGGACACCGACGGCGACGGCCGAGTCGGTCGTGACGCCTACCTGGCAGCGATCCGCGCCTATGTGATCGGCGACCCTTCTACGATGGGCGACGCCCTGTACTGAGCTCAGTGGCCTGCTGGTCCCGTCGTACGCGCGGCACACAGATGGCGCATGGCGCCCGATGTTCAGCGGGCCGGTGGCTGGATGTAGTCCTCCAGGCGTGCGACGGCGAAGCCCTGCTTCTGGATGAGCCTGAGCATGCTGGCGAACATCTGCGTCATCGTGCGGCCCTTGAGCTCGGAGGGCCCGCGGAAGTGGGCGAGGATGATGTCGCCGTTGCGCAACTTCTTGTCCGGCGTCTGGTACTGCATGCTGCGGATCTGCATCGACTCCCGCCACCACACGATCGCGCGGGGCCCGCACTCCCCGACCGCGGTCCTGGTGTTGGTGTTGTACGCGCCGTAGGGCGGCCGGAACAGCAGCGGAGCGGTGCCGTACTCCTTGGTGAGGATCTTCTGGTCTCCGCACACCTCTTCCCGTTGACGGGCCAGCGGGACGGAGCTCATGACGGGATGGTGCAGGGTGTGGTTCTGGATGTGATTGCCCAGCGCCTGCAGCGGTTTGAAGTACGCGTAGTCCGACTTGATCGCGTCGTTCATCAGGAACATCGTGATCGGGACCTTCAGGTCCCGCATCATCTTGATGAACTGGGGATCCTTCTCCTGGCCGTCGTCCACCGTGATGAAGACGACCCTCTGCGAGGTCGGTATGTGGGTGAAGACCGGAACGGTTCCGGTGGCCGAGAGCTTCACTGGCTTGTCAGCCGGCGGCTGCGGAGCGGTCCGCAGCGGTGTCAGACCCCACCTGTGCCAGGCCGCGAGTTCGGCGGCGCGAGCAGTGCCGGCCGCGTTGCCGTTGGGTGCGGCGCCCTGCGCCGAGGGGGCGGAGTGACCGGTTCTGCTGCTGCCGCCGCCCGCACCGCAGCCGCTGATGGCGACGGCCACCGCGATCGCCCCGGCCACCGACGTGTACAACCTGCCCCGGCTCATCCGCTGCACCGTTCCTCGCTTTCGTCTGGAGTACGACGTTTTGCCTGAATGAAAATAGCTTGATAATCAAGAGCCACGATCACCCTGTTTGATGACGGATGCGGGCGCAGGGTTCCCGTCGGCCATGGGGCCGGGGCAAGCGGTCGCGGGTCACTTCAGGACGTTGACCGCGCGCGCGATGATCAGCGCCAGGGTCAGCAGGGAGATCGCGGACTGCACGGACATCAGCAGCTTCGCCCACCGGGACAGCGGCATGGTGTCGGTGGGGCTGAAGGCCGTGGCGTTGGTGAGGGCGACATAGAGGTAGTCCATGTACTGCGGCTCCCAGTCATCGGGCGCGATGCCCTCCTGCTGCATCTGGGGGAAGAGGAAGTCCGGGTTCTGGTGCGTGCCGAGGGCGCGGGCCACCGGACCGCCTCGGTCCCACTCCCAGTACCAGAGGCTGAAGGCGATGACGTTGGTCAGCCAGATGCCGCCGCCCGTCGTCAGCAGGGCCACGGCGTTGGAGCCTTCGGTGCCGTGCAGCAGGTCACGTACCAGGATGACGGCCGACCAGCCGTTCGCGAGGCTGACCGCGGCGGCCAGCAGCAGGCCCAGCGCGCGCAGCAGACGGGAGCGGTGCTCGATCCGCCGGTGCGGATGGGCCACCCACAGCGCCGCCATCATGACCAGCTCCAGTACCGGCAGGAGCCAGTGCGGGTGGATGGTGAACCGTTCGGGCAGCGCCCACTGCACCCAGACGGCAACCAGCAGCGCCGCCATCACGGCCCAGCGCTGCTCACCCCGGGTGCGCCGCTGCCAAGCGGGACGCTCGGACTCGGACGCCTGCTCCGCCGGAGCAAGCAGGCCCTCTATCCGTTCCAGGCGGGCTTGCAGCAGCTCGGTCCAGTGCTCGGGGCCGGGGTGCTGCGGAGGCGGGGTGTCATGGGTGGTCACAGGGCTATCTTCGCCAGATGCTTGCCTCGTTGCGCAAGTCTGCAATCAACAGGAATCGTTCGTCATGCTGGGGCAGAGGCGAGCCCGGCCAGGACTTCGCCGGTGGCCCCGGCAGGAGAGGTTCGGCTGGTCCAGCCCTTGTCCGAGGTGGAGCTGTTCCATTCACGGCCGTCGAAATCCACCGTAGTGATGTGCAGGGTGGTGGCATGGCAGACCAGCCACAGGGCCAGGGCCCAGCCCGCCTTGGTGTCGGTTGCCCTGTAAGCGACGTGGTTCGGCGCGGGGGCGGGCGGGTCGGCGGCGGGGTCGCTGCCGAACTCGCGCCGGACCTCCGCCGTGACGGCCGTACCGCCGGTCCGGGCGGACCCCGGTGTGCCCACGCTCCGCACCTCGCAGCTGAGCGAGGCCCCCTCGCGGCCGGACAGAGCGGCGGCCAGAATGGCGGCATCCTGCTCGTGCTGCGCGTACGCCTCGGGGTAGCCACTGTGCTGGACCTTCTGTGCGGCGACGGTCACCGGCAGCTTCGAGTAGCCGGGCACCTTGACGAGAGCGTCGTAGAACATCCCTGCGGAGTGGACGGGGTCGAGCACCTGGGCGGGGGTGCCCCAGCCCTGTGAGGGCCGCTGCTGGAAGAGCCCCATCGAGTCCCGGTCGCCGTAGCCGATGTTCCGGAGCTTGGATTCCTGCATCGCGGTGGCCAGAGCCACGGTGACGGCGCGTTCCGGCAGTCTGCGGGCGTCGGCCACGGCCGCGATGGTCGCGGCGTTGGCGGCCTGGTCCAGGTCGAGGGTGACGGCCGGCCCCTCGGCGCTCTGCGCGGTGCACTGCTCCACCAGCACCGAAGGGATGTGGCGCGCGACGAGATAGCCGATGAGCGCCAGAACCATCCCGAGCCCCACGAGCACCGGCCACACCCGGCGCCGTCGCCTCCTTGCCGGCCCGCTCAGTCCCACCGCCCCCTCGAGCTTACAGTTGCGCTGTTGCGCAACTGTATATCCTTCCAGTCGGAGCCCGTGCGCAGAGCCACCTCGGGCCGGCCTGTTCACTGTCATTCAGGGGGAGCCGCATGCGCGGTCGACGAGAGCCAGTCGTGCACTACGGCCGGTTCACCAGCCGTGATGTGGAACTGGTGCTGTTGCTGGGCGCCGTACTGATCTGCGGGTACGGCTACGCCGAGACCACGCTCTCCACCGGGGGGAGCCTGTCGGCCGCCCTGCTGGGCCGGGTCGCGGTCCTGGGGATCCTGCCGCTGCTGTGCCATGGGGCCGTACGCCGCTTCGCCCGCCACGCCGACCCCTTGATCCTGCCGGTGGCCACACTGCTCAGCGGGCTGGGCATCGTCCTCATCCACCGCCTCGACATCGCCTACAAGGCCCGCTACGGCGCCGCGGCAGCGACGTCGGGACAGCTCATGTGGTGCGCCATCGCGGCGGTGGGCCTGTCCGCGGTGGTGATCGCGCTGAAGGACCATCGCAGGCTCCAGCGCTACCCCTACCTCGCCATCACCCTCGGCCTGGTGCTGCTGATGGCACCCGCCTTCTACCCCGGTGACGTCTACGGCGCCAAACGCTGGATCTTCATCGGGCCGCTGTCCTTCCAGCCCGGCGAGTTCGTGAAGATCGTCATCGTGGTCTTCTTCGCCGGCTACCTCACCATGCGCCGCGACGCGCTGGCGCTGGCGGGGCGCCGGTTCATGGGGCTCTACCTCCCGCGCGGACGGCAGCTCGGCCCCATCGCGGCCGTGTGGATCCTCAGCCTGCTCGTCCTGATCTTCGAACGTGACCTGGGCACGTCACTGATCTTCTTCGGCATCTTCGTGATCATGTTGTACATCGCCAGCGAACGCACCAGCTGGGTGGTGTTCGGCGTCGCGATGTTCGCCGTCGGCGCGTTCGTCGTCGGCTCCTTCGAACCGCACGTCCACGGCCGCGTGGTCGCCTGGCTGCACCCGATGGACATCTACCTGCCCCCTGCGCAGCGCCCGGCCGGACTCGTCTCCGACCAGGCCGCCCAGGCCCTCTTCAGCTTCGGCTCCGGCGGCATCCTCGGCAGCGGACTGGGCCAGGGCCATCCGGAGCTCATCGGCTTCGCCGGGCGCAGCGACTTCATCCTCACCACCGTCGGCGAGGAACTCGGCCTGGTCGGCGTCACGCTCGTGCTGCTCCTCTACGCGGTCCTCGCCGAGCGGGGCCTGCGCACCGCCATCACCGTGACCGACCCCTTCGGCAAGCTTCTCGCCGCCGGCCTGGCGACCTCGCTCGTGCTGCAGGTCTTCGTCGTCACCGGCGGCGTCACCGGCCTCATCCCCCTCACCGGCAAGGCCCTGCCCTTCCTCGCCCAGGGCGGATCCGCCATGGTCGCCAACTGGCTGCTGGTCGCCCTTCTCATCAAGGTCAGCGACACCGCCCGGCGACCCGCACCCCAGCCCGCCACCGACCTCAGCGCCGCCGAGACACAGATCGTGCGGCCGTGACCGGGCACCACAGAAGGAGCCGCGAGCATGCGAGCAAGCGGGAAACGACGGCGCGACTTCTTCGCCTGGGCGATTCCGCTCGGCGTGGTCGCAGCCGGCGTCACCGTAGTGATCATGATCAGCACCCGGCAGGAATCCGGTGTGGAGGTCACCGGGCGGGTTCACCTGCCCCCGCCCACGGCCCCCGCCCCCGGCGGCACGGTCACCACCGGGGGCCGGGGCATCTCATGGCGCGGGGGCTCCACCGAGCCCCCGGTGCCACTTCTTCCGCGTTACTGCCGGGTCCACTTCTGGTTGGTGCCGCCGTTGCAGGTCCACAGCTCGACGAGGGCGCCGTTCGCAGTGGCGCCTCCGGTGACGTCCAGGCACAGCCCTGACTGGACGCCGGTGACGGTGCCGTCGCTGTTGAGATTCCACTGCTGGTTGGTGCCGCCGGTGCAGTCCCAGATGACGACCTTGGTACCCGGGGAGGTCCCGAAGCCGTTGGCGTCCAGGCACTTGTTCCCGTAGACCCGCAACTCCTTGGCGGAGGTGGCGGTCCACTGCTGGTTGGTGCCGCCGGCGCAGTCCCAGATCTCGGTCTGCACACCGTTGGTGGTGCTCGCGCCGGGCACGTCGAGGCAGCGGTTGGAGCCGGTGCCGCGCAGTACGGCGCCGCTGCCGCTTCCCCCTCCGGGGTTGGTGCCGGTGCCCCAGCCCCACTGGAGCCGGTCGAGGCCGGGCCGGTTGTTGAGGGTCAGGGAGAGGTTGGTGCCGCTGCCGTTCAGGGAGGTGATGGCGCAGGAGGCGTTGTCGCAGGGCCCGGGGCCCTGGGCCTGGGCGGCTTCCTTGACGCCGGTCCACAGGACGGAACCGATGCCGAGGCTCCGTACGGTGTCGGTGATGGCGTAGAAGTAGGAGATGTTGTTGATGCCGTCCTTGGGGCCGTTGTAGTCGACGCCGGTGTTCATCGGGACGCCGAACTCGGTCACCACGGCGCGGTCGGCGTAGCCGCACAGGTTGTTGTTGAACTCCTTGACCCAGTCGGCCTCGGTTGTGTGGGAGATGCCGAACATGCTGTAGATGTGGATGGACAGCAGGGTGCCGGAGAGCCGGGAGTCGGCGCCGAGGCCGCACAGACTGGTGTCGGCCGATATGCCGGGGACGATCACGTGGTCACGAGGGAGATTGGGGTAATGCGCCAGCCAGTCGGCCTCGAAGTTGGCCAGGTCGGTGCCGCTGTACGCCCAGGGCTCGTTCATGATGTCGAAGTAGAAGTTGCTCTTCGAGCCGTACTTGCTGATCATCGTGTCCCACATCGCGTAGAACGACGCGGTGTCACTGACCTTTCCGTTCTGCAGCCACGGCGCGACGATGACCTTCATGCCCAGCGCGGTGGCGGCGTCCAGCGCCGCGGTGTAACTGCCCCACCAGGCTCCCGAGGTGGTCGCCGCGTTGAATCCCATGCGGACGGTGTTGGCCCCCAGGCCCTGGAAGCCCTTGAGGATGGCCGTGGACTTCGCGTACGTGGTGGCGTAGTCGTCCGAGGTCGACAGGCCGACGGGGATGTTCGGGCCGGTGATGAAGTTGTCGTTGGGGTCCGCCCAGTTCACTCCGTGGAACTGGCTGGTGGCCGAAGCGGCCGGGACGGCCTGCGCCTCGGTGGCGGCCTGGGCGGTGCCGCCGCCCAGCAGTCCCAGCAGCGCCAGGGCTGAGGCCGCCGCGCCGGCGATAAGGCGCCGGCCGGTCTGGAGGCGGCTGCGCCCGGCGCTCGGCCGTCTCAGTAAGCGCGTCGTCGCGATGTTCACGAGGTCTCCTCACGAGGCCGTGTTTATTTGTGTTCGATTCCATTCATTGAGCTGCAGCGCCCACCAGCGACAGGCCGCGTCACGGCTCTACACATGGGATGAATACGGCCGGGTGGGTCCGCATAGCCTCTGAGCGTGGCCCTGTATCCGACTTGCCAGGACCGGAGAAGAGCTTGCCTGGGCCCAACAGGGCGGTCAAGACTCAGTGCGCACATTTGCCGGGCAGACATGGGATGAAACGGCGGCCCCTTTGTCGCGTTTGATTGTGCGACAACTTGTGGACTTGCGCCCTCACGTCTGGTCGGACGCACCATCGAGGAAGCATCTGACGGACGAGGATCCAGCCCCGGGGTGCGGCGCCAGCGAAGACCGAGGCGCTGCCCGAGCCTGCGGTCGACGAGCAGACCGGTGACGAGGCGGGCGGTGCCTTCGAAAGCGGCCCACAGGCCGCCGGCGGGCAGGATCGCGCCGGCATGGTCCAGGGCCGCTGCGGTCGTCCGAGGAGCCCCCGGTGGCCGAGCCGTCTGCCGGGCGGCTGGTCGGCGGTGACGTCGGTGACGCCGAGGGGGGGCGAGGACATGCCGGTGCGGGCGTTCCTCGTACGAGGTGCGGGTGGCGGCGACCAGGGCGGCGCCGAGCAGGGACGGGTTCCAGGGGGAGCCGTCGCAACTGCCGAGTACGCAGGTGGGAACTCGGATCGCGGGCGGGGGTTTGTCCGGCGATGGACGAGCGTGGCGCGGCGGCCCCGTGTGGATCTGTGCCGACGGCCACAGCGTTCGGGAGGGAGGTGGGGTCATACTGAGCCATGACCAAGCCCGCGGCACCGAAGCGTCATCTGCCCACCAGCCCCTTCAAGGCCCCGGTCGCACCGGCCCCCAAGCACTTCGCCATGGGCGACCAAGTGACACACGACGTGTACGGCCTCGGCCGCGTGATCGGCATCGAGGACGGGATCGCGGCGCTCGTCGATTTCGGCTCGACGCAGATGCGGATCTTGAGCCCGTACGCCAAGATGACCAAGCTGTAGCGCCGTCGTGCCCGGCCGCGGCACGCCAGGACCCATCAGGGACCTGTAACGAAAGGCAGACCTGTCATCGACTCGACGTCGCTGTTCTCCGCCCCGCCGGAAGGGCAACCCCGCCGTTCCACGGCACCGTCGCCGCCTCCGACGACGACCCCCTTCCAGGCTCCGGACTTCGGAGAGGACGAGATCTTCCGGCCCGAGGACGCGCAGGAGCCCGTCCCGGACACCCGTGCGGCGCGATCCGCGGCTGCCTGAGGAAAGCCCGGTCAAGGGCTGTATGAGCATGAGGAAGGCCCTCCGTGGAGATCACGGAGGGCCTTCCTCATGTGTGCCCGTTTGTGGGCTACTTGCCGAAGCTGACGGTGTTGTTGCAGCCCAGGCTCGAACCGACGTTGGTGTTCTGCGTGTCGGGTTTGCCGTCCGGGCCGAACGCGGCGGTCTCGCCCTGTACGTCACTGTTGTCTTCGGTCACCGTGCAGGTGGTGCTCTGGTTGACAAGGATCTTCTGGCTTTCGTGGCCGTGGTGCTCGCGCGAGTGACCCTGTCCGTGTTTGCTCCCGTGCCCGTCCCCGTGGGCGTAAGCGGTGCCGGCGCCGAGGAAGCCGACGGTGCCGAGGAGGACGGCCACGACAACGGTCTTGCGAGGCTTGCGCATTTCTTCTCCGGGTGTTGAAACGGACGCGAGCGAGATCCGCCACGTCTTAAGGTGACTGGAGGTTAATGCGCAAATTTCCTATATCTGCTCGTCGGCACGCCGGATCGTCCGATCAACGAGCGCAGGCGACGGGCCGTCTCCCGGCCCAAATCCCCTGTGCGGACAAGGCATAGCGAAGACGAAGCGGGCGTAGGCGCTCCGCGCGGAAACCACCCGTGCGGCGGTGCCGCGAGCGTGAGGCGGCTTGCGCCGTTCGGCTCGTTACGGCGACGGGTGTCCGCCGTGGTGGACGACCGTGATGAGGGGGTGATGGCCGGGTGGATCTCCAACAGATGCGCCATGTCGTCGCCGTCGCCGAAACCCGCAACTTCACGCGCGCCGCGAAGCGCTGTTTCGTGGTGCAGTCGTCGCTGAGTCACCGGATCGCCGGGCTGGAACGGGAGCTCGGCGTCAAGCTGTTCGCCCGGTCCAGCGGCCGGGTGGAACTGACGCCCGCGGGGGCGGCGTTCGTCGCCGGCGCACGCGAGTGCCTGGCCGCCGCCGACCGGGCGGCCGCAGATGCCGCCGCCGCGACCGGTGTGGTGCGCGGCCGGCTCGCCGTCGGCGTGATCGTGACGACGGCTGCCGTCGACGTACCCGAACTGCTGCAGCGCTACCGCGCCCGGCACCCGGACGTCCGCGTCGCTCTGCGCTCGGGGCGCAGCGACGAACTGGCGGCGGCGGTCCGCGACGGGTGGAGGCGGTCGTTCTCGGTCACGACGAGCATGTGCTGGTGGTGGCGGCCGCTCACCGGCTGGCGGGCGCTGCCCGGGTCACGCTGCGGGAGATCGCCGAGGAGACGTTCGTGGACTTCGTGGGCGGGACGCCCGCCCGGGCCCAATCCGATCAGGCGTTCGCGGCCGCGGGCCTGGTGCGCGATGTCGCGTACGAGGCCGGTGTCGTGGAGCTGATCACCCGGCTGATCGCGCGCGGGCTCGGCATCGCGCTGCTGCCGTCGGCGCTCGTCCGGCCGCGGGCCGCCGACGATCCCGGGCCGGCGCTGGTCCCGGTGGCCGACGGACCGCGTCGGACCGAGTATCTGGTGGGGAACCGGTTCAACCCCAGTCCCGCGACCCGGGCGATGCTGGGCATCCTCGGGGTGCCGTCGACGGCGTCCTGACCCCCGGTGTACAGGATGGCTACGGCCGGTGAGGTTCGGCGATCGGTCGCCAAAACCTCCCCAAGGTCGATGAAATCGCCTAAATTGCTCGGATCAGGTGGATCCCCGAGCGGTGAGCGGAGGCGACAGTCGGGCGTGGTGAATGCCAGAGGCACCGTGCGGCTCTTGGAGCGGCAGCAGATGCGGCTGCGGCTGCTCGGCGCCGTGGACGAGGACCGGCGCGATGTCGAGGTGCTGCTGACCGCGCTGCAGCAGGCGGTGGCCGAGGTGCACGGCCTGGGCGGCATGGTGCATCTGCCGGGCGGCGGAATGAGCGGCGTTCTCTATCTGGTCGCCGACAGCGGGCTGCCGGAGTCGATGACCCGGCCCTGGCTGATCATCCCGGCCCGGGGCAAGGCGCCGCCCAGCAGGGCCGCCCGCAGTGACACCGTCGCCTGGCAGCCCGATCTGGCCCCGCCCGACCCGGTGCCCGGCCGGGACCCCGCCGCGCTGTGGCCTTCCGGGCTTCCCGTGGGCATCGGGCACCTGGCCGTTCCCGTTCCGGGCGGCGGCGGCAGGCGCGGTGCGCTCTCCGTGCTCTTCGCTCCGGGCACCGAGCCCGGCCCGGCGGAGCACGCGTTTCTGCACGACGTGGCGGCCTGGATGTCCGGGAGGCTCAGGTCGTCCGGGATCCTCAATCCGCCCTGCACCCTGCTACGGGCCCTGCAGCACGGGCCGGGGCCGCGGGACGCTCCGGCGCAGGAGGTGGAAGGGGCGCCGGCCCTCACGTACACCTGGGATCTGCGCACCGGCGAGCTGACCGCGGGCGGGCCCGTCGACGAGGTGCTGCCCGGCATCGATCCGCAGATCATGACCGGCGGTATCGAGGCGTGGGCGGCGCTGATCCACCCGGACGACCTGCCGGCGGCGGTGGCCGGCTTCGACACGGGTATCCAGGAGCGCGGCGGCTTCCAGCACGAGTACCGGATCCGGCGCCAGGACGGCACGTACGTCTGGATCGAGGCCCGGGCCCGGACGATCACGGACGAGGCGGGGGCGCCGGTGAAGGTGACCGGCACCATCCGGGACAGCAGCGAGACGCACACGGCCGCCGAGTCGGTGGGGCGGGCGCTGCGGCACATGAGCGACGGCTTCGTCTCCCTGGACACGGACTGGCGCGTCGAGTTCCTGAACCAGGCCGCCGAGCGGCTCTTCGGACCTGCGGGAGAGGTGGCCGGGGCGCTGCTCCGGGACGTTCCCGCGGTGCGTGCCGTGCCGGGGCTCGAGCAGCGGTGCCGGGCGATCGCGGCCGAGGGCCGGCCGGCCGGTTTCGACGTGCCGTGGCCGGACGGGACGTCCTGGTACCACCTGCGGCTGGTGCCGGTGCCGGAAGGCCTCACCCTCTACATCACCGACACCACCGAGCGGCATCTGCGGGAGGTCGAGCGGGCCGCCGCGGAACGGGCGGCGGCGGAGCGGGCGGCCCTGGTGCAGCGGGTCACCCGGGAGCTGGCCGAGGCCGTCACCGCCCAGGATGTGATGGCGGCGGTGGCCGACGGTGTGATGTCCCCCCTCGGCGCCACCGGGCTGATCATGCTCGGCGTGGTCGACGACCGGCTGACCGTGGTCGGCTCCCGGGGATACCCGCAGCACTTCACCCGGGCGCTGGAAGGACAGTGGACGGTACGGGACACCACCAACCCGGTGGGTGACGCCCTGCGCACCCGCACCCCCCTGCACATCGCCTCCCCGGAGGAGTTCCGAAAACGCTATCCGGGAGCCGAGGTCCTGGTCCGGGAGGGCGGCTCGCAGGCGTGGGCCTTTCTGCCGCTTGCGGTGTCGGGGCGCGGGATCGGCGCCGCGGTGATCTGCTTCGACCGGCCGCGGGCGCTGGACGACGACGAACGGACCCTGCTGACCGCCCTCAGCGGACTGATCGCGCAGGCCCTGGAGCGGGCGGGGCTCTACGACGAGGCGACGACCCGGGCCCGTACCCTCCAGCGCAGCCTGCTGCCGCAGGCACTGCCCGAACTGCCCGAGGTGACGGTGGCCGCGCGCTACCAGCCGGCCAAGCAGGGTGCCGACGTCGGCGGCGACTGGTACGACGTGATCCCGCTCTCCGCGGCCCGGGTGGCGCTCGTGATCGGCGACGTCATGGGCCACGGAATGGCCGAGGCCGCCACCATGGGCGGGCTGCGCACAGCCGTCCGCACCCTCTCGGAGCTGGAGCTGCCGCCCGACGAAATCCTCGGCCACCTCAACGACATCATCGGTGAACCGGGCACCGACGCCTTCGCCACCTGTCTGTACGGCATCTACGACCCGGTCACCCGGCAGCTGTCGTACGCCAGCGCCGGTCAGCCGCCCCCGGCGGTGGCCCGGCCCGACGGCACCGTGACCTTCCTGCCCATGACCCCGGATCCGCCGCTGGGTGTGGCCACTCCCCCGTTCGAGACCCTCGAGACCGAGCTGCCCGCCGAGAGCCTGCTCGCCCTCTACAGCGACGGCCTGGTGGAGAGCAAGGACCGGGATGTCACCACCGGCATGAACCGCCTCGCCGAGCTGCTCTTCGAGTCCGTGAACGCCGGGCCGGGCGCACCCGGGGACGGGTTGGACGGCCTGTGCGCCGCCATCACCTCCGCTCTGCTGCCCGCCCACCGCGCGCTGACCGACGACGCGGCCCTGCTGCTGGCCCGCACCCACCCGCTGGCCGCGGAGAACGTCGCCGAGTGGCCGTTGCCGGAGGACCCGGTGGCGGCGGGCCAGGCCCGCGAGCTGGTCCGCGCCCAGCTCGCCGACTGGGACCTGGCAGACGAGGACCTGGTCATGACCACCGAGCTGCTGGTCAGCGAGCTGGTCGGGAACGTGATCCGGCACGCCTGCGGCCCCATCCGGCTGCGCATGCTCCGCAGCCGCGCACTGATCTGCGAGGTCTCCGACGCCAGCCTGACCACACCGCACATCCGGCACACCTCCGCCACCGACGAGGACGGCCGCGGCCTGCAGCTCATCTCCGCCCTCTGCCGGCGCTGGGGCACCCGCCACACCCGCACCGGCAAGTCCATCTGGACCGAACAGGCCCTGCCCGCCGGTGCAGTCGACGTCTGACCTCGCGGACGGGTCCTCGCGAACGGGTCAGGTCAGCGGGTCGAGGAACGTCAGTACGGAGGCGTCCTCCTCGATCAACGGGGCGAGGGCGGCGTTGAAGGGGGCGCCGTAGGGCTGCTTCAGATGCGCCTGGAAGGCGTCCTCGTCGCGGTACACCTCGAAGATCCAGAAGGCTCGCGGGGCGGCGGCCTTGGTGTAGGCGTCGAAGGCGAGGTTGCCTTCCTCCTCGCGGACCTTCTCGGCGTACTCCCGCAGCAGACGGGCGACTTCGTCCTCCGTTCCCTCGCGGGCGGTGAACTCGGCGAACAGGGTCTTGGTCACAGCGGTCCCTCTCGTTGCGTTGTCGGCGGATGTCCGGCGGGTGTTCAGGGTTGCGTCAGCTCGCTCTGCCAGGGCGGGTTGGGTCCGGGGACCGCGCAGGTCAGGGCCGCGACCCGGGTGGCGAACACACAGGCTTCGGCGACCGCGGCGAGGTCCAGCCCCTTGAGCCGGCCGCCGAGGAATCCGCGGGTGCCGAGGTGGTGCAGCAGGCCGGCCGTGAAAGAGTCCCCCGCCCCGACCGTGTCGACCACCCGGGTGGCGACCGCGGGGACCTGGATCCGTTCACCGTCGAGGGAGGCCAGGGCCCCTTCGGCGCCGCGTGTGATCACGACGAGCCGCGCTCCGGCGGCGTGCCAGCTGTCGCAGGCCTTCTCGGGAGGCGTGTCCGGCAGCAGGAGTGCCAGGTCGTCCTCGCTCAGCCGCAGTACGTCGGCGAGGGCGCACCAGTGCGCCAGCCGGGCGCGGTAGATGTCGGGGTCGACCAGCAGCGGCCGGACGTTGGGGTCGATGCTGATGGTCGTGTGCGGGGCGGCCGCCGCCAGGAAGTCCTCCACCACTGCTGCGCCGGGCTGCTGGACCAGAGCCAGGGAACCGGTGTGCACACAGGCGGTTTCGGACAGGTCCACGCGCGCCAACTCCTCGGCCGTCCACTGCCAGTCGGCCGTGTTCTGCGCATGGAAGGAGAACGCGGCCTGCCCCCGCTCGTCCAGTTCCGCGACCGCGAGGGTGCTGGGTTCGGCGGCCGCGACCGCGTACGACAGGTCCACGCCGGACGCCTCGAGACGGGTCCGGAACAGGCGCCCGAACACATCGCCGGACAGCCGGGCCAGGAAGCGCGCCGGGGTACCCAGCCTGGCCAGGGAGACCGCCGTATTCGCAGGTCCGCCGCCCGGCAGCACGCGCAGTGCGAGTTCGTTCGCAGTGTCCGCCGGTTCGGTGAAGGCGTCCGCGACGCACTCTCCGAGGACGGTGATCCGACGCGGGCTCATGGGCGCCCTTCTTTCCGAAGGCAGGGGGGACGTTGCCGATTTGTGACGAGTACAAGGCATTGACGTTGCCGCGAACGGGAGTCCATCATCCTCGCCAGGCGGTGTCAACGATGACATAAGTCAACGATGACACCGCGGGCAGCCCGACCCGATCCGACCGCCGCTCGCCGTCCCGCATCCCGCAGGAGTCGTTCATGTCTCGCACCACTCGCCTGTCCCCCTCCCTCCTCAGGGCCGCCGCGGTCACGGGCGTCGCGGCCCTCGCTCTCACCGCCTGCGGATCCGGCTCCGGATCGAGCTCCACCAGCGCCGGCTCGGGCAGCGTCAAGGTCGGTCTGATCACCAAGACCGACACCAACCCGTTCTTCGTGAAGATGAAGGAGGGCGCGGAGAAGGCCGCCAAGCAGGACGGCGTCCAGCTGATGACCGCCGCGGGCAAGTTCGACGGGGACAACGCCGGACAGGTCACCGCCATCGAGAACATGGTCGCCGCCGGCGTGAAGGGCATCCTGATCACCCCGAGCGACTCCAAGGCGATCGTGCCCGCGGTCCAGAAGGCCCGCGCCAAGGGGGTCCTGGTCATCGCGCTGGACACCCCGACCGAGCCGCAGAGCGCGGTCGACGCCCTCTTCGCCACCAACAACCTCAACGCCGGCAAGCTCATCGGCCAGTACGCGAAGGCCGCCATGAAGGGCAAGACGGCGAAGATAGCCACCCTCGACCTCGCGCCGGGCGTCTCCGTCGGCGTCCTGCGTCACAACGGTTTCCTGCAGGGCTTCGGCGCCACCGACAAGGACGTCGCCTGCGCCCAGGACACCGGCGGTGACCAGGCCAAGGGCCAGACCGCGATGGAGAACTGCCTGCAGAAGGACCCGGGCATCAACCTCGTCTACACCATCAACGAGCCCGCTGCGCTGGGCGCGTACACCGCGCTGAAGGCCAAGGGCCGCGAGAAGGACGTCCTGATCGTCTCCGTCGACGGTGGCTGCACCGGCACCCAGGCGGTCAAGGACGGCAAGATCGCCGCGACCTCGCAGCAGTACCCGCTGAAGATGGCCGCGGAGGGCGTCAAGGCCGTCGTCTCCTACGCCAAGACCGGCAAGAAGGCGTCCGGTTACACCGACACCGGCGTCAACCTGATCACCGACAAGGCGCAGGCGGGCGTCACGTCCAAGGACACGGCGTTCGGCCTGCAGAACTGCTGGGGCTGAGCCGCCCCCTAGGCCCGCGACAACTTCCCCTCCCCCCTCAGCGGGGCGGCCGGCTCCTCCTCCCCGCCCGGGACGGCCGCCCCCTCGTCCTCCAGTCCTCCTGCCAGGAACGTGCCGGGCGGACAAGGACTTCTGTCTTCCGACAAGGACTTCGCATGACTGCCACGACAACGCCTTCGGGCACGTCCTCGCCGTATGCCGATCTCAAAGCGCCGACCACGCTGCGCAGGCTGCTCACGGCACCGACCACCGGCCCTCTGGTCGCCCTCCTCCTGGCCTGTGCCTACTTCTCGATCTCGACCGACCAGTTCCTCACCGGCGGGAACTTCTCGCTGATCGTGCAGCAGGTCATGGTCGTGGGCACCCTCGCCATCGGCCAGACCCTGATCATCCTCACCGCGGGCATCGACCTGTCGTGCGGTGCCGTGATGGCGTTCGGCAGCATCGTCATCGCCAAGATGGCCGCGGGCGGCACCCTGCCCCCGCTCGTCGCCATCGCCCTGGGCATCGCCGTATGCGCCGGATTCGGCCTGCTCAACGGGCTGTTGGTGCAGAAGATCCCGCTGCCGCCGTTCATCGTCACGCTCGGCATGCTCAACGTGGCGTTCGCGCTGACCCACATCTACTCCAACGAGCAGACCATCACCAGCCTGCCCGGCCCGCTGACGGCTCTCGGGCAGACCTTCCCGCTCGGCCACACCGACATCACCTACGGCTCGCTGGTCACCATCGCCCTGTTCCTGCTGCTCGCCTACGCGCTGAGCAACACCAGTTGGGGCCGGCACGTCTACGCCCTGGGCAACAGCCAGGAAGCCGCACGCCTGAACGGCATCCGCACCTCCCGCCTGACCATCGGCATCTACACGGTCGCGGGTCTGCTCTACGGCATCGCGGCCCTGCTGCTCATCTCGCGCACCGGAGTCGGCGACCCGCAGGCCGGGCAGACCGACAACCTCGACAGCATCACCGCGGTGGTGCTCGGCGGCACAAGCCTCTTCGGCGGACGCGGTTCGGTCCTGGGCACCTTCATCGGCGTGCTCATCGTCGGTGTGTTCCGCAACGGCCTGCAGCTGATGGGCGTCGCCTCCATCTACCAGACCCTGATCACCGGTGTGCTGGTGATCCTCGCGGTGACCGTCGACCAGATCTCCCGGAAGAAGGCCCGATGACCGCCACCTCCTCCCCCACGCCCGTGCTGCAGGCCCGCGGTCTGGTCAAGCGCTACGGCCATGTCACCGCCATCGACGGCGCGGACTTCGACCTGCTGCCCGGCGAGGTGCTCGCCGTCATCGGCGACAACGGCGCCGGCAAGACCAGCCTGATCAAGGCGCTCACCGGTGCGCTGGTCCCCGACGCGGGCGAGATACGCCTCAACGGGAAGCCGATCACCTTCTCCGGTCCGCAGAGCGCCCGCGCCCACGGCATCGAGACCGTCTACCAGGACCTCGCCGTGGCCGCCTCCATGGACATCGCCTCGAACATGTTCCTCGGGCGCGAGCTGCGCCGTCCAGGCATCCTCGGCAGCGTCTTCCGCATGCTCGACAAGAAGCGCATGCGCGAGGAGGCCTCCGAGCACATGGCCGACCTGAAGATCGGTCTGCGCTCGCTCACGCAGTCGGTGGAGACCCTCTCCGGCGGACAGCGGCAGGCCGTCGCGGTCGCCCGGTCCGTCGCCTGGGCCGGCAGCGTCGTCGTCATGGACGAACCGACCGCCGCCCTCGGTGTCAAGGAGTCGGGGCAGGTCCTGGACCTGATCCGGCGCGTCCGCGACAAGGGACTGCCGGTGGTTCTGATCAGCCACAACATGCCGCATGTCTTCGAGATCGCCGACCGGATCCACGTCCACCGGCTGGGCAAGCGGGCTGCGGTGATCAAGCCGTCCGACTACTCCATGGCGGAGGTCGTCGCGATCATGACCGGCGCGCTCACCGTCGATGCGGCCGGGGGTACCGTCGTAGCGGATTCCGAGGCCGCGAAGGCGGCCGGAGTTCAGGCCAACTGACCACACGACCCAGCTCCCGCATGTTCCGGCCGAGGCCGCGGCCGGAAACCGGGAGCTGACAGGAGACGTTCCTCCATGGCTGCGAGCCGCCGCCCCACCCTGGCCGACGTCGCCCGGGAAGTAGGTGTCAGTGCCAAGACGGTTTCCCGGGTCCTCAACGAGGACGGCCCCGTGTCGCCCCGGACCAGGGAACAGGTCCTCGCCGCCGTCGCCGAACTCGGTTTCCAGCCCAACCTCATGGCCCGCAACATCCGCGTCGGCGGCCCGGACACCACCATCGGCCTGGTCATCCCCGACCTCGCCAACCCCTTCTTCGGGGCCGTGGCCCGCGCCATCGAGGACACGGTCGGCGAGCGCGGGCTCACGCTGCTCATGGGCTCCTCCGCGGACGACCCCGACCGGGAACGGGCCCTGACGGACAAGTTCCTGGCCCGGCGCGTCAGCATCCTGATGATCGTGCCGTCCGTGGGCGCCGACCACTCCCACCTCAAGAGCCATCGCGCGGCGGGACTGCCCGTGGTCTTCCTCGACCGTCCGGGCGTCGGCCTGTCCACGGACAGCATCGTCAGCTCCAACCGTGCGGGCACCCATGACGGGGTCGCCCATCTGATCGCCCACGGCCACCGCCGCATCGGCTTCATCGGCGACCTGCCCGTGAAGCTGTACACCCGCCGCGAACGGCTGGCCGGATACCGTACGGCGCTGCAGGAGGCCGGTCTCGCGTACGACCGCGCGCTGGTCACCAACGCCCACGACCAGCCGGCGGCCGCGACGGCGACCGCCCAGCTGCTCGCCCTGTCCGATCCGCCCACCGCCCTGTTCGCCGGCAACAACATGGTCGCGCTCGGCATGGTCGCCGAACTCGCCCGCAGCGAGCGGAAGGACGTCGCGGTCGTCGCCTTCGACGACGTACCGCTCGCCGAGGCGCTCGAACCGGCGCTGACCGTCGTGGCCCAGGACCCCGAGGAGATCGGACGGGCGGCCGCGGCGACGGCGCTGGCGCGGCTGGACGGGGACCGGTCGCGGGCGCGGACCATTACCGTGCCCACGCGGCTGATTGTCCGGGGCTCCGGCGAGCGGTATGCACCTGCGGTGCGGGGGGTTTGACCGGGGTCGCCATTGTCCGTCGGTCGTCTGCGGCTTCGTCGTGGCTGGTCGCGCAGTTCCCCGCGCCCCTGAAGGGGCGCTGCCGAACCGTCGCGGCCTTCGCGCACCCCGCTCAGAAACCGTGACCGTCGCAGCAACCGTCCCTGCGCATCAGGCGTCCCATGCCCAACCAGTCCTCCTCCCGCGTAGTTGCATTCTCCGCCGACGGCTCGAAGGCTGCGACCAGTTCCTCAGTGGTGTACGGCACCCCGCCCCTGAGTACCGAGACCGTACGGACAAGGGTCGCGAAGTCCGTGAAGGGGTCGCCGTCGATCACCGTCAGGTCGGCGAGCTTGCCCTTCTCCACCGTGCCGAGGTCGCCGTCGACGCCGAAGAGGCGGGCGGGGAGGACCGTGGCGGTGCGCAGGGCCTGGGCCGGGGTGAGGCCGCCCCGGTGCAGGGCGCGCAGGCCGAGGTGGAGGGAGAGGCCGACCGGGACGAGCGGCTGGTCCGTGCCGAGGGCGACCAGGCCGCCGGCGGCCAGGATGCGCCGGTAGACGTCGGTCTCCGTGCGGAGGGTGGCGAGTTGGGCCGGGGTGGGCGGGACGCCCGCCGACTGGCGGACGGCGGCGGTGTCCCACGGGGGCATCACCACCGTGACCCGCGGGTCGTCCGCCAGGGCGGGGTCCGCGCCGAGGAGGGGTGCGGAGGTGAAGGGGGTGGCGATCATGGAGAAGCGCACCGCGGGGGCGGTGTAGATCTCGGTGACGTCCTGGTAGGCGCGGCCTCGCGCCGTGACGGCGTGCCCGAACTCGGCGCGCTGCGTGGCCTGCAGATGGGTCGTCAGGTCCTGGCCCAGTTGTACGCCGGGTGAGAGCAGGTGGCCTCCGGTGCGTACGCCGAGGCGTTCGTGGGCGAAGCGGGCCGCCTCCTCCATGATCCAGCCGGGCGCCCGGACATACGTCTTGACGAAGTCCCAGTCCAGGTCGGCGCCCCGTTCCAGGGAGCGGCGCAGACCCTCCCGGGTCCGGTGGGCGCGGCCCATGCTGTAGGCGACGCGTGCCCCGTCGAGGAGTTCGCCGGTGGTCAGCAGCCGCGGCCCGGCGAGCTGTCCGGTGGCCACCGCCTCGCGGATGCGGGCCTGCTCGTAGGCGAAGCCGCCGAGGGAGACGGCCGTGGTGATGCCGTAGGTGAGCTGGCCGGCGGTCTGGCGGCCGCCGTAGGTGCTCTGCCAGGGGTGGGTGTGGGTGTCCCACAGGCCGGGGATCACGGTGTGCGCGGAGGCGTCGACGCGGCGGAGGGCGGCCGTACGCCCGGACGACCGGTGGGGTTCCACCGCGGTGATGCGTCCGGCTCGTACGACGATGTCGACGTCGTCGAGGGTCGTCTCGCCCGTGCCGTCCCACAGGCGTCCGGCGTGCACCACCACGTCCGCGGGGGTGGGTCTGGGGGCGTCGAGGGGGACGCGGACGGTGCGGGCGGGGCCGCCGTCGACGCCGACGAGCCGGAGCCGGCCGCCGGACAGGTACAGCAAGGTCGCCGAGTCGCCGGACCAGGACGGATGGTCGGCCGGTTCCGTGGTGAGGGTGCGCAGCTCGCCGGCCGGGGTGCCGTCGGGGTCGACCGGCAGCAGACACAGCGCCGACTCGACGATCACCGCCATCCAGCGGCCGTCGGGCGACCAGACGGGCCCGGAGTCGTACCGGTCGGAGATCGAGGTGTGGGGCGCCACCGTGTGCAGCCGGTCGGTGCCCGTGGTGGTGTCGACGATCCGGACGAGGTTGTAGCCCTCCCGGAAGCGGGAGTTGAGGCGGTTGCGGTCGCAGAGGGCGAGGTGGCGGCCGTCGGGCGACCAGCTGGGGCGGCCGGGCAGACCGCCGCCGCCGAGGGGGGTGGCGAGGACGCGTTCCTCGCCGGAGGCCAGGTCGCGGACGAGAAGCCGGCCGGTCAGGTCGAGGCAGGCGAGCCGCTGCCCGTCCGGGGAGAGCGCCGGGTGGACCCGGCCGCCGGTCGCTAGCGCGGTCTCCTCGCCGGTGGCGAGATCGTGGCGGTACACACCGAGGAGGCCGTCGCGGTCGTCGGCGTAGAGAAGCGACCGGCCGTCGGGAGCCCAGGCGGGGGCGAGCAGATACCGGGTGCGGGGTGCGGTGTGCAGCCGCCGGGGCGGGCGCCCTCCCGAACTGCCCACGAGCCAAAGTGAGTTGAGGGCGGCGAACGCGATCTGCCGCCCGTCGGGCGACAGCGCGGGCAGATGGATGCCACGCACCGGACGGGCCCGGCCCGGCTCCCCGAGGTCGTACGCCTTGGTCCCGTACCGGGCCCGCCGCACGGGCAGTACGCCCTCGAAGGGGATGGTCTGCGGCTGCTCGGGCCGCTCCGGTCGTACGAGGGTGAAGGTGCCGTCGAGCGTCAGCAGCAGCTCTCCCGCCGCCGTCCAGCGCGGGGGCACCGGAGCGATGTCCCCCGCCACCGGGACGGGGTGCCCGTCCACGACCAGCGTGCAGGAGCCGTTCGGGGCGGCCGTGGTGCGCAGATGGGCCAGACGGCCGTCGGCGGCCAGGGCCGGGGTCATGACCTGCGCGGCCTCGGTCTCGGTGTGCCGAACGGTGACCGGTCCGGTGCCGTCGGCGGGGACGGCGGCGATCGTACGGGCCTCCAGGCCGGTGCCCAGGGGTGTGGCGACGGGCTTGGCGCGGACGAAGAGGATGCTGCTGCCGTCGGGTGACCAGGTGGGGTCGAAGTCCTCCCACGGGCCGTCCTGGAGGGGGCCGTCCTGGCCGGTCAGGCCGGTGACCCGGGTGATACGGCCGGTGCGCAGCTCAAGCACGTGGATGCGGTACGGACTGCCGGCGACGGGGTCGCCGTCGCGCTCGGAGGCGAAGGCGAGCCGGGTGCCGTCGGGCGACCAGGCCGGGCCACGGTCGTCCCAGGGCCCGTCGGTGCGCCGCCGCAGATCGGACCCGTCCGGGCGCATGGTCCAGAGGTGGAAGCCGCCGCCCCGGTAGGCGCAGAAGGCGACGAGCGTGCCGTCCGGGGAGTGGGTGGGCCGGTTGGGTTCGAGGTCGACC
Organism: Streptomyces longisporus; assembly: GCF_039532765.1. Taxonomy (NCBI): domain Bacteria; kingdom Bacillati; phylum Actinomycetota; class Actinomycetes; order Kitasatosporales; family Streptomycetaceae; genus Streptomyces; species Streptomyces longisporus. The sequence continues at coordinate 291,810 of NZ_BAAASG010000010.1, forward strand.
GGGGTCAGGGGACGGGCCTTGCCGCCCGCGCGGGGCAGCGACCAGAGGGTGCCCTGCACCTCGGCGATCAGACGGTCACCGGCGAGGGTGGCCGAACCGTTGGTGGCCTGGGTGAAGGACAGGGAGGGGGTGCCGGTGCGGGCTCGCGCGATCGGCACGGCCGCACCCAGGAGCGGCAACGCGCCTGTCGCGGCGAGGAGTTGACGACGGGTCGGACGAAAGGCGGAGGTCACGGAGGTCCGGTCACAGTCCATGGCAGTACACACTGTCGCACCACCCGCCTCGGGCTCAACGATGTCATCGGCCATCACTCGTGCGGGGGCGGGCCCGGCAACCGGAGCCGGTCCGCAGGAGGGGCCGCACTCACCGCTAATTCGGATGCGTCTGCGAGTCGGGGCGGGTAACGTCCGGGTCCGACGCCTTCCGATGCGCCGTGCCCCGGTTACTTCCTGTCGAAAAAACACCGGTGCCCACCTTTGATCTCGGAAGGCGCCCGACTTCGCGTCCGCGGGATCGCGGCCGCCCATCGCTCACGCGTTCCCCACGACGCACGCTTCCGACCTCCCATCACCAGGGCCGACCGCCAGGGGGACTTCTGCATGACCCGGTTCAACCGTCAGCGGGCCAGAACCGAGGCCAGGACCGAGATCCGGGCCGAGCTTCCGGGCCTGACCGCAGGCGGAGCGACGTCCTCGCTCTCCACCCATGGCCGGTGGCTGGTACCGGCGTCGAAGGCCGTCAGCCGGACGGTTCTCTCCTTGCCGCAGGGCGTCAACCACCAGGGCGGCGCCGGGTACGTCCGGGAACCGAAGACCGAGCTCTTCCTGCTGGCGGTGGCCAACATGGTCGGGCAGCGCAGCTTCTACGAGAGCGCGCAGTCCCGGGACGAGCGCTACGCGCGGCTGATGCGTGAGCTTGCGGTCAGCGACCCCGCGTGGACGCTCGGGCTGCTGCGCTGGCTGCGTACCGAGGCCCATATGCGGACGGCGTCCGTGGTGGGGGCGGCCGAGTTCGTCCGGGGCCGGCGCGACGCCGGGCTGGTCGGGTTCTCGCGTCAGGCCGTGGACGCCGTACTCCAACGCGCCGACGAGCCCGGCGAGTTGCTGGCGTACTGGACGGGCCGGTACGGGCGGGTCCTGCCGCAGCCCGTCAAGCGTGGCGTCGCAGACGCGGTGCGGCGCCTCTACACGGGGCGCGCGCTGCTCAAGTACGACACCGGCTCACACGGTTTCCGCTTCGGTGACGTCATCGAGCTGACCCACCCCGCCCCGGATCCGGGGCGGCCCTGGCAGGGCGAGCTGTTCCGGTATGCCCTGGACCGACGCCACCGCCCCGACCGCGCCGTTCCGCCGGCCGGCGACGCGCTCCTCGCCGCGCACCATGCGCTGATGGCCGTACCGGCCGATGAACGGTACGCGCTGGTCACCGCGGAGGGCGGGGCTCAGCGGCTGACCGCGGCCGGGATGACCTGGGAGGCGCTGGCGGGCTGGCTGCACGGGCCGCTGGACGCCGCCGTGTGGGAGGCCGTGATCCCCTCGATGGGGACGATGGCGCTCGTCCGCAACCTGCGCAACTTCGACCTCGCCGGCATCGACGACCGGACGGCCGCCGAGGTGGCCCGCAGAATCTCCGACCCGGCCGAGGTGCTGCGTTCCGGCCAGTTCCCCTTCCGCTACCTGGCCGCCCACCGCAGCGCGCCGGCCCGTCGCTGGGAGGAGGCCTTGGAGGCGGCCCTCGGGCACTCCCTCGTCAACGTGCCGGCGCTGCCCGGCCGGACGCTGGTGCTGGTCGACCGCTCAGGCTCGATGTTCGACCTGCCCAGCGCCATGACCCGGCTCAACCGGGCCGACTCGGCCGCCATCTTCGGTACGGCGCTGGCGCTGCGGGCCGAGCAGGCCGATCTCGTCGAGTTCGGCACCGACAGCCGGACGGTCGAGCTGGAGCCGGGCGGGTCCGTGCTCCGGACACTGGACCGGTTCCACGACCTCGGGGGCACCGACACGGCCGGAGCGGTCGCCCGGCACTACGCCGAGCACGACCGGGTGGTCGTCGTCACCGACGAACAGGCCCACTGGACCGCGTCCCTCGACCCGCTCGCCGCCGTCCCGGAGCACGTCCCCGTGTACACATGGAATCTGGCCGGCTATTCCAGGGGTCACAGCGGTGCCGGACCGCACCGGCACACCTTCGGCGGCCTCGGCGACGCCGCGTTCCGGCTGATCCCGCTCCTGGAGTCGGGCCGGGCTGCCGACTGGCCCTGGGAAGCCCGCTGTCCCTGAGTGTGTCCGCCCTCGTGGATCCCGCGAGGCCTCCCGCGCGTCGACCGTTTTTCTTGACGATCTCCTGACGCGTGCGGGCGCATCCGGCCAACTCCGTGCGGTGTCTACTTCCTTGTCTCAATCCTTACGGGGAATTTTTTCGAGGAATGGAGTGCCATGGAAGGCACTGTGGTCGCGGTCGTGCTGGTGGCTGTGGCGGTCCTGCTCGTGCTGCGCAGCGGGATGCGGGTGGTCAACCAGGTCGAGCGCGGGGTCGTGTTCCGGATGGGCAAGGCGCTGCCGTCGTACCGGCAGCCGGGCGTGACGTTCCTGATTCCGTTCGTCGACCGGATGCGGAAGGTGAACACCCAGGTGGTCACCATGCCGGTGCCGACCCAGGAGGGCATCACCAAGGACAATGTCTCGGTGAAGGTCGACGCGGTCGTCTACTTCCGGGTGACCGATCCGCTGCGGGCCGCCATCGAGGTCCAGGACTACGTCTTCGCCGTCGGGCAGGTCGCCCAGTCGTCGCTGCGCTCCATCATCGGCAAGAGCGACCTCGACGACCTGCTGTCCGACCGTGAGCGGCTGCACGAGGGGCTCGCCCTGATGATCGACAGCCCGGCCGCCGGCTGGGGCGTCCACATCGACCGCGTCGAGATCAAGGACGTACAGCTGCCGGAGTCGCTGAAGCGGTCCATGTCCCGCCAGGCCGAGGCGGAGCGCGAGCGGCGGGCCCGGGTGATCACCGCGGACGGCGAGTTCCAGGCCGCCCAGCAGCTCGCCAACGCCTCTCGCATCATGTCGGACACCCCCGAGGCGATGCAGCTGCGCCTCCTCCAGACGGTCGTGGAGGTCGCGGCCGAGAAGAACTCGACGCTCGTGATGCCGTTCCCGGTGGAGCTGCTGCGGTACTTCGACAAGGCGGCCCAGCAGTTCGGGTCCGGCGGGGCTGCCACGGCTCCTGCAGCGCCGGCCGACCCCCGGCTGCCGTAGCGCAGGACTCGGCCGGTACCCGATGCCTCGGGTACCGGCCGTGGCCGTTCAACCTCGGTCGCCCCGCAGGAGGTTGGCGGCACGGCGGTCGAGCTCAGCGCGTAGTTTCAGGGAGCGCTCGGCCTGGGCCAGGCGATGCTCGTGCTCCAGGCGATGCATCCGTTCGGTCGTCTCCAGCTGGACGCGGTGGCGCTGTACTTCGTGCTCCATCTCGGCGCACGCGTACTGGACCTCGATCTCATCGGCGTGGATCCGGCGGCTCGTCTCGAAACGGGAGACCAGCAGTCGGTCGTACGTCGTGGAGCCGCTCATCAGCTTGCCCAGGACGGGCATGGAGTCGATGCCGAGCAGGAGCAGGTGCACGACGACAAAGATGAGCGCGGCGAACCAGTCGTTCCAGGCGACGGCCTCCAGCGCGTGGGCGCGGGTGAGCAGGCCGTCGTCGGCGAGTTCGGACCGCCGCTTGTGCTCTGCGGCCGCGACGGACCGCTGCAGTGCGGGCCCGTAGGAGGCGGAGGCCCGGTCCTGCTGGGCGGACAGGGTGCTGCCCGTGGTGGTCAGTTTCCTGAGTTGCCCCTCGTAGAAGCCGATCCTGCTCGAGTTGTGGTACGACTTGGCGTCCGCCTTGGCGTTCTCGCAGATCTCGGTGGTGTAGTAATGCCTGCCGACCCAGTTCTGCTTGCTCGGCTCGCACTCCTTCGTCGCAATCGAGTTCTTGCCGCTCTGGGCCTTGTTGATGCCGTCCACCCGGGCCTGCATGATCTTGGTCGCGGCGGCGTTGTCGGCAATGCTCTTGGCGAGCTGGGCGGGCGAGTTCTTCACATTGAGCTGGTAGTCGTGGCAGGCTGCGCTGCCGTCCACCTCCCCGGTCTTGGGGTTGCAGCGGATCAGCATGCCCTCGTAGTGCTTGACCTGTTCGTCGTTGCTCACCGCTATCTGCTGGCGGATCTCCTTGTCGAACAGCTGGAACAGCAGCGGCTCGGCGATCGAGATGCTCAGCAGCAGGGAGATCACCAGGCGGGGCAGCACCGTCCGCAGCAGCCGGCCGGGCGGAATGCCATGGGTGGTGGACACCAGCCAGCTGTCCAGGGCGAGGATCACCCCGGACCAGGCCACGGCGACCGTGATCACGGACGTGAGCGGCAGGCCGCTGCGGTAGGTGGCGAGGGCCACGGCCATGGAGAGCCCGGCGAGCAACGCGGTGTTGAGGACGACCACGCCGTACCGGGTGTAGCGGGGGCGTTCCTCCGGCACGTAGTCCAGTACGTCCTCGCGCACACCGATCAGCCGGCGCAGCCGGACGGCCACGCGGCCGCGGTCGGGACGGTCCGGGCGGAACGGCATGGGCGGACCGGCGAACGCGTCGGCCGGCCTGACCGGAACGTCAGTGGCCAATGTTCTCCCCCATCGCGACCATCACGACCGTCACGCCCATGACGGCTATGACGCTCGTCATGCCCATCACTCTGTTCTCCCCCATCAGGCGTTCTCCTCCATCAGACCGGGGCCGAGGTCGTCGGTGCTGCCGTCGCCGTCCTTGCCGTCACCGTCCGCGTCGACCACGTCGGCCTCGGCCGGCCGGTCGGCCCGTTCGACCTTCACCTGCTCCGCACCCTGTTCCAGGGCCTGCGGAGCGTACTGGGCGCTGTTGACCTTGATGAGGGAGTCCATCTCGACGTGCGAGCTGTCGCCGTGCCCGCGGGCGATGGCTTGTCGCTTGAGGTCGTGCTCCACCCTGAGCACCTCCTCGCGCCAGTCACGCTGCTCCCTGCGCAGCATGTGCATGTCCTCGCGGTCCTGGTCGGCCCGACGCACCTCGTCCGCCCGCCGGGCGGCCTCGTCCTCGCGTCGGTCCTGGCGGTGCGCCTCCCGGATGCGGTCTCCGCGTTCGAGCCGGAAACGCTGCTGCTCCCACTCGACGGCGTTCCGGCGCGCCAGTTCCTCCTGCTCCAGCCTGGCCAGTTCGAGCTCCCGCTCGTAGCGGCGCTGTCCGTCCTCACGCAGCCGTTCCGCGAGCGTGCCCGCGTCCTCCCTGTGGTGGGCAAGGACCTCGGCAGCGGCGGGGTCGTCCCTGAGCACCTTGAGGTCCTCGGTCACCTGGTCCCTGTCGAACCTGTTCCGCTGCGCCTTCATCGTGAGGTCGTGCTGCTGTCCTACGGCGCTGCGGTCCCGCTCGTAGCTCATCCGCAGTCGCTCCAGCTCCTGCCGGTGCTGCTCGCGCAGGAGCTCCATCTCGGAGTCGGCGCGCGCCCTCTCCAGGGCCAGCTCCTCCTCGAACCGCTCCTTCTCCCGCCGTCGCCTGGCCTCCTCGACCTCCCGGACATGCGCGGCCAGTTCCTCGGGTGTGAGGACGTCGACCGCGCCGGGCAGTGCGCGCAGGCCGGAGACCTGCGGGGGCTGCATCTCCTGGTACGCGGTCAGCCGGGCGTCGATCCGGCGGCGGACGAGGGCCGAGTCGGTGATCCGGAGGTCGCCGCCCTCCTCGGCGAGGCCGGGGACGGACCGCAGATAGCCGAGGAGCAGCGCCTCCACATCCGTGACACCGTCGCGTACGACGGCACGGGCATCGGTGACGGTGCAGTGGAAGGTGGTCCGCAGCGTGAAGTCGCCCGCCTCGGCGGACGGGATCCGCATCTCCACCACGACGGGCACGCCGACGCTGCGGTCGACGACGGTGACGGAGGTCGCCTCGACCACCATGCCGTGGTCGGGCCTCAGTTGCCCGTTGTCCTCGATGTAGTCCGCGCCGACCCGGAACACGCGCACCTCGTGCGGCGCGAGCCTCGGCAGCTCGTCGTCGGACCTGGCCTGGCGCCGGGCCAGAAACCCGACGCGCTTGTCGGCCCGCCCGAACTCCCGCTGCTCGACCAGGGGATATCTGTCAGCCATGGTGTGCTTCCTTCGTGCTCGGTGCGCTCAGTACGGCGGAGAGGAAGATGCCTACGAGCCGCTCGGCAATGACGTCGTCGCGGCGTGCCGCGAGCTTTCCCAACTCCGCGCCCAGGAGACCGCGTTCGCGCGGCGAAAGCTCGGCGCCCACAGCCGTTCCCAGCCGCCCGGCGACCGGCTCGGGGTCGTCGCTCGCGGCCGGCAGGGCGCGCAGCATGTCGTACAGGGCCCGCAGTGCCTCGTCCCGCAGGGGGCGGTGGCACACCACCGCGGCCCACAACGTGCCCATGGGGTCGTCCAGTTGGGGCTGCCGGTCGGCGAGCGCGGCGCACAGGGGTCGCCCCGTGCGCAGGTCGCGCACCGTCAGGACGGCCATGACGGTTTTGAAGGTGACCTCCTTCAGCTGGGTGGTGACCGCTGTGGGGCGCTGCAGTTCCACGCGGTGTGCGAGGGCCCGGAAGACGACGCTCGTGTTCTGGCGGCTCTCGGCCAGGATGGCGACGAGGTCGGCCAGGGCGGACACGGCCCGGCTGTCCCTCATGCCGCCACGGCGGATGAGGTGCCACAGCCATTTCACGGCGTCCGTGGGGAAGCGGACGCCCAGTTCCCCGCTGAACGCCCAGGCGGCCGTCGACCGCATCCTAGGATCGAAGGACTGGGCCCAGCCGCGGGCGAGGGTGAGCGCGGTGGCGCCGAGCGCCTCGTCCAGGCACATCCACCACAGCACCATGGCGGCCGCGGACTGGCCCCTCGGCCCGGCCGCGCCCTGCGCCCAGGGGGTCAGATAGCAGCGGACGACCTCGCCGAAGTCGGGCCTGGCCAGCAGAGCCAGACCGGAGGCGACGGACATCTGCAGGGCCGGGTCGGGCTGGGTGCGGACCAGCTCGGTCAACCAGTCCCGTACCCCGTTCCAGTACTCCGTGGAGTGGTTGCGGCACAGCTCCTCCAGCACCCACAGGCGGTACTGCGGGCTGGGGAACACCACGACCGTCCGGGTGAGCGCGTCGTACTTCTGATCCTCGGTGGCGACGAGGGCGTTACGGCTGAGAGAGCGCCGCCGGTCGACGAACGGACGGGGCGCGGGCGCCTCGCCCGCCCCGTCCGGCACATCGGGGAAGGCAGGGGCGATGTGCGGCTCCAGGAGGATCTGCGCCGACTCGAAGTCGCGGCGTCCGGCGCCGGTGACGAAGGCCAGCGTCGTCACCTCGGCCACCTCCTGCAGCGAGCGGTCGGCCGCGAACCACTCGCGCACGGGCCGGGCTGCGCTGCTGCCGTACTCCGACCAGACCCTCTCGGGGTCGCCGCCTCGGGCGATCCGCTCGGCGGCCGCCGCGGCCTCCGCGATCCGGCACCCGTCGGGGAGCCGCTCGACGGCCTCCTTGACGAGCGTGTCGGCGCAGCCCGCCTGCCGCAGCCGTACCCGGACCACATCCGCCAGGTCGGGCAGTTGCCAGTCCACGTGCCGTACCGACTCGGACGGTTCCCCGTCGACCGGGTGCACGGTCGTGACGACCAGGTAGGCCCCCTTCTCGCGCACCTTGTCGCGGACCCGCCGCCAGTCGAAGTCGGCCGTCCCGGACGTCCCCTCGTCCAGCCGGTCGAGCAGGACGTAGCCGTAGCCCTGCGTGAAAGTGGGCCGGCCGGCCAGTTCTTCCAGGCTGTGGTCGGGCGAGAGCACCACGTACTCCACTCCGCCGGTGACCTCGTGCAGCAGCTTCACCGCCGCCGACCGCTTGCCCACGCCCGGCGGCCCGACCAGCACAACCACGCCGTCGTCCTCCAGGGCCTTGCAAGTGGCCTCGAAGCAGGGCGGTCTCACATACGGTGAGATCAGCGCGTGCGCCTCACCGGAGTCGAGCCGGCCGATGGCCCGTCGCCGGGTGCCGCCGGCTTCCGCGCCGCCGATGCCGAAGCGGGCCTGGCGGGCGTCGAGTGCGCCGTTGAAGAACTGGTAGACGTTGTTGTGATGCACCTGGGCAGGCTCGGGGCCGGGGTCTTCGGCCTCGTCCTTGGTGGGGGTTTCGGGATCCGTCTCGACCGGCTCCGCCGGGGTCCCGGACGCTGCGGCGGGTGGGTCCGCCGCCGGGCCGGGCGAGCCCTCGGGGCCGGAGTCGGGCGCGGTGCCGTGCGCCGGACCGCCCGCGGCGTCCGACGCGGGCGTGGCATCGTCGGCCGACGCGGTATCGGCACCGGTGCCCGCCTCCGCGGCCTCAGGACCGCGGGCGGGTGCGGGACCGGGTTCGCGGGCCGCCCGTTCACCGTCCGGCACAGGGCCGTCGGCGGGGCGGGGCGGTTCCCCCGGCGATGCGTTGTCTGCCTCGTTTTCGCTGTTCATCATCGACCGTCGCTCGGGTCACTTGGAGATTCCGAAGACGGCACCCTCGGCATTGATGGTTCCACTGAAATGCTGAACAACCGTGTCTCCGGGCGCAGTTGGCGCACTTTGAGGGCGCGCGGAATTTTCCGCACCACCCCCTTCACCACCCCGCGCGCGAGGCTCGTCCGGGCCCGCCGGCACCGCCGCCTCGATGCCGAGCGCCCGCGCGTCGTACCCGGGCACCCAGATCCAGGCGGTCCCGCTGTACTCCTTCTCCGCGATCCGCACCTCGCGGAACTCCTGGGCCCGGATGGTCGTGTACGCCTCGCTGATCACGTCGTTGAAGACGGTCGCGGAGACCGCTACGGCCAGGCACGCTTCCGGCGCCGCCGTCAGGGCAGACCTCAGCGGGACGCTGTCCAGGATCCGGCCGATCTCGACCGGGGCCCTCCCGACGAACCCGTTGGCGGCCCGCGAGGCGGTGCCGAAGTGCACGGCGGCCCGCAGCCGGAGCCACCGGTCCGGCAGACGGTCGTGGTTGAAGTCCCGCAGCCCGGCGTCCAGTCTGCGCATGAACGTGTCCACGAGGTCGGGCTCCGAGGCCCCCTCGGGCAGGACCGCGAGCACCGAGTCCCCGCCCTCCTGCGTCTGCCAGCGATCCCGCTCCAGCCCGGCGGCGTCGGCTGCCTGGCCGAGCAGCTTCTGGATGGCCTCCTGGAACTGGCCCTGCGTCACCACGCGGACGCCGCCGTAACCCTTCGCGTCGACCGCCAGCAGCAGTCTGCGACCGAACGTTCCCATAGTCGAACTCCCCGCTCCCTGAATGGAACACACCGGCGCCCGCTCCCCCGAACACGCGGACGCCGGTAGGCCAGTGGTACACGCCCGGGCCGCCGTGAACCCCGTCGAAGTACGGGATGCGGAAAGGAGCAAGAAAATACCGGGATCGCGCCAAGTCGTAGCTGTATTCGGTGAATTGGTGCGCATGGGGTTCTTGGTCCGATCCCGGATAAATGCGGGATCGGGTCGGCCGGTCGGGTGTCTGCTGGAAACGACGCGTCGGCCGTCGATCGCAGGAGGAGCCGTATGCCGCCCGTTGCCGGACAGCCGGACAGCCGTCCCGCGCAGTACATGTTCACCGCCCTGCAGACCACCCACCAGCACGCCGACACCAAGGCCGGGATCCTGGCCGCCGCGCAGGCCGCGCTGGTCGGCACGGCCGGCGTCTGGAGCGGTCGGGCCCTGCACGCCGCCGAAGGCGGTGGTGCGGCAGGCGTGCTCGCGGGCATCCTGCTCACCCTGTTCCTGTGCGGGCTGTTCGGCGGCGCCGGATACCTGGCGGCCACGCTGCGGCCCCGGGTGCTGAGGCCGGTCGGCGCCAACCGCTACAGCTTCGCCCACCTCGCCTCGGGCCCCGACATCCTGCCGGCCGACGGGGAGCCGGATGCCGCCGACGTCGCCCTGGAACGCCAGGAGTTGTCACAGACGGTCCGGTTCCTGGCCCAGGTGGCCGTGCGCAAGTACCGGTGCCTGGCCGCCGCCGTGGTGTGCACTGCCGTGATGGGCGTCAGCGCCGGGCTGCTGGTGGTGCTGCGGCCGGTACTGGCCTGAGCCCCGGCGCGTGCTCTCACGCCTCGGGGGCTGCCGGGCCCTCGGGGGCCAGATCCGCCAGTTGCCGGAGCCGGGGCAGGTCACGGATCACCGTGGAGCCGTATCCGGTCTCCAGGAGTCCCTCCTGGCGCAACTCGCGCAGGCCCTTGTGGACCGTCGTCTCGGCGGCCCCGGTGAGTGCGGCGAGCTCCGGCTGGGTGAGCCGGCAGCCCAGGACGACGCCGCCCTCGACCGGGCGGCCGTAGGCCATGGCGAGCTCCACGAGGAGCCGGGCGAGCCGCACCTTGGCCGGATATCCGCGGAAGTCCAGGCGTCGGCGGTTGGCCCAGCGCAGCCGCTGGGCGATGATCCCGGTCAGGATCAGGTGCACGTCCGGTCGTCGCGCCAGCAGCGAGTGCACTTCGGCGGGTTTCCATATCCGTGCGGTCACCAGGCCGCATGCCGTCACCGTGGCGGAGCGCGGTGCTCCGTCCAGCGCCGCCATCTCTCCGACGGTGTCGCCGCCCACCCGGACCGCGAGCAGGGACTCCTCACCGTTCTCCACCCGGGCGGTCACCTTGGCGAAGCCGGAGAGCAGCAACAGCACATGACGGTCGAGCTCGCCCTCCCTCAACAGCACGTCACCCGCCTCGAACCGGGTCTCCACCCCCATGGCCAGCAACTCCTGCCGGGCCTGGGAGGACACCGCCCCCAGCAGACCGCGCGCGGGCCACTTCACCGAGTCGTAGGACATGGGCGCTCTCCCCCGGATGTTTCGACGAACGCACCCCTGCATGCTGCCTGTTGACGGTGCCTCAGGGGCGGGAAACGGCCGTACGCCCTGCTGCCCGGCCCTCTGCGGGCGACCCGGTGCGCCGCCACGCCCACGCCAGCGTCGCCGTCACGACGGCCGACGCGGCCGCCATGCAGGTCATCGCCGCCGCAGGCGAGGTGAGCTGGGCCACCGAGCCCGCCAGGGCCGCGGCCACGCCCTGCATGGTGAGCATTCCGGCCGAGTGCAAGCCCAGGGCGTGGCCGCTCAGTTCGTCCGGGGTGAGGGCCATCAGGCGTTCCTGCTGGACGAGGCTCGCGCCGAAGCCGGCGGAGGCGATCACGGCGAGGGCGGCCGACCAGGGAAGTGCGGGGTGCAGGGCGAAGAGCAGGTACGGGGTGGCCAGCAGGAGGAGCAGCGGGGTGGCCAGGCGGGGACGCAGCGCGGCCGGTACGAGGCGGCCGACGGTCACGTCACCGGCGAACATGCCCAGCGCCCCGCAGGCGAACAGCGCGCCGGCCGCGTGCGGGTCGTAGGAGACGTAGAGGGATTCGCAGCCGACGACCAGGCCGTTGGGGAGCCAGAGGCCCAGGTAGGTGAGGCGGCGGGGGCGCGAGGACCACAGGAGGGCGTTCGTGCGCCAGGTCGCCGCGACGGACGGGCGGCCCGAGGAGCGCGGCGGGCGGGCGGTCAGGCCCAGCCGGGTGCCGAGAGCCGCGGTGGCGTAGAGCGCCGCCGAGATGAGCAGGCAGGCCTGCGGGGACAGGACCGTCAGCAGGGCGCCGCCGGTCGCGAACCCGGCGACCTGCATCAGCCCCGAGAGCATGTTGAACACCGAACGCCCCAGCAGATAGCCGTCCTTGGAGAGGATCTCGTTCAGCAGCCCCCAGCGCACTCCCCCGCCCAGCGAGGCGATCAGGCCCTGGACGAGGACGACGCCGAAGACGGCCGCGACCGGCAGTCCGGGCAGGGCGAGGACGGCCGTACCGGCGGCGAAGGCGAGACCGATGCCGGCCAGTGTCGACCTCGGTGGCAGCCGGTCGGCGCCCGAGAGCAGGAACGTGGCGCCGAGCACCTGCGCCAGCTGCGGGCCGAACATGCTCACCGCCGACAGCAGCGGCGAGTCGGTCGTCCGGTAGACCAGCGTGCCGAGGGCCAGGGCGCCGATCGTCTGGGCCGCGGTGTGGGCGGCGGAGGCGAGGAAGAACGGGGTGAACTCCGGTGTGCGGAAGAGGTCTCGGTAGCTGCGCATGCAGGGAGTCTCGGGAGGGCGGGCCGACGCCGGTTATTGTTTCGCGCACACGCGAAACGTCCGAAGGCGGGTGACGGTCATGGGCTGGTGGCAGATCAACGCCGACACCCTCGCCCGCAGCCGGTTCGTCCTCTCCCCGCTCGCCGAGACCTTCGCCTCGCTGCGCCTGCTGCACTCGCGGCAGGCCGCGCACCCCGGTGAACAGGTCTGGCTGCGGGACCATCTGCCGGGCTACCGGGCGCTGCTGGCCGCCGATCCCGTGACCGCGCGGCTCGTGCGTGCCGGGCTCGGCCGGACCTGGATCGCCGACTTCCTCACCCCGGCCCCCAGGGACGGCGAGACCTTCGAGGAGGGCGTCGCGCGCGTACGGGCGGTCGCCCCCGCCGACGCCCGCGCCCAGCTCGCCGTCGCCCTCGCCACCGTCTCCCCCGCGGCCCGGCTCCCCGCCGAGCTCGACCGCGACGACCTGCCCGAGCGGGCGGCCCGCCTCTTCGAGTACGTCTGGACCGAGACCGTACGGCCGTACTGGGCCCGGCGGCGGCACATCCTCCAGGCCGATGTCGTCGCCCGCACGGCCCGCGTCAGCCAGGGCGGCTGGGCCGCCGTGCTGGACGATCTGCGTCCGGGCCGGACCCGATGGCTCGGCGAGAACCGGCTCCAGGTCAACCTGCACGAATACCCGCCGCGCGAGATCTCCGGCGCCGAGCTGGTCTTCGTACCGGTGACCAGCGAGGCGGGCTGGGTGTCGTGGGAGGAGCCCGACCGGTACGCCATCGTCTACCCGTGCACGGGGACGCTCGCCGACCACCGCTCCCGTCCCGCGCCCGCGAGTCTGGCCGCCCTGCTCGGCCCCGGGCGCGCCTCGGTCCTCGTCCTGCTCGTCTCCCCGATGAGCACCAGCCAGCTGACCGCCGTCACCGGCCAGGGCCTCGGCTCGGTCGGCCGGCATCTGAAGGTGCTGCTGGACGCGGGGCTGGTGGAGCGGCGGCGCGCGGGCCGCTCGGTGCTGTACTCACGGACGGCGGCAGGTGACGTTCTGGTGGAGGCCCAGAACCGGGACGACATGTACCGGAGCTAGCATCCGCTCATGACGACTGCAGACAGCAACGGCGCCGCTCCCCTCGACGTGGAGATCGGCGCCCTCAAGGGTGGCTCCGCCGACCTCTCCCAGTACGCCGGCAAGGCCGTCCTCATCGTGAACGTGGCCTCCAAGTGCGGGCTGACCCCGCAGTACACCGGGCTCGAGCGCCTCCACGAGCGCTACGCCGAGCAGGGCTTCACCGTCCTCGGCGTGCCCTGCAACCAGTTCCTCGGGCAGGAGCCGGGCACCGCCGAGGAGATCGCCGAGTTCTGCTCGGCGACGTACGGCGTGACCTTCCCGCTGACCGAGAAGGTCGAGGTGAACGGCGCGAACCGGCACCCCCTCTACGACCGTCTGACCGGCTTCGCCGACGCCGAGGGGCACAGCGGCGACATCCGCTGGAACTTCGAGAAGTTCCTGATCGGCCGGGACGGAAAGGTCGTCGCCCGCTTCTCCCCGCAGACCGAGCCGGAGGCGGCGGAGCTCGTGGCGGCGGTGGAGAGCGCCCTCGCGTAGCCAGGCGTTGACCTTGCCCCTGGGGCAAGGGCGAGCGTTCCCGTCACCGGGCGGAAAGCCCCGTCCGGTGACGGAGGATGCTCAGGTGGACGAGGAACTGCTCACCATCGGCGCGTTCGCGACCCGGGCGCGCCTGTCGGCCAAGGCACTACGGCTCTACGACCGCCTCGGCCTGCTCGCGCCCGCGCACGTCGACGAGCTCAGCGGCTACCGCTACTACCGCGCCGACCAGGTGGAACGGGCCCGGCTCGTGGCCCTGCTGCGGCAGCTCGACATGCCGCTCGCCCGGATCGCCGAGGTGGTGGAGGCGGACGGCACCGGGGCCGCCGACCGGCTCGCCGCCTACTGGGCGGACGTCGAGGCGCGCATCGCGGGGCAGCGGACGCTCGTCGAGTACCTCCGTGGACGACTGTCGGGGAGGAGCTCCGAGATGTACGGGAAGTTCGTGGTCGAGACGGTGGACGTGCCCGAGCGGGTGGTGATCACCCAGTCGCGGCACACGCTGCAGGACGAGTTGCCGGCGTGGATCGATGCGTCGCTGGACCGTCTGGTGCCGGCGGCGGACGAGTGCGGGGGTGTCGCTGCGGCGCCCTATGTCGTCTACCACTCCGAGGTGACCATGGAGAGCGACGGGCCCGCCGAGACCTGTGTGCCGGTCGCGGACGAGGCCGCGGCACGGGAGTGGGCCGAGCGGCACGGGCGGAACTGGGACACGAAGGTGCGGGTGGAGCCGACGCAGCGGCTGGCGTACACCCGGATCACCAAGGCGCAGGTGGCTGCGCCGCAGATCGGGGCCGCCTTCGAGGCGGTGGAGCAGTGGATCGCGGCGCGGGGGCTTCGGCAGGCGGGGCCGTGCCGGGAGGTGTACTTCGCGGACTGGGCCGCGGCGGGGCCGGAGGATGCGGTGTGTGACGTGGCGTTTCCGGTGAGGTGAGCACTATCAGCCCGTCCGGCGTTTGAGGACGAGGCCGTTCAGGCCGAAGCGGGGGTCTGGGGGCGGCAGCCCCCAGCCGCCGTCACTTCAACTCGTCGGGGCACGGAGTACCCCGCGGCAGCTGGTACGGCGCTCCGAGCCGGTAGGTGCCCGCCTTCGGGGCCAGCAGGATGGTCCACTTGTCGCCCTTGTCGTCCTCCTGCGTCTGCATCAGGCAGCCGTTGACGTTGTCGTACGACTTGGGCGTGCCGTCGGGACGGTGCTTGGAGGCGGACGTCTCCTGCGGGGGCTTGACGCCCTTGCCCTTGGTGTCGACCAGGCCGAGCCACGGGGAGTAGGGGACGCGGATCAGGACACGGCCGGGCTTCTTGACCTCGATGGTCAGCTCGCCCTGGGCCGCCCGGTCGACGGTGGCGGGCGGGTCGGCGAGCGGGGTGGGGTCGGTGACGCGGAACAGCTGCCAGTTGGCGTCGCCCCAGATCTGCTTCAGATACGGCATGCCCCGCTGCACGAGCTCCCGCTCGCGCTCCCCGCCGTCGCCGTCCGGCTCGCCCTTCGGCAGCACCACGAAGTGGACGGCCCAGCGCTGCAGCCATTCGTGGTAGTTCGCCGAGTTGAGGGTGTCGTCGTAGAAGAGGGGGTTGCGCTCCATGTCGGCCTGGCGGTTCCAGCCGCGGGCCAGGTTGACGTACGGGGCGAGGGCGGAGGCCTCGCGGTGGGAGCGGGCCGGGACGACCTCGACGCGGCCCTTCTCGGCGCCGACGCCCTGGAGTTCGTTGACCAGGGGGGCGAGTTCGCGCGCCCAGGAGGCTGCGGGCGAGGTGTGGATGATGTCGTCCACCGACTTGAAGCCGATCCAGACGACGAAGCCGGCGAACGCGAGGACGGTGACGTACCACTTGCGCGAGCGCGGGACCGTGAAGGGGAGCGCCGCGACCAGCGTCACCCCGGCGAACAGCATGGCCAGCCGGGTGATGTTGGAGCCGATCTGCGAGCTGACCACCCAGACGGCGAGGACCGAGAGGCCGTACACCGCGGAGGTCAGGCGGACCGTCGTCCACTCCTTCGGGACGAGCACGAAGGCGAGGACGGCGTACAGGAACGGCAGGATCACCGACCAGATGGTCATGGGCTGGGTGCCGGAGAAGGGGAACAGCCAGGCCGACACGGCCACCACCGCGGCCGGGGTGAGGCCCAGGGCCCAGGCGCCGGGACGGCGTTTCTGCAGGAACAGGGCGACGGCGACCAGTCCGACGAACAGGCCCGCGACCGGTGACGACATCGTCGCCAGCGCGGCCAGCGGGGCCGTGCACAGGGCCTTCGCCCATCGCTTGTAGCGCCACTTGTACGGCCAGCAGAAGACGGTGGCGACCGCACCCAGCGCGAACATCGTGCCGAGGCCGAAGGTCACCCGGCCCGAGACCGCGTTGCACAGAAATGCGAAAAGGCCCGCCAGCGACGCCCACAGCGGGTTCTTCACGCTCCGGCTGCGGATAAGGATCATCGTCAGCAGACCGCCCGAGACCGTCCCCGCGATCATCATCGTCGTACGGACACCGAGCACCGACATCAGATACGGCGAGACCACGCTGTACGACACCGGGTGCATACCGCCGTACCAGGCGAGGTTGTACGCCGAGTCCGGGTGCCGGCCGACGAACTCGGCCCAGGCGTCCTGCGCCGCAAGATCGCCGCCACTGTTCGCGAAGGTGAAGAACCAGACGATGTGGAGTACGCCGGCCAGGGCGGTGAGGGAGAGCACCGGGTGGCGCAGCAGCCGCTCGCGCAGGGCGAGGAAGGCGGTCTGCGCGCGTGATGTCCCGTCGCTGTTCGCCCGCTCGCTCGGCTGCGCGCGGTCCGTTTCAGTTCCGTGCATGCCGCGCATGTCCTCCGAGCGCGGTGCGGGCACGCGTATTCGCGGGCCGTTTCCCGGGCCCGGATCGGCGTCGTCGGCGCGTGTCGGCTCCGCAGTGGCCACCTGAAGGCACTCCCCGTGGTGTCCCGTCTTCTGTTCTGGGACGCGTCCCGTTGTCCGCTGGTTCGCGGCCGCGTCCCCGGGGATTTCCCGGTCGCGCCCCGTGAGCGGCGGCCTGCCCCGTTTCGTGACGCTAGCACGCACCCCGTCGGAGGGCTCCCTGGTGGGCCCGCCGACGGGGTGCGAGGGCAGCCGCGGCCGCTGTCAGCCGAGGCGCGTGAGCTTGGCCGTGAAGCCGGGTTCCGTGAGGTCCTTCTGCAGCGCGACGGGGACCTTGACCGCGCCGCTCGCGCCGTCGCCCACGGTGAGCGTGCCCACCTTGGTGCCGGCCTTCGCGGTGTGCGGGAGGGCGGCGGCGTCGAAGGACAGCTTCACCTTCAGGCCCGCCCAGCCGACGGCGGCGACGTCCTTGGTGAGCACGATCGGCGTGTGCCCGCCGAGCTGGTCGTCCACGTACCCGACGACGTCGCCCTTCTTGAGTATCTTCGTCGAGGTCAGCGCATCCCGGGCGGCGAGCATCGCCGTCTTGCTGACGTTGTTGACGGTGTCGATGATCGGCGCCGTCTGCTGGTCGAGGATCGCGCCGACCACGGTGACCGTCTCGCCGCCGACCTGCTTGGTTGCGGCGAAGAGGAGATTGCCGCCGGCCTTGGTGGTCGTGCCCGTCTTGATGCCGATGGCGCCGTTGTAGGGGACCAGGGCGTTGTAGTTGCCCCACTTCTTGCCGGACGGGTCGACCCAGGAGGGCAGCTTCGTGATGTCCATCAGGGCCGGAATCCTCACCAGCTCGTTTCCGAGCTTCACCTGGTCCTCGGCGGTGGAGACGGTGGACTCCTTGAGGCCGGAGGCGTCGGTGTAGGTCGTGTTCTTCATGCCGAGTTCCTTGGCGGTGTCGTTCATCTTCTTGATGAACGCCGCCTCGGAGCCCATGTCCCAACGGGCCAGCAGACGCGCGATGTTGTTGGCCGACGGGATCATGATGGCCGACAGCGCCTGCTTCTCGGTGAGGACGTCGCCCTTCTTGACGGTGTTGAGGGTGGACTCGTTGTCCTTGTAGTAGCCGCCCTCCTTCTCCGCCAGGGCGTCGACCGTGATCTTCTTGCCCTCCTCGCCCGACTTCAGCGGGTGGTCCTTGAGCACGATGTACGCGGTCATGGCCTTGGCGACGGAGCCGATCGGGACGGGCGTCTGCTTGCCGAAGTTCCCCATCGTGCCGATGCCGTTGACGTCCATCCAGCCCTGGCCCTCGTTGGGCCAGGGGAGGCCGGCCTTGGTGCCGGCGAAGGTGTACGAGTCGTCGGCGGTGAGCGCGAGGGTGGGGGTGGGCAGGGGGCGTACGGCCTGCACGATCGCAAAGATGATCGCGAGGAGCAGGACCAGGGGGGTCCAGATCTTGACCCTGCGGATGATCGTGCGGACGGGGGTCTGCGGCGGTGGCGGGGTGTTGGTCAGCTCGGCCAGCAGGTCCAGCGGCGGCTTGGGGGGCAGCGGCTGCTGGGCGGTGCGCTCGGGGCCGACCTGCGGGACGGGCGCGGTCGCGTCCGCGGGCCTGCGGGGCGTGCGGGGTTCGTCCAGGGGCTTGAGCGCTACGAACTTGCTGGTGCGCTCGGCTTCGGACGGCTCCGGGGTCTTGGCGCCACCCAGCTTGAGCATGGTGGTGGGCTGGTCGACCTGGGGCTTGGGGCGCTTGAAGATGGCGGTGGGCTGGTCGACGGGCTTGTCCTCGACCTCGGCTCCGCCTTCGGCCTTGGCGCTGTTCCCACCGGCACCACCGGTACCGGGTGCGGCTGGCCCCTTCGGGGCTTCCTCGCCATCGGCGACTGCGGTTTCGCGGTCGGCAACGACACCACCACCGGCTTCACCTGCACCGCCGGCCTCGGACGCACCGTCCGTCCCGGACTCGACGCCCGCCTCGGACGCACCGCCAGCCTCGGACGCACCGCCGGACTTGGCTTCAGCGCCCCCCTCGGATCGGCCCGTCTTGGACTCGGCGCCCGTC
>NZ_BAAASG010000011.1:0-416763 GCF_039532765.1 Streptomyces longisporus
ACGCCGCACCACCCGCGGTCGACCGGCCACGAGAGGAAGGCCGCCCCATTCGCGCACCTCACCTCGAGCCGCTGACCACCGCCCCCGCGATGACTCGCGCGCACTCCAGCGACTCCATGCGCGTGGTGTCCACCTCCACGTCGTACTCCACATCCCGGTGGACCAGTTCCGCCTGCTGCTCCGCCATGCCTCGCACCCGGTCGCCCCGCGCGATCTCCCGGCCCGCGGCGACCGCGGCCTCGCAGCGGACGCCGACCCACAGGACGTCCAGACCGGCCAGGACCTTCCGCCACGCGTCCTGAGACTCGCCGCCGCCGAGGAACACGTCGTCGACGATGACCGGGGCGCCGGCGCGGGCGGTCGCCGCGACGCCCTCCCTCCACGCCGTCTCCAGCCTGCGGAACTCCGGCCCGACATTCACGGCGCCGTCCGGTGCGACGAGCGAGGCCTGCAGGGACGCGGGCATCGAGTCGACCAGTGCGTCGATCGCAAAGGCCAGCCACGGGTCCGGCAGCACCGCCTGCAGACACCGCACGATCCCGGACTTGCCGGAGCTGGAGCCGCCGTTGAGCACGATCACCCGGGTAACCATCGGGTCACCGTAGAGGAACGAGCGGAGCGCTCCCCACCCGTTTTCGGGCTGCCCGTGACCAGGGCGTCGTAGACGATGGTGCCTGCACGGAACCCGGCGGGCGGCAGTGCCGAGGCCGCCCCCACCTCACACCACGCCCCCGACGTGCACTCCGAACCCTCACACTCTCGCCGGGCCGCTGCTGAGGGCAGCGTTCCTCGCGGGAAACAGATGTGATGCTGCCGGGTAACACCGGCATCGCACGCTCCTAGACATGACCTCGAATACGCGTGTGGTGGTGATCGGCGCCGGGCTCGCGGGCGTCCGTCTCGCCCGGCGGCTCGGTGAGCTCGGCACGCCCGTGACACTGATCGGCGAGGAGGAGCACCGCCCGTACAACAGGGTGCTGCTCGCCGAAGTGCTGGCGGGACGGTACAGCCCCGAGGTGATCGCGCTGCCGGCGCCCCCGGAGCTGATCCGCGCCCGGGTCACCGGCATCGACCGCGACGAGCGGACCGTCGCGTGCGCGGACGGCTCGAAGATCGCATACGACACGCTGGTCCTGGCCACCGGCTCCAACCCGGTGCTCCCGCCCCTGCGCGGACTGTTCACCCCGGACCACGTACTGCCCGAGGGCGTGCACGCGTTCCGGACCATGGACGACTGCCTGGGCCTGTCCAAGGCCGTACGGCCGGGCGTGAAGGCGGTCGTCATCGGCGGCGGTCTCCTCGGGGTCTCCGCCGCCCGCGCGCTCGCCCGGCGCGGCGCCCAGGTCGTCCTCGCCCAGCAGGGCGAGCGGCTCATGGAGCGGCAGCTCGACCCGAACGCCTCGAAGCTCGTGCAGCGGCACCTGAGGGACCTCGGCGTCGAGATCCACACCGAGTGCCGGGTGCGCGACGTGCGCTGCGTGGGCGGCGCGGTCCGCTCGGTCGAGATGCACGACGGGTACGCCCTCGACGCGGACCTGGTGGTGCTGGCCTGCGGGGTGCACCCTCGGGTGGGCCTCGCCCAGATCGCCGGTCTGGAGGTGCGCAAGGGCATCGTCGTCGACGACGAGCTGCGCACCTCCGACCCGCACATCCGGGCCATCGGCGACTGCGTCCAGCACGACGGCGAGGTGTACGGGCTGGCCGCACCGGCCCTCGAACAGGCGGAGGTCCTGGCCGAGTTGCTGTCCGGCCGCGCGAGCGCCCGCTACACCGGCACCCGTGCCCTGACCCGGCTCACGCTCGCCGGGCACGACTCCCCCTTCGACCTCGCCGCGTTCGGCGAGACGGAGGCCCGGCCCGGCGACGACGTCGTCCAGCTGGCCGACGCCACCCGTGGCACCTACCGCAAGGTCGTCGTCCGCGACGACCGCCTGGTCGGCGGGGTCCTCGTCGGCGAACTCGGCACCGTCGGCGCACTCGCCCGCGCCTGGGAGGGGGCAGAGCCGCTCCCCGCCGACGGTGCCCCACTGCTCCACCTGCTCACCACTGATGGAGGCTCCTGATGTCCACGGACACCCCCACGATCGTGCTGATCGGCCATGGCATGGTCGGCCAGCGCTTCCTCGAAGCGCTCGCCGCGCGCGGCCTGACCGCCACGCACCGCGTGGTCGTGCTCTGTGAGGAGCCGCGTCCCGCCTACGACCGCGTGGCGCTCACCTCGTACTTCTCGGGCAAGACACCCGAGGAGCTCTCCATGACCGACATGGAGTTCATCAACGACCACGGCATCGAGCTGTACGTCGGCGACCCGGCCGAGACGATCGACCGTGAGGCGAAGAAGGTGACCGCGAAGTCCGGTCAGGTCTTCGAGTACGACACCCTCGTCCTCGCCACCGGCTCGTACCCCTTCGTGCCGCCGGTCCCGGGCAAGGACGCCGAGGGCTGTTTCGTCTACCGCACGATCGAGGACCTGCTCGCGATCGAGGAGTACGCGAAGACGAAGGCGACGACCGGTGCGGTGGTCGGCGGCGGTCTGCTCGGCCTTGAGGCGGCCGGTGCGCTGAAGGGGCTCGGACTCACCTCCCACATCGTCGAGTTCGCGCCGCGTCTGATGCCGGTGCAGGTCGACGAGGGCGGCGGCGCGGCCCTGCTGCGCACCATCGAGCAGATGGGCCTGACCGTCCACACGGGCGTCGGCACCCAGGAGATCGTCGTCGGCGAGGACGGTGCCGTCACCGGCATGAAGCTCTCCGACGGCTCCGAACTCGCCACCGACCTGGTGGTGTTCTCCGCCGGTGTCCGCCCCCGCGACCAGCTGGCCCGCGACTGCGGCCTCACCGTCGGCGAGCGCGGCGGCATCACCGTCGACGAGCAGTGCCGTACGGTCTCCGACCCGCACGTCTTCGCGATCGGCGAGTGCGCGCTGGCCTCCGACGGCCGGGTGTACGGCCTGGTCGCCCCCGGTTACGAGCAGGCCGAGACGGCCGCCGCGACGATCGCCGAGGACGAGACCGAGCAGTTGACGTTCACCGGCGCCGACCTGTCCACCAAGCTGAAGCTGCTCGGCGTGGACGTGGCCTCCTTCGGCGACGCGCACGGCGCCACCGAGGACTGCCTGGACGTCGTCTACTCCGACTCCCGCGCGGGCCTGTACAAGAAGCTGGTCATCGGGCGGGACGGCACGCTGCTCGGCGGCATCCTGGTCGGCGACGCGGAGGCCTACGGCACGCTGAAGGCCTTCACCGGTTCGGTGCCGCCGGTCTCGCCCGAGTCTCTGGTGCTGCCCGCCGGCGCCGGTGAGTCGGTGCAGCTCGGCCCGACCGCGCTGCCGGACGACGCGATCATCTGCTCCTGCAACAACGTCCGCAAGGGCACCATCCGCGCCGCGGTCACCGACCACCAGTGCACCACCGTGCCCGAGGTGAAGAAGTGCACCAAGGCCGGTACCACCTGCGGCAGTTGCGTCAAGGTGCTGGGCCAGCTGGTCACGGCCGAGCTGGAGGCGTCCGGCGTCGAGGTCGACAAGGGCCTGTGCGGCTGCTTCTCGCAGACCCGCGAGGAGCTCTACGAGATCGTCCTCGCCCTGCGCATCAACACCTACCAGGACCTGCTGGACCGCTACGGCCGCGACGAGGCCAGGGGCGGCGACGGCTGCGAGATCTGCAAGCCGGCGGTCGCCTCGATCATCGCCTCCCTCGCCCCGACGATCGGCGCGAGCGGCTATGTCCTGGACGGCGAGCAGGCCTCGCTGCAGGACAGCAACGACCACTTCCTCGCCAACCTGCAGAAGAACGGCTCGTACTCGGTCGTCCCACGCATCCCCGGCGGGGAGATCACCCCCGAGGGCCTCATCGTGATCGGTGAGATCGCCCGCGACTTCGGTCTCTACACGAAGATCACCGGCGGTCAGCGGATCGACATGTTCGGCGCCCGCGTCGAGCAACTCCCGCTGATCTGGGCCCGGTTGGTGGACGCCGGCTTCGAGTCCGGCCACGCGTACGGAAAGGCCCTGCGCACCGTCAAGTCCTGCGTGGGCCAGACCTGGTGCCGCTACGGCGTCCAGGACTCCGTCCGCATGGCGATCGACCTGGAGCTGCGCTACCGGGGCCTCAGGTCGCCGCACAAGCTCAAGTCGGCGGTCTCCGGGTGCGCCCGCGAGTGCGCCGAGGCCCAGTCGAAGGACTTCGGCGTGATCGCCACCGCGGGCGGCTGGAACCTGTACGTCGGCGGCAACGGCGGCGCCACCCCGCGCCACGCGGACCTGCTCGCCCAGGACCTCTCCGACGCCGAACTGGTCCGTCTGATCGACCGTTTCCTGATGTTCTACATCCGCACCGCCGACCGCCTGGAGCGCACCTCGACCTGGCTGGAGCGCATCCCCGGCGGCCTGGACCACGTACGCGACGTGGTGGTGGAGGACTCCCTCGGCATCTGCGAGGAGCTGGAGTCCCTGATGGCGGACCACGTGGCGAACTACGCCGACGAGTGGGCGACCACCATCAACAACCCGGACAAGCTCGCCCGGTTCGTGTCCTTCGTGAACGCGCCCGACACCCCCGACCCGGTCGTGGGCTTCGTCCCGGAGCGCGACCAGATCAAGCCCGACCTGCCGCTGCTGTCCATCGGCATGCGCCCCTCTGAAGACCTCCTGGAAGGAAGCGCCCAGCGATGACCCTGGCACCCGAGACCACCGACCTGAAGGTCGAACTGCAGCTGGACAACGACTGGTTCGCGGTCTGCGAACTCAACCAGCTGGTCCCCGGCCGCGGAGTGGCCGCGCTGCTGCCCGACGGCCGCCAGGCCGCCCTGTTCCGCGACCGCAACGGCGAGCTGTACGCCATCGACAACCGTGACCCCTTCGGCGGCGCGGCGGTCCTCTCCCGTGGCCTGACGGGCACCCACCGGGGCCGCCCGTTCGTCGCCTCGCCCCTGCTCAAGCAGCGGTTCGATCTGCTGTCGGGGCAGTGCCTGGACGACGAGTCGGTGCGGATCGCGACGTACGAGGTGCGGGCGGCGTAAGTTCCCACCCCGGGATTTCTTGACCGTTCGTTCTCGTTGGTTCTAGGCTGCGCCACGTGGCCAGGACCAAGGAGTTCGATCCCGATGCCGCGCTGCAGTCGGCCCTGGAGCTGTTCTGGCGGCGCGGCTACGAGGCGACGTCGATGTCCGACCTGGTGGACCATCTCGGTATCGGCCGCGCCAGCATCTACGCCACCTTCGGCAGCAAACACGAGCTGTATCTGAAGGCGCTGGAGCGCTACGACCGGGCCGGGCTCCCGCCGATCGTGCGGGAGCTGTCCCAGCCGGGTCCCGCCCTGCCCGCCGTACGGGCACTCGTACGGCGCTACGCCACCGAGGCGGCCGACGAGCAACTACGCCTGAACGGCTGCCTGGTCACCAACACGGCGAGCGAACTCGCCCCGCACGATGCGGCGGCCGCCCGGCGCGTCGAGCGCAACTGGGACCATCTGGAAACCGTGCTGCACTCGGCCCTGGTCCGCGCGCAGGCCCGGGGCGAACTGCCCGCCGGCCGCGATCCGCTGGCCCTCGCCCGCATGCTGCTGGTGCTGCTGCAGGGCCTGCGGGTGGTCGGCAAGGCGTCCGCCGATCCGGCCAGGGTCCGGGACGCGGCGGAGCAGGCGCTGGCCCTGCTCGACTGAGACCGCGGGAACGCCCCTTGCTCCGAGGGGCGTTTTCCACGTCCGCATACTGAACCGATCGGTCAAGAAAAGGGGAGCTCATGACCACCACCGCTCACACCACCGGCGGACGCTTCACGGACCGGACCGCGCTGGTCACCGGCGCGGGCTCCGGCATCGGACGGGCGATCGCACTCGCGTTCGCGACGGAGGGCGCCGGGGTCGTCGTAGCAGGACGCCGGAGGGAACCGCTCGACGAGACGGTCCGCCTGATCGAGGACCGGGGCGGCAAGGCGCTGGCGGTCACCGCCGACGTGTCCGCCGCCGCCGACAACCAGGCGCTGGTGGAGGCGGCCGTCGAAGCCTTCGGCTCGCTCGACGTGGCGGTCAACAACGCGGGCGTGTTCCGGGGCGGCGGTCCGCTCGCCGACCTGCCGGAGGCCGACTGGCACAGCCAGCTCGCCATCAACGTCACCGGCACGTTCCTGGCCCTGAGGGCCCAGATCCGCCGGATGCGCACCCAGCCGTCCGGCGGCGCGATCGTGAACGTCGCCTCCACCTTCGGTGCACACGCCCGCATCCCCGGGGCCGCCGCCTACGCCGCCTCCAAGGCCGCCGTCGCCGCGCTCAGCAGGGGCGCCGCCCTGGACCACATCCGGGACGGCGTCCGCATCAACGTCGTCAGCCCCGGCGCCACCGACACCCCCATGTCCCTGCGCCCCGGCGAGACGGAGACGGCCCGCACCGAACGGGTTCGCACCACCCTCCCCCTCGGCCGCCTCTCCGCCACACAGGAAGTGGCCGCCGCCGTCCTCTACCTGGCCTCCGACGACGCGGCATCGGTGGTGGGCACGGACCTGGTGGTGGACAGCGGGGCGACGGCCTGAAGGGTGGGGTCATTGGATCGCCTTGTCCAGCGCCCCCACCGAGAGGATGGAGGGACAGTTGGCCGACCGGCCCACGGGCATGACCTCCGTGGCGCGCCCGCTTTCTGTGCGCTGCTCCCCCGTTCGTGGACACGTCGGGACACGGAGGGTCAGCGCCGGGCAAAGGGCGCGCGGGGTCGGTCGCGTGGATCGACGCGTACTGCCGTGACCTGCAAGGATTCCCTTCACCAGGCCGTCGGCATCGCCTCCCGGTACACCGTCGCATCGAGCGCGGAGGCCCGCAACACGACGGCTCGCAGGTCGCGCCCGGTCACCCCTTCAACGCGTCGTACGCCACCCCGGTGAGCCGCTCGGACGCGGCCCAAAGCCGTTCTCCCGCCGCGTCGTTGAGCGTCCACGGCGCCCGCCAGGACGGGGCGGGCGCCCCGCGCCACATCATGAACGACGGTCCGGTGAAGGAGTCCGGCCGCACATCCGGCGCCGTCGCCGCGTACAGGACGGGCAGCGCGCCGGCCTCCGCGGACTGGGCGAAGACCCGGTTGCCGAGCTCCATCACCCGCCCGAGGAGCCTGCGCCCCTCCATGCGGGGCGCGGCGCCCTGCAGGTTGGTGGCCGCGTACCCGGGATGGGCCGCGGCCGCCACCACGTCCGTGCCGTGTGCCGCAAGCCGGCGGGCGAACTCGTGGACGAAGAGCAGATTGGCGGTCTTGGACCGGGCGTACGCGATCCAACGCCGGTAGCGGCGCTCACTGTTGAGGTCGTCGATGTCGATGTTGGCCACCGCGTGCATCTCACTGGAGACGCTCACGACGCGGGCGCCGGCGGTGGCGAGCAGCGTGGGCAGCAGCAGCCCGGTGAGCGCGAAGTGCCCGAGGTGGTTGACCCCGAACTGCGTCTCGAACCCGTCCGCCGTGGTCCCGTACGGCAGCGCCATCACCCCGGCGTTGTTCACCAGCAGGTCGAGGTAGTCGTAGCGGTAGGACGCCGCGAACTCCCGTACGGAGCCCAGGTCCCCGAGATCCAGCCGCGCGAACTCCGCGATCGCTCCCGGCACTTCACCCACGATCCGGTCCGCCGCCGCGTTTCCCCGTGCCTCGCTCCGGCAGGCGAGGACCACCCGCGCCCCCTTGCGCGCCAGTTCCCGCGCGACGACGTAGCCGAGCCCGCTGTTGGCCCCGGTGACGACGGCGATGCGCCCGCGCTGGTCGGGGACGGCCTTCTCGTTCCAGCCGGGCATGGGCGGGCTCCCTCCGGGTGCGGGTGCTTCCCAGCGTAGGAGAGGGGTCCGGGCATGTCGCCCGAGGGGTTGGTCGGCCGCCCGGTACAACTTTTTCCGCTGGGCACTCATCCAACAGAACGCACACATCCACCCATTCGCCCGACGGAGGCGGATATGCCATGTTTGTTCACTCTCAGCGACGATCCCGACGCGGCATAGCCGCCCTGCTGTCCGCCGGCCTCCTGGGGCTCGCGGGCGCCGGAGCGGCCTGGAGCGCGACGGCAGGGACGGCGACGGCGGCGCAGGGACTGCGTACCTGCGCCGTGAGCGACCTGTACGTCTCCATGGGGCGCAAGGAGGGCGCGGCGGGCTCGGTGTACTGGCCGATCCGGTTCACCAACACCAGTGCGACGAGCTGCACCCTGCGCGGTTATCCAGGCGTCAGCGCCCTGGACCCGGCACACCGGCAGATCGGCCCGGCGGCCACGCACAGCGGCCGGCCCTTCACCACCGTCGTCCTCGCCCCCGCCCACTCCGTCTCCGCGGTCATCCGTACGACCAACGGACCCATCGGCGGGCCCTGTCTGCGCACCGGCACCTATCTGCGGGTCTACCCACCGGCCTCGTTCCGGGCGGTCCTCGTCCCGGCTTCCTGGACGATCTGCTCGCACCTCTTCCAGGTCGGACCGGTGAACACCCAGGGCGCCCTCTGAGCAGCCCGAAGGGGCGGCACCCCCGCACAAGGTGCCGCCCCTCTTGGTGATCCGGAGCCGCCGCCCATCGGTATTGAGGGTCGGGGACGGGCGGCGGCTCCGGGGCTTTTCCGTGGCCGTAGGCCCTACCGGTGGTCGCTGCCCGCCGACTGCGTGGCGGCGCGTCCCGCCTCCAGGCGGGCCACCGGGATCCGGAACGGCGAGCAGGAGACGTAGTCGAGACCCACCTCGTGGAAGAAGTGGACGGACTCCGGGTCACCGCCGTGCTCGCCGCAGACGCCGAGCTTCAGGTCGGGACGGGTCTCGCGGCCCGCCTTCACCGCGGCGGCGACCAGTGAGCCCACGCCGTCCTTGTCGATCGTCTCGAAGGGCGACACCCCGAAGATGCCCTTCTCCAGGTAGGCGGTGAAGAACGAGGCCTCCACGTCGTCCCGGGAGAAGCCCCACACCGTCTGAGTGAGGTCGTTGGTGCCGAAGGAGAAGAACTCCGCCGCCTCCGCGATCTGACCGGCCGTGAGGGCCGCGCGCGGGAGCTCGATCATCGTGCCGATGGCCAGCTTGAGCTGGGTGCCCGTCGCCGCCTCGACCTCCGCGATGACCTGGTCGGCCTCCTCGCGGACGATCTCCAGCTCCTGGACCGTGCCGACGAGCGGGATCATGATCTCGGCACGCGGGTCGCCCTTGGCGTTCTTGCGCTCGGCCGCGGCCTCGGCGATCGCCCGTACCTGCATGGTGAACAGACCGGGGATGACCAGGCCGAGGCGTACGCCGCGCAGGCCCAGCATCGGGTTCTGCTCGTGCAGGCGGTGGACCGCCTGCAGCAGCCGCAGCTCGTTCTCGTGCGGGTCCTTGCGGGACTCGGCGAGGGCGACGCGGACCGACAGCTCGGTGATGTCCGGCAGGAACTCGTGCAGCGGCGGGTCCAGGAGGCGGACCGTGACGGGCAGGCCGTCCATCGCCGAGAACAGCTCCACGAAGTCCTGCTTCTGCAGCGGCAGCAGCTCCTTCAGGGACTCCTCGCGCTCGGCGTCGGTGTCGGCCAGGATCAGCTTCTCCACCAGCTCACGCCGGTCGCCGAGGAACATGTGCTCGGTACGGCACAGACCGATGCCCTGGGCGCCGAAGCGACGGGCGCGCAGCGCGTCCTCGGCGTTGTCCGCGTTGGCGCGCACCCGCAGCCGGCGCTTGCGGTCGGCGAACGCCATGATCCGGTGCACGGCCTCGACGAGTTCGTCGGCGTCGTTGGCGCCGGCGTGCATCCGGCCCTCGAAGTACTCGACGACCGGGGAGGGCACGACCGGGACCTCGCCCAGGTAGACCTTGCCGCTGGAGCCGTCGATGGAGATGAGGTCGCCCTCCTCCACGACACGTCCGCCGGGCACGGTCATCCGCCGCCGCTTGGTGTCGACCTCCAGCTCCTCGGCACCGCAGACACAGGTCTTGCCCATGCCGCGCGCGACGACGGCCGCGTGGGAGGTCTTGCCGCCGCGCGAGGTCAGGATGCCCTCGGCCGCGATCATGCCGTCGAGGTCGTCGGGGTTGGTCTCCCGGCGGACCAGGATGACCTTCTCGCCCGAACGCGACCACTTCACCGCGGTGTACGAGTCGAAGACGGCCTTGCCGACCGCCGCACCCGGCGAGGCCGCGATGCCCCGGCCGACCTGCTCGACCTTCGCGTCCTCGTCGAACTTCGGGAACATCAGCTGGGCGAGCTGGGCGCCGTTGACGCGCTGCAGGGCCTCGGTCTCGTCGATCAGCCCCTGGTCCACGAGCTGCGTGGCGATACGGAAGGCCGCACCCGCCGTGCGCTTGCCGACGCGGGTCTGCAGCATCCACAGCTGGCCGCGCTCGATGGTGAACTCGATGTCGCAGAGATCCTTGTAGTGGTTCTCCAGGGTCTCCATGATCTGCATCAGCTGGTCGTACGACTTCTTGTCGATCTGCTCCAGCTCGGCGAGCGGCACGGTGTTGCGGATGCCCGCGACCACGTCCTCGCCCTGCGCGTTCTGCAGGTAGTCGCCGTAGACGCCCTGGTGGCCGGAGGCGGGGTCGCGGGTGAAGGCGACGCCGGTGCCGGAGTCCGGGCCGAGGTTGCCGAAGACCATCGAACAGACGTTGACGGCGGTGCCCAGGTCGTGCGGGATGCGCTCCTGGCGGCGGTAGAGCTTGGCGCGGTCGCCGTTCCAGGAGTCGAAGACCGCCTTGATGGCGAGGTCCATCTGCTCGCGCGGGTCCTGCGGGAAGTCCCGGCCGGCCTCGGTCTTGACGATCTTCTTGAACTTGGTGACCAGCTTCTTGAGGTCGGCCGCCTCCAGCTCGGTGTCGACGGTGACCTTCTTGGCCGCCTTCGCCGCCTCCAGCGCGTCCTCGAAGAGGTCGCCCTCGACGCCGAGGACCGTCTTGCCGAACATCTGGATGAGGCGCCGGTAGGAGTCCCAGGCGAACCGCTCGTCGCCGGCCTGCTCGGCGAGGCCCTTCACGGACTTGTCGGAGAGCCCGATGTTGAGGACCGTGTCCATCATTCCGGGCATCGAGAACTTGGCGCCGGAACGGACCGAGACGAGCAGCGGGTTGTCGGCCTGGCCGAGCTTCTTGCCCATCTTCTCTTCCAGGGCCACGAGGTGTGCACTCACCTCGTCACGCAGTGCCGCCGGCTCCTCGCCGCTGTCGAGGTAGACCTTGCAGGCTTCCGTCGTGATGGTGAAGCCGGGAGGAACGGGGAGTCCCAGGTTGGTCATCTCGGCGAGGTTCGCGCCCTTGCCACCCAGGAGGTCCTTGAGGTCCTTGTTTCCCTCGGTGAAGTCGTAAACGAACTTCGCTACGTGGGGTTCTTTGTTTTCCGACACGGTCTCGTCTCCCTCGAGGACGCGGTGGCTGCCCTGACGGCGAGGAACATACCCAGATCAAAGGCGTCTGGGTACGTCTACTCGCGTGTCATGCGCCCGTAACCAGTCGTCCGCCAGCGGATCTAAAGTCAAAGCTTGGCAAGCGGTGACGGGCAGATGTTTTCACTTCTTGAACGCAAGACCGCCCATGAGCCCGGTATTCCGCTCAGATGAGCGGGCAACCTGCACGTCTGATTTCGATCGATGAACGATCAAGGGGTGGCACCGAGTGCCACCCCTTGGAGAAGTGCAGCCGCTCAAGATCCGCTCATCTGAGCGCAACCCTTATCAAGGGTGGCAAGAATCACGCTCCCACAGAGTGCCGGATTTCACCATGCGGACGCCTTCCGGGACGGAAACCGGGACCGAACGCGGACGTCACACGCCCATCGCCAGCAGCCGTTCCTCCGCCCGCTGCGGCGCGTACAGGTACTCCACGACCAGCGCACCCGCCCCCACCAGCCCGGCGCGCTCGCCGAGCCGCGAGGTGACGACGTCCAGATGAGCCGTGGAGCGCGGCAGCGCCCGCTGGTACAGCAGCTCCCGTACGCCGGTGAGGAATGCAGTTCCGGCCAGATCTCCCGCGATCATCAAGACCCCGGGGTTGAGCAGCGTCACGACGGTCGCCAGCACGTCCCCGACCTGCCGCCCCGCCTCCCGCGCGAGCCCGACCGCCTCCGGGTGCCCGGCCGCCAGCAGATCCCGCACATCCGAGCCGGACGCCGCAGGCACCCCGGCCTCCGCGAGCCGCCGCGCCACGGCGCCGCCACTCGCCACGGCCGCCAGACAGCCGTACGAGCCGCACCGGCACAGCGCCTCCGCGCCCACCCGGATGTGCCCGATGTCGCCGGCGCCCCCGTCGATGCCGCGGTAGATCGAGCCGTCGACCACGACCCCGGCGCCGATACCGGTCGACACCTTGACCAGCACGAACGCCGAGCAGTCGGGATGTCCGGTGCGCTGTTCGCCGTACGCCATGAGGTTCGCGTCGTTGTCCACCAGCACCGGCACCGGCCCTGCGCCCGTGTGCTCGGTGAAGGATCGGGCGAGGCGGCCCCTTATGTCGTAGCCGTCCCAGCCCGGCATCATCGGCGGCTGCACGACCCGCCCGGTCTCGCTGTCGACGGGCCCCGGCACCGCGAGTCCGATCCCGCAGACCGACTGTGCCCGCCGCCCGGCCTTCTCCAGCGACTCGGCGAACCAGCGGCCGAGTTCACCGAGTACGGCGTCCGGGCCGTCCTCGATGAGGAGGGTGCCGGAGTGCTCGGAGAGGATCTCGCCGGTCAGGGTGAGGACGGCGGCGCGGGCGTGGCGGGTGTCGAGGTCGGCGGCGAGGACCACGGCGTGCTCGTCGTCGAACTCCAGGGTGATGGAGGGGCGGCCGCCGAGCGGCGAGTCGACGGGGCCGCCGGCGCCCTCGCGCAGCCAGCCCGCGCGGAAGAGCCGGTCGAGGCGCTGGCCGACGGTGGCGCGGGACAGTCCGGTGGCCTGCTGGAGCGCGCCGCGTGTGGTCGCACGCCCGCTTCGCACCAGTTCGAGCAGATCTCCGGCGCTGGCCTGGCTCCGTCCGGTCATGCACACCCCCTTGTGTTTCTCAAGCTTGCATTACATCCTGGGTTTTGCGTGTTAAATAGACGTAACCCTACGGTAGCCACGACCGAACCGGTCGACCGCACGTCTTTCGGGGAGCCCCGAGTGGATCGCACTGCCCAACTCGCCAGCCGTGCCGCACAGCACCCCATTGCATACGATCCACCCGCCGCGCCGGGTTCGCTGCACGTCAGGGCCGCCCGGGTGCTGGCGGACAACTGGACGGGAGCGTCCACGGTCCCCTCGCGCAGCCTGTATCCCCACCAGTGGTCCTGGGACTCGGCCTTCATCGCGATCGGCCTCAGGCACCTGTCGCCGTTACGGGCGCAGACGGAACTGGAGACGCTGCTGGCCGCCCAGTGGGAGGACGGGCGCATCCCGCACATCGTCTTCAACCCCTCCGTGCCCCTCGACGCGTACTTCCCGAGCCCCGACTTCTGGCGCTCCTCGACCGCGGGGCGCGCTGCGGGCGCCCCGCGCACCGTACAGACCTCCGGCATCGTGCAGCCACCGGTGCACGCGCTGGCGGTCTGGCTGGTGCACTGCGCCGACCCGGGGCTGTCCCGGGCGCGCGGCTTCCTCACCCGGATGTATCCCCGGCTGGCGGCCTGGCACCGCTATCTGCTGCACCGGCGCGACCTCGGCGGCGGCGGCCTGGCGTCCGTCGTGCACCCCTGGGAGCAGGGCATGGACAACAGCCCCTGCTGGGACGCGCCCCTGGCCCGCATCACACCCGCCCCGGCCCGCTCCTTCCGCCGCGCCGACCTCGACCACGGCGCCGCCGAGGACCGGCCGACGGATCTGGACTACGGGCGGTACGTACGGCTGGCGACGGACTACCGGGACCGTGGTTACGCCGACCAGGGCGCCGAGTTCGCGGTCGAGGACCCGTCCTTCAACGCCCTGCTCATCGCCTCCGAGCACGCCCTGGCCCGGATCGCGCACGAGCTGGGCGCGCCGGGCACGGCCCGCCACACACGCGCGGAGCGGCTGACGGGCGCGCTGCTGGACAGGCTCTGGGACCCGGCGGAGGGCATGTTCTTCTGCCGGGACGTGCGCGGCGGGCAGCTGATCCGGGAGCGGAGCGTCTCGGGCCTCGTACCGCTCCTGCTGCCCACGCTTCCGCGGGGGACGACCGCCGCCCTCGTCCGCACGGCCTGCGGCCCGCACTTCGGCCTCGGCGCCGCGGCCCGCCTCGTCCCCTCCTACGACCTGCTCGGCGAGGCCTTCGACCCGCACCGCTACTGGCGGGGCCCGGCCTGGTTCAACACGAGCTGGCTGCTGGAGCGCGGGCTGCGCACACACGGCGAGCAGTCGCTGGCCGACGCGCTGCGGGAGGCCGTCCTGGACATCGCCGGCAGCTCCGGGTTCGCCGAGTACGTCGACCCGTTCACCGGCGAGGCGTGCGGCGCGAGGGGGTTCGGCTGGACCGCCGCGCTCGCGCTGGATCTGCTCCACGAGCGCCCGGGACACGGCGTGTCCCGCACGGGCACCGGCACGTTCGACACAAGTGACGTCGGCAGAGGTGACGTCGACCGAAGCGACTTCGGCAGCAGCGACTTCGGCAGCAGCGGCTGCGACGGAAGTGACTTCGCCAGGAGCGACGAGGAAGTCAGGGGAGGCGACCGGGCATGACGGACCGGCATCATCTGCTCGTGCACGGCGGGACGTTCGCGGCCGTCGGCGACAGCGGGGACATCAGCGGGGTGCGGGGGTCGGGCTCCCCCGACGGGTTGTTCGTGCGCGACGCCCGGCATCTGAGCCGCTGGCAGCTGACGGTCGACGGCGCGGTGCCGGAGTCGCTCACACCGGTCGCCGACGGCGACACGGCGCGCTGCGTCCTGGTCCCGCGCGGCGGCCGCCAGGAGCCGCCCGCGTACACGATCTTCCGCGAACAGGCCGTCGGCGACAGCGCGTTCGTCGAGTCCCTGCGGGTGACCAGCAACCGCCCGGTGCCGACCACCATCCGCCTCGCGGTCACCGCGGACGCCGACTTCACCGACCAGTTCGAGCTGCGCTCCGACCACCGCACCTACACCAAGATCGGCGCCACCCGCTCCCGCCAGGTCCTCGACGACGGCGTGGAGTTCAGCTACCAGCGCGGCGAATGGCGTTCCTGTACGACGGTGACGGCCGAGCCCGCCCCGGACGGCGTCGAGGAGACGGGCACGGGCGCCCGGCGCCTCGTCTGGACCCTGGAACTCGAGCCGCACGGCACGGCGGAACTGGCGCTGCGGGTGGCCGCCCGTCCGCACGGAGCGGTGCCGGGCCCCCGTATCCCCGACTCGCCCGCCGCCGCCAACGCCCAACTCCTCGCGCTGGAGGGCGAGTTCGCGGAGGGCGTGCCCTTCCCGACCGGCTGGCCCGAGCTGGCGGCGGCCTGCGCACGCGGTCTCGCGGACCTGGCCTCGCTGCAGGTCACGGCGGCCGGCCCGGACGGTGAGGAGCTGCGCGTACCGGCGGCCGGCGCCCCCTGGTTCCTCACCCTGCTGGGCCGCGACGCCCTGCTCACCTCCCTGTTCGCCCTCCCCTACCGCCCGCAGCTGGCCGCCGCCACGCTGCCCGCCCTCGCCGCCACCCAGGCGACCGAGACCGGTGCGGACTCCGTCTCCCAGCCCGGCAAGATCGTGCACGAGGTACGGCACGGGGAGCTGGCGCACTTCGGACAGGTGCCGTACGGGCGCTACTACGGGTCGGTGGACGCGACCCCGCTGTTCCTCGTGCTGCTCGGTGCCTACGTCGAGCAGACCGGGGACCTGGCACTCGCGCGCCGGCTGGAACCCCACGCGCGTGCGGCGATCGGCTGGATGCTGGATCACGGCGGGCTCACCTCCCGCGGCTACCTCGTCTACCGCGCCGACCAGGGCGGCCTCGCCAACCAGAACTGGAAGGACTCCCCCGGCGCGATCTGCTCCGCCGACGGGACCCGGGCGACCGGTGCCGTGATGGCGGCGGGCGCGCAGGGGTACGCCTACGACGCGCTGCGCCGCACGGCCTGGGTCGCGCGCACGGTCTGGGAGGACGAGGTGTACGCGGCCCTCCTGGAGCAGGCGGCCGGTGATCTGCGGGACCGTTTCCAGCGGGACTTCTGGATGCCGGACCGGTCCTTCCCGGCGCTGGCGCTGGACGGCGAGGGCAACCAGGTGGACGCGCTGGCCTCGGACGCCGGGCATCTGCTGTGGTCGGGGCTGCTGGACAAGGAGTACGGGGAGCTGGTGGGCCGGCGGCTGCTGGAGCCGGACTTCTTCTCGGGGTGGGGGGTGCGGACGCTGGCCGCGGGCCAGGCGGCGTACCACCCGCTGTCGTACCACCGGGGTTCGGTGTGGCCGCACGACAACGCGCTGATCGCGTTGGGGCTGGCGCGGTACGGGTTGCATGACGAGGCCCGTACGGTGGCCCACGCTCTGGTCGACGCGGCGACGGCCGCGGGGCATCGGCTGCCGGAGGTCATTGCCGGGTATGGGCGGGATACGCATGCGGAGCCGGTGCCGTATCCGCACGCGTGTGTGCGGGAGTCTCGTTCTGCGGCGGCCCCATTGGCGCTGCTCACTGCCGTGGGGGGCGCGTAAGAGCTCGGTCGGGTCGGTTGTGCGGCGGGTGCGGGGAAGTGCGCGACCAACCACGACGGCGCCGCAGCCCGACGTCACCCCGCCGCCGCACCCCGCGGAGCGCACCGCATTGACCAGGCGTTTGCCCGGTGTTTGCCTCGTCCCCCTGAACAGGCGGACGAGGCGGCCCGTACGAGATGGCGGCGGGCCAAGCGGGTCCTGAAGCTGATCCGTGTGCCTCCCCAGCGTGGCCCGCCGCCTTGTCACGGGCCACGCGCGGAAGGACCTTCGGGTGCAGCCGGACACCGTCGAGAACGTCACAGAGGGCATGTCACCCGAGGTCGAGCCGGAAGTGCCGGAGCGGACGGCGCCTGTGCGCGTCACGCTGCGGGCGCGTCTGGCCGCCCGGCGGGAGCGGCACCCCACCGCCGTACGCAACGTCCGGTGGGCCGTCACGGTGCTCGCCGCCGTGCTCGTCCTCGGTGCGCTGCTGCTGCCGAACCGGTTGACCGCGCTGCACGTCGACCGGTTCCTGCGCATACCGGTGGAGGCGATCATCGGGGCCGCCGTCGCGCTCGCGCTGCCGCGCCGTCCGCGGCTGGTGGTGGCGGTGCTGTCCGGGGCCGCGCTGGGCGCGTTGACGATCGTGAACCTCCTGGACATGGGGTTCGACGAATACCTCGGCCGTCCCTTCAACGTCGTCCTCGACTGGGAGCTGCTCCCCGACGCGCAGTCGTACATCCAGGACTCGATGGGAAGGGCGGTGGAGATCGGCGCGACGGTCGGTGCGGTGGTCCTGGTGCTCCTCTCGTTGAGCCTGATGGCCCTCGCGATGGTCCGTCTCAGCAATCTGCTGGCGCTCCACAAGCAGGTGGCGACGAGGGCGACGCTGGCCGCCACGACGGTCTGGGTGCTGTGTTCCGCGCTCGGTCTGCAGATCATGGGCGTGCCGATCGCCTCCGACCGCACCGCCGGGGCGGTGGCGATCCAGGCGGCCCGGGTGCGGGACACGCTGCGGGACGAGGCGGAGTTCCAGAAGGTCGCCAAGGTCGACGAGTTCGGCAACACACCGCCCGGACAGCTGGTGCCGGATCTGCGCGGCAAGGACATGATCTTCACGTTCATCGAGAGCTACGGCCGCAGTGCGATCGAGGACCCGGTCGAGGCGCCCGGTGTCGACGCGACACTCGACGCCCGCACCAAGGCCCTCGCGAAGGCGGGCTTCCACGCCAAGAGCGGCTGGCTGACGTCGGCGACGTACGGCGGCAGCAGCTGGCTCGGTCACTCCACCACCATGTCGGGCCTGTGGATCAGCAACCAGCAGCGCTACCGCACACTCATGGCGAGCGACCACATGAGCCTCACCGAGGCGTTCAAGAAGACGGGCGACTGGGACACGGTCGGCATCATGCCGGGTGTGCAGAAGAGCTGGCCGGAGTCGAAGTTCTACGGCCTGGACTCCTACCGCAACGCCTTCCAGATGGGCTACAAGGGCCCGAAGTTCAGCTGGTCGACGATGCCGGACCAGTACGCACTCCAGCAGTTCCAGAACCTGGAACACAGCAAGAAGCGCAGCAAGCCCCTGATGTCGCTGGTCATCCTGACCTCCAGCCACCAGCCGTGGGCGCCGATCCCGAAGATGGTCCCCTGGGACGACCTCGGTGACGGCTCGGTCTTCAACGCCATCCACAAGGCCGGCAACAAGCCCTCGGACATCATCGCCAGCTCCCCCAAATCCCAGGCGGAGTACGGCAAGTCGGTCCAGTACTCGGTGACCGCCCTCACCCAGTGGCTGGAGCGCTACGGCAACGACAACACCGTCCTGGTCTTCCTCGGCGACCACCAGCCCATCGCCCGCGTCAGCGGCAACCACGCCAGCCGTGACGTGCCGATCTCGATCGTCGCCAAGGACCCCAAGGTCCTCGACAAGATCGACAGCTGGGGCTGGTCGGACGGCCTGCGCCCGGCGCACGACGCCCCGGTCTGGAAGATGAGCGCGTTCCGCGACAGGTTCCTGACGGCATACGGCTCGACCCCGCACCCCAAGAAGGACTGAGGAGGCGGGCGGGGGTCAGCCGCCGGAGGTGTCCAGCTCCGCGTCCTCGCCGATCCCCGCGCAGTCGTACGGGTCCTTCAGCCAGCCGTCCGGCAGGACCACCCGGTTGTTGCCGGACGTGCGACCGCGGGGGCCGTCGGCGCCGGTGGGCCAGGGCTGGTCCAGGTCCAACTCGTCCAGCCCGGCGCGGAGTTCGGCCAGGGACGACGTGATCGCGAGGCGCTTGCGCATCTCGCTGCCGACCGCGAAGCCCTTCAGATACCAGGCCACGTGCTTGCGGAAGTCGACGACGCCCTTGGACTCGTCGCCGATCCACTCCCCGAGGAGGGTGGCGTGGCGGACCATGATGTCGGCGACCTCGCGCAGGGAGGGACGCGCGATGGCTTCCGTACGCCCCTCGAAGGCCGCCACCAGGTCCGCGAACAGCCACGGCCGGCCCAGGCAGCCGCGGCCCACGACCACGCCGTCGCAGCCCGTCTCCCGCACCATCCGCAGCGCGTCCTGGGCCGACCAGATGTCACCGTTGCCGAGGACGGGGATCTCCGGCACATGCTCCTTGAGGCGAGCGATCGCGTCCCAGTCCGCGGTGCCGCCGTAGTGCTGGGCGGCGGTGCGGCCGTGCAGGGCGATGGCCGTCACGCCCTCCTCCACGGCGATCCGGCCGGCGTCGAGGAAGGTGATGTGGTCGTCGTCGATGCCCTTGCGCATCTTCATGGTGACCGGGAGGTCGCCCGCACCCGAGACAGCCTCCCGCAGGATGGCGCGCAGCAGGTTGCGCTTGTAGGGCAGGGCCGAGCCGCCGCCCTTGCGCGTCACCTTCGGGACCGGGCAGCCGAAGTTCAGGTCGATGTGGTCGGCGAGGTCCTCCTCCGCGATCATGCGGACGGCCTTGCCGACGGTGGCCGGGTCGACGCCGTACAGCTGGATCGAGCGCGGCTTCTCCGTCGCGTCGAACTGGATCAGCTGCATGGTCTTCTCGTTGCGCTCGACCAGCGCCCGGGTCGTGATCATCTCGCTCACGAAAAGGCCCTTGCCACCACTGAACTCTCTGCACAGGGTGCGGAAGGGCGCGTTGGTGATCCCGGCCATCGGGGCCAGGACGACGGGCGGCTCGACGGTGTGCGGGCCGATCTGCAGCGGGGACACGGGCGTGGGCATTGGGCCATTGTCGCGCATCAGCAGTGATCATGTGGCAGCCGTCGAACTGATCATGTAGCAGCCATTAGTTAGCGGCACTATTAGTTAGACACACTATCGAAGTCGGCGTAGAGTGAAACGCATGCCCGAGCTCAGCCACCGCCGACGCTTCCTGGTCCTCGCGATCTGCTGTATGAGCCTGCTGATCGTGAGCCTGGACGTCACCGCCCTGAACGTCGCCCTGCCCTCGATGCAGCGTGACCTGCACGCGAGCACCGCCGGACTGCAGTGGACCATCGACGCGTACACGCTGGTCCTGGCCTCGCTGCTGATGCTCTCCGGCTCCACGGCCGACCGCATCGGCCGCAAGCGGGTCTTCATGGCGGGCCTGATCATCTTCACGGCGGGCTCGCTGCTGTGCTCCCTCGCCCCGAACCTCGACTCGCTCATCGCCTTCCGCATGATCCAGGCGGTCGGCGGTTCGATGCTCAACCCGGTCGCCATGTCGATCATCACCAACACCTTCACACAGCCGGCCGAGCGCGCCCGTGCGATCGGCGTCTGGGGAGGCGTCGTCGGCATCTCCATGGCCGCGGGTCCGCTGGCCGGCGGGCTGCTGGTGGAGTCGGTCGGCTGGCGCTCGATCTTCTGGGTCAACCTGCCGGTGGGTCTCGCGGCCCTGCTGCTCACCCTCCGCTACGTCCCCGAGTCCCGCGCACCCAAGGCCCGCCGCCCCGACCCCGTCGGCCAGCTCCTGGTGATCGCCCTCTTCGGCTCCCTGACGTACGCGATCATCGAGGCCCCGACCTCGGGAGCGGCCTATGTGCTGCCCTTCGTCGCGGTCGCGCTGGCCGCCCTGGCGGGCCTGCTCCGGTACGAGCCCCGTCGCGACGAACCGCTGATCGATCTGCGGTTCTTCCGGTCGGTGCCGTTCAGCGGGGCGACGGTGATCGCGATCAGTGCGTTCGCCGCGCTCGGCGGGTTCCTGTTCCTGTCCACGCTGTATCTGCAGAACGTGCGCGGGTACGACGCGCTGCACGCGGGGCTGTGGATGCTGCCGATGGCGGTGCCTACGTTCCTGTGTGCGCCGCTGTCCGGGCGGCTGGTGGGGAGCAGGGGACCGCGGCTGTCACTGCTTGTCGCCGGCGCGGCGATCACGGCGAGTGCGGTGCTGTTCGCCGGGTTCGAGGCCGAGACGTCGAACGTCACGCTGTTCGTCGCGTACCTGTTGTTCGGCATCGGGTTCGGCTTCGTGAACGCGCCGATCACCAATACGGCGGTTTCCGGTATGCCGCGCAGTCAGGCCGGCGTGGCCGCCGCCGTGGCCTCCACGAGCCGGCAGCTCGGGCAGACGCTGGGGGTTGCGGTGGTGGGGGCGGTACTGGCCTCGGGGGTCGGCTCGTCGTCGTACAAGGACGTGTTCGTTTCGGCCTCCGTGCCGGGGTGGTGGATCCTCACGGGGTGCGGGGTTGCGGTGCTGGTGCTTGGGGCGCTGAGCAGTGGGCGGTGGGCTCGGCGGAGTGCCGAGCGGACGGCTGCGCAGCTTGACTCCGCGGAGGTGCGCCAAGCGGCGGGGGTCAGTGCGTAGTTCGGCGGGTGCGGGTGCGTGGGGGCTGGTCGCGCCCACGCGGGGGAGCCGCATATTGATACAGCCCCGCGCCCCTTCAGGCCGCTGCACCTACGCCAGTTGAGACGCGCCCTTCTTGAGCGCAATCTCGTGCAACCTCTCCAGCCGCTCCCTCGACTCCTCGTCCGCCGGGACGTACGTCACCATCCGCGACCCCAATTCCGGGCCCAGCCACAGTTCGGACTGGTCCACGACCACTCGGCCCACCAGGCGGTTGAGGAACTCCTTGCGTTTGCTGTGGGCGACGACCACCTCGTGGCGCTCCCAGGCCTCGCAGAACTCCGGGTACTCGCGCAGGCGCCTAAGGAGCATCTTCCAGGCGGGTTCGGTGAGATGGCCGGCCATGGCGGCGCGCAGGCGGGCGGCCATCAGGCGGCGGGTGTCCTCCAGGTGCACGATCGAGTTGCGCCAGTCCTCGTTCGTGTAGGACAGCAGGATGCAGTTGCGGTCCTCGGGCGGTACCGCCTCCAGGTCGCACAGCAGCAGGCCGAGGGTGCGGTTGTGGGCGAGGATGTCGTACCGGCTGTTCTGGATGCTGGCGGGGTACGGCTCCAGTTGCTCCAGCATGGCCCGCAGGGCGGGTGTCACCGACGGGCACAGCAGGGCGGGGGTCGGGTCCACCGCGCCGGAGAGCTGGAAGAGGTGGGCGCGCTCGGTGGCGTCGAGCATCAGGGTGCGGGCGAGGGCGTCGAGGACCTGCACGGAGACCTGGATGTCGCGGCCCTGTTCGAGCCAGGTGTACCAGGTGACGCCGACCGCGGAGAGCTGGGCGACCTCCTCGCGGCGCAGTCCGGGCGTGCGGCGCCGGCGGCCGCGCGGGAGCCCCACCTCCTCCGGGGTGATGCGTTCGCGGCGACTGCGCAGGAAGGCCGCCAGCTCATGGCGCCGCACCTCGGCGCCCGTGCCGTGCGAGCGCGGGGCCGCCGTCTCCTGGGTCGTCACCTGAGTCATCGTCGCCATGCCTCCAGCCTGCCGCCCTGCGGACACTGTTTCCAGGTGGTTCTTCTACCAGGATAAGGAGACTCTGGTACCAGCCTGGGAGAGGGCGCACGCTCAGAGGCGTGACCGAAACCATCGCTACACGCACCGTCCGCTCGCCGGCCGCGCCACCCTCGCTCGGCGGCCTGGGACTCTTCACCGTGCTGCTGGCAGCGGCACTTCCTCTCATCGACTTCTTCATCGTCAATGTCGCCCTGCCGACCATCGGCCGGGATCTGCACGCGAGTGAGGCCGTACTCGAACTCGTCGTCGCGGGATACGGTCTCGCGTACGCCGTGCTGCTCGTCCTCGGCGGACGGCTGGGCGATCTGTTCGGGCGGCGGCGGTTCTTCCTCGGCGGAGTGGCGGCCTTCGGACTGACCTCGCTGGCCTGCGGGCTCGCGCCCAACGCCTGGGCCCTGGTCGCGGCGCGGGTCGCGCAGGGTGCGGCGTCCGCCGCGATGCTGCCGCAGGTCCTCGCCACCATCCAGGCGGCGACCTCGGGACAGCGGCGCGCGAAGGCCATGGGTCTTTACGGCGCCACGGCCGGACTGTCCATGGTGGCCGGGCAGATCCTCGGCGGGATCCTGGTCGCCGCCGACATCGCCGGCACCGGCTGGCGCTCGGTGTTCCTGGTGAACGTACCCGTGGTGATCGCGGGCCTGGTCCTCGCCGCCCGTGCCGTCCCGGAGACCCGCTCCCAGCACCCGGAGCCGGTCGACGGTCCCGGCACCGTCCTGCTCACCGCCTCGCTGCTCGCGCTGCTGGCCCCGCTCACCGAGGGCCGTTCGGCGGGCTGGCCGCTGTGGACGTGGCTGTCGCTGGCGGCGTTCCCCTTCGTCGCGGCCGCGTTCTACGCGGTGGAGCGCCGGGCCGACCGCAGGGGCCGTACACCGCTGGTCCCGCCCAGTCTGTTCGCGCTCCCTTCACTGCGCCGCGGACTGGTGATGATCGTGCCGTTCGGCGTCGGCTTCAGCGGCTTCATGTTCGTCGTCGCCGTGGCGCTGCAGCGGGGCGCGGGGCTCGGCCCGGTCCCGGCGGGGCTGGCGCTCGCGCCGATGGCCGTCGTGTTCTTCTTCGTCTCGCTCGCCGGGCCGCGGCTGGTCGCGCGGTACGGCACCCGGGTGGTCACCGCCGGTGCGCTGATCCAGGGAGCGGGCGTGGGCCTGATGGCGCTGGCCGCCTGGCGGTCCTGGCCGGACCTCGGCTTCGTCGAACTGCTCCCCGGAGCGGCTCTCGCCGGCGCCGGTCAGGCACTCCAACTCCCCATCGTCTTCCGGGTCGTGCTGTCCGAGGTGGAGCCCGCGAGGGCCGGTGTCGGCAGCGGCGTGATGATGACGACCCAGCAGTCCTCCCTGGCCCTCGGGGTGGCGGCCCTCGGCACCCTCTTCCTCTCCCTGGTCCCGGGGCTGGGCATGCGGGACGCCCTGGTCACCACGCTCCTGACCCAGTTGGGCTGTGTGGTCCTGACCGGCCTGCTCAGCCTGCGTCTGCCGCGCACCATCGGCTGACGCCCGCGCGATCCCGTGTGGAATCGGCCACGGCTTGGTCAACTCGCCGTGCGGAAGTCCCTGTTGATGTTGGTCTTGCTGCACACTCCTGTGCCGGAGGCGAGACATCATGCTGGAGATCAACACGAGCAAGGTGAGCCGCTGGGACCAGCACGGGCGCGAGCACGTCGTCCGAGTGCAGCGCAAGGGCGCGCAGCGCATGATCAGATGTGACACGTGCGGCTGGCGCAAGAGCGCGCAGTTCCTGCCCTGGCTGAAGGCGGAGGAGCATCTCGCGGAGGAGCACCAGGCGACGGTGGATCCGTCGGGGGCGTCGGAGGCGTAGGGCTCCCGGGAGCGGACGGCCCGATGACTTTCCGCCGTCCCGGGAGTCGTACTGGGGACGACCGCCCAGACCGGAAGGCCGACCGATGAGCACTCTGTACGACACCCTGCAACGGCACGTCGACGACGGCTCCGTACCCGGCGCCGTCGCCCTGGTGGCCCGCGGCGACGACGTCGAGGTGGTGACCGTCGGCTCGGTGGACACCGAAGGCACCGCACCGATGGCCCGGGACTCCCTCTTCCGCATCGCCTCCATCACCAAGCCGATCACGGCGGCGGCGGTGCTGATGCTGGTGGAGGACGGGCTGCTCGGCCTCGACTCACCGGTGGAGGAGTGGCTGCCGGAACTGGCGAAGCCGCTCGTGGTCCGCACCCCCGACGCGCCCGTCGAGGACGTGGTCCCGGCGGCCCGCCCGATCACCGTCGAGGACCTGCTCAGCTCCCGCACCGGCTGGGGCTTCCCCGCCGACTTCTCGCTCCCCGCGGTGCAGTCCCTGTTCGCGGTCCAGAAGGACGGCCGGAGCCTCCAGGACTGGCCGGACCACGACACCTGGCTGCGCCTCCTCGCCCAGGTACCGATGCTCCACCAGCCGGGCGAGGCCTGGCTCTACGGCACCTCGTCCGATCTGCAGGGCATCCTGATCGCCCGGGCGTCGGGCCGTACGCTCCCCGAATTCCTCGCGGAACGGATCTTCGAACCGCTGGGCATGCAGGACACGGCGTTCGAGGTCCCTTCGTCGAAACGGCACCGCTTCACCTCGTCCTACGCCCCGGCCGAGGACGGCACCCTCCATCCGGCGGACACCCCGGACGGCGACTGGAGCCGCGTCCCGCGCTTCCACTCCGGCGGCGGGGGCCTCGTCTCCACAGCCGACGACTGGCTCGCCTTCGCCCGTCTCCTCCTGAACACCGGCACCAGCCCCGCCGGCCACCGGCTCCTCTCCCCCACCTCCGTCAGCCGCATGACCACCAACCACCTCACGGCCGCACAGCGCGACGCCGTCCCCCTCTTCCTGGAGGGCCAGGGCTGGGGCTACGGCGGCCAGGTCGACGTCACCCCCGCAGACCCCTGGAACGTCCCCGGCCGCTACGGCTGGGTGGGCGGCACCGGCACAACGGCCCACATCATCCCGCCCACGGGGACGGTGGCGATCCTCCTGACCCAGGCCGGCATGGCAAACCCGACGCCGACACCGGTGATGCGGGACTTCTGGGGGTGCGTGGCGCAAGGCTGACGCCTGCCCAGCGGTTCGGGCGGGGGCGGTTGCCGAGCGGGGCGAGCGAAGTCCCCTGCGGTGCAGCCGCGCCCCAAAGGGGCGCGGGGAACTGCGCGACAAGCCACGACGAACCCGCAGGCGATCGACGTCCCGTCAAGGCACCCGGCGGCGCTCAGCGCCGCAGCCCCCGCACCAACAGATCCACCACCGCCTCGAACTCCGCCTCCACCCCCGGCCGTTCCCACTCCTTGGCGTAACCGGGGTCATGGAAGCGGCCCGTGGCCTGAAACAGCGCACGCGCGGCGGTCACCGGATC
The DNA here is from genome assembly GCF_039532765.1 of Streptomyces longisporus. Taxonomy (NCBI): domain Bacteria; kingdom Bacillati; phylum Actinomycetota; class Actinomycetes; order Kitasatosporales; family Streptomycetaceae; genus Streptomyces; species Streptomyces longisporus. The sequence continues at coordinate 25,648 of NZ_BAAASG010000011.1, forward strand.
CGCGACAGCGAAAACCCCCGCTTCGACCCCCGCCCGCACGATCGCGGTCAGCTGCCCGGTCAGCTCGGCGATATGCCCGCTGACCACCTCCCCCGCCTCACCGGCCAGAACCGAGTACGTGGCGAACAACTCGGGATCCCCGCCCGCCTTGAGCCGCTTGGCCGCGAACAGTGCCGCGAGCCACTCCCGCACCCCGGCCTCCGGGTCCCGCCCCGCGTCCGCGGCGATACCGGCCAGCTCCTGGGTCGCACGGTCCAGCCACCGCTTGGTCACCGCCTCCCGCAGCGCCGCCTTCGTACGGAAGTGGCGGTAGACGCTGCCGTGGCTGACGCCGAGCGCGCGGGCCACGTCGACCACGGTGGCCTTGGCCGGGCCGTGGCGGCGCAGCACCTCCTCGGTCGCCTCGAGGATGCGCTCGGCGGTCAGGGTCTCGCTGGTGGCAGGCATGGCTAGACGGTACCCGGCACCGTGATCAGCGCTCGCTGTCGAGCATGGCCATCTGGGCGGGGGCGTACCGCTCGCCGGCCGCCGCGTCCGCGGGTACGGCGGACTCGATGGCGGCGAGGTCGGCAGCGTCCAGGGTCACGTCCAGGGCGCCCAGGGCCTCCCCGAGCCGCTCGCGGGTGCGGGCGCCGATCAGCGGCACGATGTCCGTGTTGTGCCGCGGGCCCTGCGACAGCACCCAGGCGATGGCGATCTGCGCGACGGACACGCCCTTCTGCTCGGCGATCTTGCGCAGCGACTCGACCAGCGTGAGGTTGTGCTGGAGGTTGTCGCCCTGGAAGCGGGGCGAGTGGGCGCGGAAGTCGTTCGCGTCGAACCCGCGGTCGGCCGAGACATGGCCGGAGATCAGCCCGCGGGAGAGCACGCCGTACGCGGTGACCGCGATGCCCAGTTCGCGCAGCGTGGGCAGGATCTCCCGCTCGGGGCCGCGGGAGATCAGCGCGTACTCGATCTGCAGGTCGGCGATCGGGGCGGTGGCGGCGGCCCGGCGGATGGTGCCCGCGCCGACCTCGCTGAGGCCGATGTGGCGGACGTACCCCTTCTCGACCAGTTCCGCGATGGCGCCGACGGTCTCCTCGACCGGCACGTCCGGGTCGAGGCGGGCGGGGCGGTAGACGTCGATGTGGTCGACGCCGAGGCGCTGGAGGGAGTACGCGGCGGAGGTCTTCACGGCGGCCGGGCTGCCGTCGAATCCGTACCACTCGCCGTCCGGGCCTCGCTGGGCGCCGAACTTCACGCTGAGCAGCGCGTTCTCCCGCAGGGCGGGCGGGGCGGTGCGCAGGGCCTCGCTGATCAGCAGTTCGTTGTGGCCCATGCCGTAGAAGTCGCCGGTGTCGAGCAGGGTGACGCCGGCTTCCAGGGCCGCGTGGATGGTGGCGATGGACTCGGCGCGGTCCGCTTCGCCGTACATGCCGGACATGCCCATGCAGCCGAGGCCGAGGGCGGAGACCTGGGGGCCGGTGGTTCCGAGGTTTCGGGTTCGCATCGTCATGCACTCCACCCTGACATGACAGCTGACAGATTTCAATATCTGTCATTCCATCTTTGCCACCCCATCTCAGGCCTCTCCTCAAGCTGGTCCAGACCTATTGACGAGAGGTCTGGACCAGAGCACTGTCATGCCTACGACACCTCGCCGACCCCCACCGGGAGGCCCGATGCTCCGCCGCACCCTGGCCCTGTTCGCCACCGCGCTCGCGACCGCCGCCGCCACCCAACTCCCCGCCGCCCCCACCGCCTCGGCAGCCGACACCTGCGCGGTCAGGTCGAGGCCCGCGGGAAAGGTCCTCCAGGGTTACTGGGAGAGCTGGGACGGCTCCGCGAACGGCGTCCACCCGCCCTTCGGCTGGACCCCGATCACCGACTCCCGCATCCCCGCGCACGGCTACAACGTGATCAATGCAGCGTTCCCGGTGATCCGTTCCGACGGAACGGCCCTCTGGGAGGACGGCATGGACTCGGGCGTGAAGGTGGCGACGCCCGCCGAGATGTGCACGGCGAAGGCGTCCGGCCAGACGATCCTGCTGTCGATCGGAGGAGCGGCCGCGGGCATCGACCTCAGCTCGTCCTCCGTGGCCGACAGGTTCGTCTCGACGATCGTCCCGATCCTGAAGAAGTACAACTTCGACGGCATCGACATAGACATCGAGACGGGCCTGGTGGGCAGCGGGAACATCACCCAACTCTCTACCTCGCAGGCCAACTTGATCCGCATCATCGACGGGATCCTGGCGCGGATGCCGTCGAACTTCGGCCTCACCATGGCCCCGGAGACGGCCTACGTCACCGGCGGCAGCATCAGCTACGGCTCCATCTGGGGCGCGTACCTGCCGATCATCAAGAAGTACGCCGACAACGGCCGACTGTGGTGGCTGAACATGCAGTACTACAACGGCAGCATGTACGGCTGCTCGGGCGACTCGTACCAGGCCGGCACGGTGGCGGGTTTCGTCGCCCAGACCGACTGCCTCAACAAGGGTCTGGTCGTGCAGGGTACGACGATCAAGGTGCCGTACGACAAGCAGGCCCCCGGCCTCCCCGCCCAGCCGGGCGCCGGCGGCGGCCACATGTCACCGTCCCTCGTCTCCCAGGCCTGGAGGCACTACGGCACCGCACTCAAGGGCCTGATGACCTGGTCGATCAACTGGGACGGCTCGAAGGGCTGGACGTTCGGCGACAACGTGAAGGCGCTGCAGGGCCGTTGAGCCCGCGGAGCGACTACCGGGCGGTCAGCGCCAGCTTGGCGCCCAGCGCCACGAACGACCCCGCAAACCCCCGCCGCAGCCAAGCCATCACCCGTGGCCGCGAGGTGACGCGGTTGCGGACCGACGCGGCGAGGATCCCGTACGCGGCGAAGACGACGAAGGTCGCCAGCATGAACACACCGCTCAGCCACAGCATCCGCGGCAGCGCCTGCGGGGCACCCGGATCCACGAACTGCGGCAGGAACGCGAAGAAGAAGATCGTCAGCTTGGGATTGAGGAGGTTGATGAGCACACCGCGGACGATCACCCGCCCCGCCGAACTCGGGGCGGCCGCCTCGTCCACCGCGATCGCCTCCTTGTCCCGCACCGTCGCCCACGCCATGTAGAGGAGATAGGCGACACCGGCGTACTTGAAGACCTGGAAGGCGGCCGCGCTCGCGTTGAGCAGCGCGGCGAGCCCGGTGACGGTGGCCAGCACATGCGGCACGATCCCGACCGTGCAGGCGAAGGCGGCGACGACACTCGCACGGCGGCCGTGCGACAGCCCGGCGGCCAGGGTGTAGACGACACCGGTACCGGGCGTGGCGACGACGACAAGGGTGGTGAGGAGAAAGGCGAGACTCATGGGGTCAGCCTCGTGACGCAGCGGCCCCCGATACAGGGCCAATGCGAGACCTGTATCGGGGGCCACCACGGATCTTTCCCAAGCGGGGGTCCGGGGAGCGGCAGCCCCCGGGAACCTAGGCGCCGACGAGCCGCCCGGCCAGGTAACCCTCGATCTGGTCGAGAGACACCCGCTCCTGCTTCATGGAGTCACGCTCACGCACCGTCACCGCATTGTCGTCCAGCGTGTCGAAGTCGACCGTCACGCAGTACGGCGTGCCGATCTCGTCCTGGCGGCGGTAGCGGCGGCCGATGGCGCCCGCGTCGTCGAACTCGATGTTCCAGTTCTGGCGCAGCGCCTGGGCGAGGCCCTTGGCCTTCGGGGACAGCTCGGGGTTGCGGGACAGCGGCAGCACCGCGACCTTCACGGGCGCCAGGCGGTGGTCCAGGCGCAGCACCGTGCGCTTCTCCATCTTGCCCTTGGCGTTGGGCGCCTCGTCCTCGACGTAGGCGTCGAGCAGGAAGGCGAGCATCGCCCGGCCGACACCGGCCGCCGGCTCGATGACGTAGGGGGTCCAGCGCTCGCCGGCCTCCTGGTCGAAGTAGAAGAGGTCCTGGCCGGAGGCCTTGGAGTGCGAGGAGAGGTCGTAGTCGGTGCGGTTGGCGACGCCCTCCAGCTCGCCCCACTCGTTGCCGCCGAACTGGAAGCGGTACTCGATGTCGGCGGTGCGCTTGGAGTAGTGGGAGAGCTTCTCCTGCGGGTGCTCGTACCAGCGCATGTTCTCCTCACGGAGACCAAGGCCCGTGTACCAGTTCCAGCGCTGCTCCATCCAGTACTCCTGCCACTTCTCGTCCTCGCCCGGCTTGACGAAGAACTCCATCTCCATCTGCTCGAACTCGCGGGTGCGGAAGATGAAGTTGCCGGGCGTGATCTCGTTGCGGAAGGACTTGCCCATCTGCGCGATGCCGAACGGGGGCTTCTTGCGCGAGGTGGTCTGCACCTGGGCGAAGTTGGTGAAGATGCCCTGGGCGGTCTCGGGGCGCAGATAGGCGATGGAGCCGGAGTCCTGCGTCGGGCCGAGGTGCGTCGACAGCAGGCCCGAGAACTGCTTGGGCTCGGTGAACTGGCCCTTGTTGCCGCAGTTCGGGCAGTTGATGTCGGCCAGGCCGTTCTCCGGGAGGTGGCCCTTCTTCGCCTCGTAGGCCTCCTCCAGGTGGTCCGCGCGGAACCGCTTGTGGCAGGAGGTGCACTCGGTGAGCGGGTCCGTGAAGGTGGCGACGTGGCCGGAGGCGACCCAGACCTCGGGGGCCAGGATCACGGACGAGTCGATACCGACCACGTCCTCGCGCGACGTCACCATGTAGCGCCACCACTGGCGCTTCAGGTTCTCCTTGAGCTCGACACCCAGCGGTCCGTAGTCCCAGGCGGCGCGCTGGCCGCCGTAGATCTCGCTGCACGGGAATACAAAGCCACGGCGCTTGCTCAGGCTGACGATGGTGTCGATCTTGTCGGCGGCCACGGTGCTCTCTTCATTACGACGACGGGCGACGAAGCGAGACGCTTCAGAGCGAATGCTTCAGGGTACCGGCGGGGGCTCCCCCTCAATCAAATCGGTTCCCACTCGGATGTTTGTTGACAACGGTTTCCATCTTTGTTGAAAATGACTGTCATGAACGTACGACGACGCCTCATATCCACCGCGGCCACGGCCGCGGTCACCGCCCTCGGCCTGACCACCCTCTCCGCCTGCTCCGGTGAGAGCGCCGCCGCGGGCACCACCGGCAAGTTCGACGTCGTCGCGTCGTTCTACCCGCTGGAGTTCCTCGCCGAGCAGATCGGCGGGAACCATGTGCACGTCACCAACCTGACCCAGCCCGGGCAGGAGCCGCACGACCTGGAGATCAGCGCCCGGCAGACCGCGCAGCTCCAGGAGTCCGACGCGGTGCTCTACCTGAAGAACCTCCAGCCGGCCGTCGACGACGCGGTGGCCCAGTCCGAGGTCAAGACGAAGATCGACGCCGGAGCGCTCACCTCGCTGGAGAAGCACGGCAACGAGGTCGGCGGTCACGCGGCCTCCCACGACAGCTCCAAGAACGAGGAGCTGGCCGGCCTCGACCCCCACATCTGGCTCGACCCGGTGAGGTACGCCCAGGTCGCCGAGGGGGTCGGCGCCGCCTTCGAGAAGGCGGACCCGGCCCACGCGGCCGACTACAAGAAGAACACCGCGGCCCTGGTCAAGAGGCTCGACGCACTCAACACCCAGTTCAGGAACGGCCTTTCGGGCTCCAGGACCAAGGTGTTCATCACCACGCACGCAGCCTTCGGCTACCTCGCCGAGCGCTACGGCCTGACCGAGGAGGCCATCAACGGCCTCGACCCCGAGTCCGAGCCGAGCGCGGCCCGGGTGAAGGACCTTGAGAAGATGGCGAAGGCCGACGGCGTCACGACCGTGTTCTACGAGACGCTCGTCAGCGACAAGACCGCGAAGACCATCGCCGCCGACGCCGGACTGAAGACGGACGTCCTCGACCCGATCGAGGGCATCACGTCGAAGTCCCGCGGCAAGGACTACTTCTCGGTCCAGGAGGCCAACCTCAAGGCGCTGCAGACGGCCCTGGGATCCAAATGACGTTTACGGAGGACGACATGGGCGTGGGTGCACCGGACGAGCCCGTCATAGCGATGCGCGGGGTCCGCGCCGACCTGGGCTCGCGCCCCGTCCTGCGCGGGATCGACCTCACCGTGGCACGCGGTGAGGTCGTCGCGCTGCTCGGCGCCAACGGCTCCGGCAAGTCGACCGCGATCCGCACGATCATCGGCCAGGTGCCGGTGAGCGCCGGCGAGGTCGAGCTGTTCGGCACGGAGCGCAAGCGGTTCCGGGACTGGGCGCGGGTGGGGTACGTGCCGCAGCGCACGACCGCCGCGGGCGGCGTACCCGCCACCGTCACCGAGATCGTGTCGTCGGGGCGGCTCAGCCGGGCCCGCTTCGGTGTGCTGCGCAAGGCGGACCATGCGGCCGTACGGCGGGCCCTGGAGCTGGTCGGCATGGCCGACAGGGCCAGGGACTCGGTGAACGCCCTCTCCGGCGGCCAGCACCAGCGTGTGCTGATCGCCCGTGCGCTCGCCGCCGAACCCGAACTGCTGATCATGGACGAGCCGATGGCGGGCGTGGACCTGGCCAGCCAGGAGGTGCTCGCGCAGACGCTGCGGGAGCAGGTCGCGGCCGGTACGACGGTCCTGCTCGTCCTGCACGAACTCGGGCCGCTCGAGCCCCTCATCGACCGCGCGGTGGTGCTCCGCGACGGCTGCGTCCTGCACGACGGACCGCCCCCACGGGCCGTCGGCCAGCACGCGCTGCCCGGTCACGACCACGTACACCCCCACGAGCACACGCCCGTGCGCACCGGCCTGCTGAGCTGATGGATCGGTAATGGACTTTCTCGACTTCGCCTTCATGCAGCGGGCCCTGCTCGCCGCCGTCCTCGTCGGCATCACCGCCCCGGCGATCGGCATCTACCTCGTGCAGCGCCGCCAGGCCCTGATGGGCGACGGCATCGGCCATGTGGCGATGACCGGCGTCGGCCTCGGCTTCCTGCTCTCCGCGTCCCCGGTCTGGATGGCGTCCCTCACCTCCGTGCTCGGCGCGGTCCTGATGGAGCTGATCCGCTGGTACGGCCGCACTCGCGGCGACATCGCCCTCGCGATGCTCTTCTACGGCGGCATGGCCGGCGGCGTGATGTTCATCAACCTCGCGCCGGGCGGTTCCAACGCCAACCTGACCTCGTACCTCTTCGGCTCGCTGTCGACCGTCTCGCAGTCGGACGTCACGGCGATCTGCCTGCTCGCGGGCTTCGTGGTGCTGGTCACCCTCGGTCTGCGCCGGCAGCTCTTCGCCGTCAGCCAGGACGAGGAGTTCGCACGGGTCACGGGCCTTCCGGTGCGCGCCCTGAACCTCCTGACCGCCGTCACGGCGGCGGTGACGGTGACGGTCGCGATGCGAGTGGTGGGTCTGCTGCTGGTGAGCGCCCTGATGGTGGTGCCCGTGGCGGCGGCACAGCAGTTGAGCCGCAGCTTCGCGGCGACCTTCGCGATCGCGGTGGCGATCGGGGTCTCCGTGACCATCGGCGGCACGATCACGTCGTACTACCAGGACGTGCCGCCCGGCGCGACGATCGTGCTGCTGACCATCGCGGCCTTCATGGCGCTGACCGCGCTGGCGGCCCCGCTGGCCCGTCGCCGCGCCCGCGCCGCAGCGGCCGCACAGCCCGCCGGCGACCCGGCGGAGTGTGCAATTCCGGCCGCGCGCACCCCCGAGGGGAAGGTCGGCGTCTGACTGCGCACCAGCCGGGCTGGCACAATGGCCCGGCAAGCGCAGACGTAGGAGGCGCGAGGAGCCGAAGGGGCGCGCCGGTGTCGAGGGCGCGACACCGGCACAAGGCGCCCCGCAGGCGATCGAGCCGAAAAGAGGAGGAACCGGTGACGACCGCTGGACCGCCCGTGAAGGGCCGCGCCACCCGGCAGCGTGCCGCTGTGGCGGCGGCGCTCGACGAGGTGGACGAGTTCCGCAGCGCGCAGGAACTCCACGACATGCTCAAGCACAAGGGGGACTCGGTCGGCCTCACCACCGTCTACCGCACCCTCCAGAACCTCGCCGACGCCGGCGAGGTCGACGTCCTGCGCACCTCCGACGGCGAGTCCGTCTACCGCCGCTGCTCCACCGGTGAGCACCACCACCACCTCGTGTGCCGTGTCTGCGGCAAGGCGGTCGAGGTGGAGGGACCCGCGGTGGAGAAGTGGGCGGAGGCGATCGCGTCGGAGCACGGGTACGTCAACGTGGCGCACACGGTGGAGATCTTCGGTACCTGTGCGGACTGCGCCTCCGCGGGGAACTGACGCTCAGACGCGGGTCAGGTTGCGGTCGAGGATCTCCCGCAGCCGGTCCGCGTCCGCGGGGCTCTGCAGGGCGCGCTTGGGCAGGACCGTGAAGCAGGTGGCGTTCTTGTCGTCGCTGAAGGTGAAGAAGGCGTCCTTGGTCTCCCGATAGCGAGGCTGCGCGGCCCAGCTGACCGACGTCGTGCTGTTGTCGGTCGTCATCGTCAGCCCGGCGTCCGTCACCGTCGCGCGGTACGTGCCGTTGCGGGCGGCGATCTTGACGACCGTGCGGGCCGTCAACTGCGGAGTGAGGAGCAGGATTCCCGCGAACAGCGGCATCCAGATCAGCGGAAACCAGTCGACGTGTCCCCCAGTGAGCGCAGCCGCGAGCTCGACGACGAAGGCCACGGCGATGAAGCCGACTGTCCACCTCTGTATCTTCCCCGCCCGGTTGAACCGTCTGCGCTCCCGCAGCGCCCCCGAGAAATCCCCCGCGACCGGCTGATACACCAGCTCGACCGCGCCCTGTTCGGCGTCCCGCCCCATGTCCATGACCATGAGGCGGGATCGTACAGGTGCTTTTCGGCGGGGCGATGATCAGCTCTACGAGGTGGCCGGGCCGCCCCGCATGTCCCGTTCCATGGCGAGCAGTTGCTCGTTCGGGACGGCGCCGCCGAAGCGGCGGTCGCGGGAGGCGAACTCGACGCAGGCCCGCCACAGGTCGCGGCGGTCGAAGTCCGGCCACAGCACGTCCTGGAAGACCATCTCGGCGTAGGCGCTCTGCCAGAGCAGGTAGTTGGAGGTGCGCTGCTCGCCGCTCGGCCGCAGGAACAGGTCCACGTCCGGCATGTCCGGGTAGTAGAGGTACTTGGCGAGGGTCTTCTCGGTGACCTTGGAGGGGTCGAGGCGCCCCGCCTTCACGTCCTCCGCCAGGGCCTGCGCGGCGTCGGCGATCTCCGCGCGACCGCCGTAGTTCATGCAGAAGTACAGCGTGAGCCTGTCGTTGTCCTTGGTCTGCTCCTGGGCGACCTGGAGCTCCTTGGCGACGGACTTCCACAGCTTGGGCATCCGGCCCACCCAGCGCACCCGGATGCCGAGTTCGTCGAGCTGGTCGCGGGTCTTGCGGATGAAGTCCCGGTTGAAGTTCATCAGGAAGCGGACCTCTTCGGGCGAGCGCTTCCAGTTCTCGGTGGAGAAGGCGTACAGCGAGATGTTGCCGACGCCCATCTCGACGGCGCCCTGCAGCACGTCCAGGACGCGCTCGGCGCCCACCTTGTGGCCCTCGGTGCGCGGCAGCCCGCGCTCCTTCGCCCACCGTCCGTTCCCGTCCATGACGATCGCCACATGGTTGGGGACCAGCTCGCCCGGCAGCTTCGGCGCGCGGGCGCCGGACGGGTGCGGCTCCGGTGCCCTGTACTCGCGGCGCTGGCGTCCCAGGATCCCGCGTACGACCATGTGCTTCTCGTCTCCTCTTCGGCTTACTTCTCTACGTAACGCAGCGAGCGCAGCCCGCGTTCCAGATGCCAGTGCAGATAGGCGGACACGAGTCCGCTCCCCTCCCTGACGTACCGCGGCTCGCACGCGTCCGCGGTCTCCCAGTCTCCCGTAAGCAGCGCGCCCAGCAGTTCCAGGGTCTGCGGCGAGGGTACGACGCTGCCGGGCACCCGGCAGTCGACGCAGACGGCTCCGCCGGAGGCCACCGAGAAGAACCGGTTCGGCCCGGGCATTCCGCACTTGGCGCAGTCGCTGAAGGTGGGGGCGTAGCCGTTGACGGCGAGGGAGCGCAGGAGGAAGGCGTCGAGGACGAGGTGCGGGGCGTGCTCGCCGCGGGCGAGGGTGCGCAGGGCGCCCACCAGCAGCAGGTACTGCTGCACCGCCGGCTCGCCCTCGTGATCGGTGAACCGCTCGGCGGTCTCCAGCATGGCGGTCCCCGCGGTGTAGCGGGCGTAGTCGGCGACGATCCCGCCGCCGTACGGCGCGATGGTCTCGCTCTGCGTGCACAACGGCAGCCCGCGCCCGACCAGCTCACTCCCGCGCGCAAAGAACTGCACGTCGACGTGGGAGAAGGGCTCGAGCCGGGCCCCGAACTTGGACTTCGTCCGCCGCACCCCACGCGCCACGGCCCGCACCCGGCCGTGCCCCCGGGTGAGCAACGTGATGATCCGGTCCGCTTCCCCGAGCTTCTGGGTGCGCAAGACGATGCCGTCGTCCCGAAACAGACTCATCGCGCACCACCGCGGGTTCGGCTGGCCGTGCGGCCCGCCGCGCGGCGGCAATCGGGCACGGTGCCCCCCGCAGTGATGCAGCATGATCCGGTCTGCTTCCCCGAGTTTGTGGGTCCGCAGCACAATGCCGTCATTCCGAACAGACTCATCGCACACCACCGCGGGTTTCCGGCTGGGCGTGCGGCCCGCCACGCAGCGGCAATCGGGCACCGCGCCCCCCGCGACGATGCAGCACGATCCGATCCGCCTCACCGAGCTTCCGGGTCCACAAGACGACACCGTCACCACCGCAGACTTCCGGCCCGCCACTCAGCCGCAATCGGGCACCATGCCCCCCGCGACGATCCAGCACGATCCGATCCGCCTCACCGAGCTTCCGGGTCCGCAAGACCACGCCGTCACCACCGCAGACTTCCGGCTGGGCGTGCGGCCCGCCGCGCAGGCGCAATCGGGCGCCGTGGCCCCCGCGACGATGCAGCACGATGCGGCCCGCCTCACCCGGCTTCTGGGGGCGCAGCACGATGCCGTCGTCGCGGAACAGGCTCATGAGGTCCATTCTCGCGTACCGCCGGGCTCAGCGGGGACGGTCGGGGTGGCTGATGGTGTCCCAGGGGGCCAGGTTCCAGGGGCTGCTCCGGTTCGCCGGGTTCAGGAGGGCGCGCAGATGGGCGTCGGCGGCGGACTGGGGGGCGGGGAAGGCCGCGTCCTGGGTGCCGCGCAGCCCGTCGCGCCACACGGTCCGCCCCAGCAGGTAGTGATCGGCGTACTCCTGCCAGGAGGCGTACGTCCCCACGACCGCCGGCACGATGTTCTTCAGGGCGGTCCAGGCCTCGGCCTCGGTGATCATTCCGCACCCGAAGCCGAGCCGGGCGATGTCGGCGTACAGGGCGGCGTCCCAGGCGAGCGGCGAGACGCCGAGGAGCTGCAGGGCCCGGGCGCGGTAGCCGCTGCGCGACAAGCCGTCCAGCCGGTCCGTCAGCTCGGCGCGCGAGGTGATCTCCCACTGCTCGGCCAGCCAGTTGCGGGCGCTGTCGTCATCGATCCGCGTGAACGGGTACAGAGTGGTCCGCGAGGCGCTGCGGTCCCGGCTGACCGGTGCGCTCAGTGACACCATCCAGAGTTGGTGTGCCGTGAGCGGGTGGGGGTAGCGCCGCGCGGCCCGCGGCCTGCGCCATCTCCGTATGCTCGACAGAGTCATGCGCCCGCACCTTACTCAAGGCACTTCCCCCCGGCTGCGGGCGTTGGCGTACGCGGTCGCCGCGCTCAGCCGCTCCGCCTGGGTGGCCCCGCGCACGGCGGCGGGATCGGCGTCCCACTCCCTGCCGCCCCCGTACGGTCTCAGTTGCACGTACGGCCCTTCGTGCCCCATGACGATTCCCACCTTTCCAGTTCGCGTGTCCACGACATGAGTGCCGACGGGCGGTTTCATTTCCTCTCCTTAACGACCGTAACGAACACGACTCATAATTGCGGGCACCGTGTTCGTTGCGCCTACAGCGTGCTCCCCTTTCCATTTGAGTTTCACGCTTTTCGTCTCCGGCGTGGGTCGCTGCGCCTACACTCGGCTGGAGTCTGTGCTCCACAAGTGCTGGCCAGGAAGAGGCGGTTGGGCCATGGCCAACGCTTCGCACGCGTCACGGCTCGCAATCCGGGAGTTCGAGCAGGCCTTTCGAAAAGCCTCAGCCCGAAATCGCGATGCGCATTGACCAGGCCCTGCAAAACCGACGGTATTTTCGAGCGGTTGACGGAGTTCGACGGGGCGCGGGGCGCGACCTGCCGCCTATATGAAGAAAGCAGTCAGTCGGCCACCCGGCGCAGCCGCCGGCGGACACTCCCCTGTTCCGGCTCGGGCTCGTGGTCCGGCTCCGTCGCCGCCCACAGCTCGTTGAACTGGTTGACGCGGTCCTCGACGTGCTCGTGCTTCATCCTCAGCATCGTCATGTCCGGCCTGACGTGGTTGTCCGGGCGAGTCTCGTAGCACAGCTCCCCGTCGAAGATGATGAAGTCCATCACCGTGCCGCCCGGATCCAGCTGCGACTGCACGCCTATACGCGCGTCGATGCCGTACCTGCGCTGCCGCGCGCAGAGCTGCTCGAGGGCTTCGGTGACCTCCTCCGGCTCGTCCACGAGGAACAGCCGCCGCACCTCCACCCCGCGGGTCTTGATCGCCTTCTCCTGCGCGCTGAGATACCGCTTCGCGGGATCGCTGGACCAGAAGTCCCGGTCGACGGTCGTGCTCGTGGCGTAGAGGGTCTTCTTGACGCACAGGGCGAGGTCGATCAGCCACTCGTGGTTCTCGAACGAGGAGTCCGCTCTGCCGCTGATGAGGTCCTCCATCAGCTCGGCGAGACGTTTCAGCTCCTCCTCGGCGAAGCTCTTGACGATCCCCGGCGCCTCGTCCCCGACCTGGGTGTACGCCTTGACCAGCCGGGTCACCTCCTCGGAGCGCAGCACGGAGCCGTCCACCTTGCTGAACAGCTCCGTCGCCTCGTTGATCTTTGCGAAGCTCTGGTCGACCGCGGTGCGCATCTCCGCGTGGTGGTTGGCCAGGCTCCGCTTCATGTCGTCGATGTGGTGACGCTGGCTCTCCTCGACGACCTCCAGGCGCTCCCCGAAGTCCACGAGGTACTGGACGATCAGCGTGGCACTGCCGAGGACGATGGACGCCACCCACTGCCAGATGTTGTTGTCGTCCCCGTTCAGGATGGTGGTCAGCAGGAAGGCGCCGCCCGCCGCCGACGCCGTGATCAGGATCTTCCAGAACAGCTTGGGTATGCCCTGCCGCTGCGGTCCCGCTCCGTTGTCCCCGGACCCTAACGACGCTCCGCTCATGTCTCTCCCCCGTCGGGTATGTGGTTGGTGCCGCCCCTCAGCTCGTGCTCAGTGCCTGGTGCAGCAGCGGTATGGCCTGGACGGCCAGTTGGTCCCGGATGCGCTGGACCAGGTTCTGCCACTGGCGTGTGAACCCCGGTTCCCGCTCCAGCACTTCCCACAGATGGACCAGCGAGCGGTCCACCTGCGCGTGCGGCATCCACAGATGCAGCAGATGGTCGACGGCCGGGCGCAGCGCCTGGACCGCGGCGCGCCCGTCCGCCGCGGCGAGCCGACTGCTGTCCAGCATGTGCACCACCGTCGTCAAAAGCCAGTCGTGCAGCGCGAGGTCCTCGCACAGACCCGCGGCCGCGGAGACCGGTGTGTCCTCCGGCAGCCGCAGCTCCACGGTCCGCAGCCCGTTCTCGGCCAGGGTGAACCGCGTCAGTTCCGCGCGCTCGCCCGCCGGGATCCGGTGGGCGGTCCACCGCAGGTGTGTGCGGCGGGACTTGAAGGGGACCTTGCGATCGAGGAGCGGGTGGCGCAGCAGCCGCGTCAGCAGGGATTCGGCGATCATCCCCAGGTCGAGTTCGCCGCGCCCGGCGCCGCGCAGCACGCCCTGAGCGGTGGCCTGTTCGGGCAGCTTCCCGAACGGCTCGACCACCCCGGGCCGTACCAGGTAGTGCCCCCAGGGGCGGCGTGTGTCGGGGCCCGCGGCCGGTGCGCTGAAGTACGCGGTGGACTGCAGCAGACGGCCCTCGGTGAGCGCCACGCGGGTGGCCACCGTGCCGACGGCCCGGACCTTGGCGCCGTTGGAGGTGGGCAGCCGGCAGTCCACCCCGGTCAGCACCTCCGGGGACAGGGCGTACAGATTGGGCCGCTCGGAGACCCGGACGTGTTCGTCGGCGCGCAGCCTGAGCAGCTGGGCGGCGGCCCTGCCGTCCAGCGCCTGGAAGGACGGCAGCAGACAGGTGCGCACCTCACCACAGACGAGGACCGGGCGCGCGGGCTGCGCGAGGGCCGTCGTCATGTCAGGGCCCCTCGACGGCAAGGGCGCCCGCGGGCTCCTCGTAGAAGACGTACGTCGCACGCTGGGCGACCGCGGCCGGGACCGCGAGCCCCTCCCGGGCCGAGCGCTCGGCGACCTGCCTGAGCGCCCCGGAGTCGACCTCCGTCTGGTCGAGGATGAGCCGTACGGCGTCCTCGACGGCCAGGAAACGGTTCGGCATCAGGGTGCAGGTGCGGTAGGCGCTGAAGGCCGCGGCCCGTGGGTTGAGCTGGAGCAGGGGCGGCAGCCGGTCCCAGTCCTGCGGGAAGTCCTCGCCGTTCCACGGGCGCGGGGCAAGCACCGGCTCGCCGAGGTGTCGTAGCAGTCCGAGCCTGGCCAGCTGCCATACGGCGGCCAGGAACGGGCAGGACCACAGCCGTCGGCCGTCCTTCTCGGACCACAGCTCGACGTCCATGAAGACGGAGTGGTTGCGGGCCGCCGTCTCCTGGGGCGGCTCCCAGCCCTTGACCTCGCCCAGGGCGGCGCGCTTCGTGGTGGGGGTGCGCTGTCCGTTGGCGAGCCAGCCGGTCTGGCTGACGGAGGGGCGGGAGCCGTAGCTGCCCGGCGGCGGTGATTCGACCAGGCGGTGCATGACGGACTCGGCGAGCTCGATCCGGTCGGCGACCGCGCAGCCCGACTCGCGGGCCAGGTAGTCGATGACCAGGCCGGCCTTCTCGGCCTCCTCAAGGACCAGCGGGACGAGTTCGGCGGGCGTGGAGAAGCGCGTGAAGTAGTCGTCGATGAGGAAACAGGTGCTGATACGGGGGCGCTTGCCGCCGGTGCGGCGGGCGGCGGAGGCGCGGGCGGCGTCCACCCACAGCCGCACCTCGGCGAAGTGCTCGCGCAGTCGCTCGGGGCCCGCCTCGAAGTCCTCCATGTAGAGATGGCCCAGCTCCAGGGAGAGGTGGGACAGCGGCACGGACTGGGTGCGGAGCTCCGCCGTGGTCTCCCGGAAGACGGCCTCGCTCACGCCTGCTCCCAGTACTTGTCGTCGGTGAGCCGGGCGGCCAGCTGGTTCAGCGCCCGCCAGGTCTCCATGTTGGCGATCTGGCTGTCGAGCACGTCCTCGTCGGTGATGAGCTGCTCACGCCACTGCAGGACCGGTTCGAGGGGAATGGCGCCGAGGACCTGGCTGTAGCCGATGCCGTGCGTGGAGGCGAGCTGCTTGAGGTCGCTGTCGGTCTTGCGCATCCACGCCGACTGGGTGGGCGAGACCTGTGACCACAGCGGTGACTCGGGATCGGGTACGGCGGCCCGGACGAAGCGGATGGCGCCGCGCAGCGCCTCCTCCTCGTGGCCGCGGTCGACACCGCCGGCGACGATGCCGCGCTCGCCGAAGACCAGGCTCGCGGCGGCCGCCACATGCTGGCGGGTCCAGCGGTGGAAGACCAGCCAGCGGGCGGTGATCTCCCGCATCTCGGGCTGTGCGGTCGCCTCCAGGACCATGTCGACGGCGTAGGAGCGGCCGGCGCTGAGGTCCACGACGACCAGGTCGAACTCGTAGTACAGCTTCATCAGCAGGTCGACGCAGAGCCGCACGTGGTCGCCGGTGGTGGCGAACTCGCCGCCGCTGACGTCACCGGGCATCAGCACCAGCCGGCCGCAACCGGGCGGCGGGTCGCGCAGCACCTGGTGCTCGGTGCTGGCCCAGACGTCGATGCGCTCCGGCTCGCCGACCTCTCCTGTCAGGTAGGAGTGCAGGCCGCGGTCCTCGACGGCCGCGCGGGCGTCGGCCACGTCGAAGACGGCCGAGGCGGTGGGCGAGCCGAAGTCGAAGTCCAGGTAGCACACGTCGTCCCCGGCCAGCGCACGGTGGTAGGCGAGGTTGGCGCTGGTGACGGAGCGGCCCGTGCCTCCCTTGTCGGAGGCGGCGAAGATCAGCACGCGGTCACCGTCCCTGGGCCGCGGCTTCGCGAGCCCGGGTGAGCGCGTCGAGCTGTCCCAGTACGTCGAGCGCCAACGCGTAGGCGGTGCCCGGCTGTTGGTCCAGGAGGCTGCGGGCGCGGCGCAGCTTGACCTCGATGTTCCTGAGTTGCATGCCGTGCCGGCCGTCGTCGCTGGGCGCGGGTTCCATCTGTTCGTTGCCCAGGAGATGGGCGGACTCGCTGAGCAACGCCCCTGCCAGCTCGGTCAGTTCGGGGCTGCGGACCGGGGGCTGCCGGTACATCTGGTGGACCTGGACCATCACCTCGGCGACCCGCTCGGTGATGTTCCAGGACACCGGCACCCGGCGCGGGACGATCTCCGCCTCGGGGTAGGCGGCGTGGACGTAGTCCCACAGTCCGGTGCCCTCGCCCTCGCGGATACGGCGGCGCCACATGTGGTCGAAGACGTCCTCGGCGAGTCTGAGCAGCCGGTCGTGCGAGTCGAGGTTGCGGGAGAGCGCACGCAGCTGGATGGTGCGCTTCAGCAGCTGCGCCGAGAAGTCGTGCAGGGACCAGGTCATCGGCGGGCCGAGCCGCTCGCTGCCCTGCAGGGGCAGTTTGACGCCCGCGTTGTGCAGCTCGAAGACCGTGCGGTCGTCGCGGGTCATACGGCTGGTGATACGGCCCCGTTCGGCGAGGCGTTCCATGACGGTGACGGTGCGGGCCAGGTCGTCGTCGGTGGCCCGGCGCCGCATCAGGTCGTGGACGAGGATGGCGGCGACGGAGAGGGAGAAGTACTCGGACTCCAGTTCCTGTCCCGTCGTACGCCAGGGGATGTCCTCCAGGGGCCAGCGCTCGGGGTCGAAGCGGGCGATGCCGGACCAGTACTGCTGGGTCAGCTCCCAGCGCAGCCGGAGCGCCTCGGCGAGCTTCTGCTGTTCGGTGTTGAGCAGGCCCAGGGTGAGGGTCCGGTCGGAGAACAGGTCCTGGATGCCGTCGAGCGCCACCACGGTGAAGTAGAGATACGGCACCGGGTCGGCGGCGCCCTTGGGCTGCGGCCCGATGGGTTCGTCGGTCTCCACCTCGGGGGCGTCCTTCACCAGGCTCCATGACCAGCCGCACTCGAAGAACTGGTTCTCGTCCTTGAGGCCCGCCTGGACGTCGATGCCGAGGGTGAGGCTCTCCACGATCGCGGCGCGCAGCGCGCGGAACCGGCTCTGGTACATGTTCAGTACCTGCCGCTGCGACAGCCGTCCCTGGCCGAGGAGTTCGACCAGGTTGCGGCCCTGGGCGGAGTCGGCGTCGAAGGCGTTGACGGTGAAGGAGCGCAGCAGGCTCACCATGGCGGCGGTGAGCCGGTTGCTGGTGGCCGAACGCAGCTCGGCGATCGTCTCCTGGATGTCGCTGCGTCTGGTCCTGGTCTCGTAGACCTTGAGGAAGCCGAGCGTGGCCAGGCAGAGGGTGATCGACATGGAGAAGGAGTCGACCACGCCGAGCTGGCGTTGTTCCTCGGTGGGCTCCCCCTGGGCCTTGTCCTGGGATCCGAAGTAGTAACCCCCGGCGAACGTGGGCCTCTTGTCCTCGCCGGTGTGGGTGCGCATGAAGTCGGACGCGGCCTTGACGAGGTTGGCCGGGAGGTCGAGCCGCCCGCCGGCCTTCCTCAGGGCCTGCTGGACGTCCTCCTGTGTGGTGTCGGGGTCGTCCAGCCGGAACGCGGGGATCTCCGTGGCCGGGTACAGCAGGCAGAGCAGCCGCTCGGCGTCGGCGACGCTGCTCTGTCCGCCCCACTCGCCCCAGGCCCACTGCTCCCGCTCGAAGGAGTGGCGGGCGATGGCCTGCCAGATGTCCAGCAAATGCTGGCGTGGCTTGATCTGCATCCCATGCCCCTCACACAGGCCGCACTGCCGTCATTTGTGGAATGACCCTTTTCTGTTGTGAAGATTTTTATGCGGCCGGAATGCCTGCGTCCGTATTCCGTCGCCACCCGTAGGCCAGGATCATTCCCGAATACCCGTCGCGCACACCTGCCGCAGACTTGAGCCGCTGCACCTCGAAGTCGCCCGCGAATGGTGCGAGACTCGCGCGCACCTCGGGTTCTCCCACGTCACAGGCGGGGAAGAACTCCTCTCCGGCGTGATAGCCCTTCGAATGTTCCATGAAGGCGGCGGCGAAGGGAGCACCGGGGGCCAGGGCGCACATGAAGCGCTCGACTCCCAGGTCGAACTCCAGCGGGGAGGTGGTCATCGACTCGGCGACGAAGAACATGGTCCCGACCGACCAGCGCCCGCCGAAGCGCTCAAGACCGAAGATGTTGCCCTGCTCGACCTTGACGACCTTGCGGAACCGCTCGCGGGGGTCCAAGTAGAGGGAGCCGTACGCCTCGTGCTCGCACAGGGCGTCCCAGAACGGGTCCCAGTTCTCGTCGTAGCCGCCCGCCTGACGTTCCAGGTACTCCACGTTCGCGAACGAGTGCTCGAAGAGGGTGATCTCGTCGCACCAGGGCAGCATGGAGAGCGCGGGATAGAGATTCGCCCCGGCGCCCACGTCGATGCCGTAAACAGGTCCGACGCCCTGCTTCCGGAAATGACCGCCGAAATGACCCCGGATGATATGCAGGATCTCCTCGTCCTCCGCCTGTAAGAAGCGGTAGTTGTGCCGAACGTAGGCGATCGGGTCGAATGATTCCCAGGGTGCGTCCGCATTCTTCACCTGGGCATCCCCCGACGATCTCAAGGTCATTTACCTACGGTACCAACACCGGAGGCCCTCCGGATCCCCCTGCGGTCAATGTCCTGAATTACGTCATGTCCCCGGCAGGGGGACGGGGCGCACTGGGGGCGCACCGTGGCGAATGCATTCGCGCGGCCTGATCCGGCCTTGAACGGCCGGATTGTCCCGCTCAAGATGGTCGGAACTCTGCCGAACACACCAGAAAGGCAGACAACAGGCGTCTCACCCGTACCACTCGTACGGGTGTCAACGCACCCTTGACTCCCAACCCGCAGGGGGCGGTATGACGGCTCTTCCAGAGAAACGTTTTCCTTCCACGGCCGACCGCACCGACCGCCCCCTGACCATGAGGGGCGTCGTCGAGGCCGACCTGCCGGAACTGCACCGCGTCGACAGGGAGGCCTTCCCCGAGGAGCCGTACCACTACTTCGAGCTGCGCCAGAGTTACGACATCCACGGCGACCGCATCCTCGTCCTCGACGACGGCCGGAGCCTGCACGGCTACGTCCTGTTCGTCACCACCTCGGACGGCTATGTGAACTGGATCAAGAGCCTCGCCGTCACCCCCGAACTGCGCGGGCGCGGGCTGGGCCGCCGGCTGATGCTGGAGGTGATACGCCGGTTGCGCACCGAGGGCGTCCACCAGGTCCGCCTGACGGTGGAACCGACGAACGCGACCGCGATCACGCTCTACCAGTCCCTGGGCTTCACCTTCGAGGGCGGGGTGCGCAAGGGCTACTTCGGGCCCGGGGAGGACCGGTTCATCATGGCGTTGGGGCTGTGAGACAGGGGGTTCGACGGGATGAGGGGGATCAGGGGGACACCAGCCCCGCCTCGTAGGCCATGATCACCAGCTGGACCCGGTCCCGCGCGTCCAGCTTGGTCAGCAGACGGGTGAGGTACGTCTTCGCCGTGGCCACGCTGATGCACAGCTCGGCGGCTATCTCGGCGTTGGACAGGCCGCTGCCGACCAAGGTGAGTACCTCGCGTTCGCGGTCCGTGATGGTCTTCAACTCCCGGCGTCCGGCGCTCTGTTCGGGACGGGAGGCGAAGTCCTGGATCAGGCGGCGGGTCACGCTCGGCGCGATCAGAGCGTCGCCTGCCGCCACCACCCGTACCGCGCCGATGATGTCGTCCAGCGCCATGTCCTTGACCAGGAAGCCCGCCGCACCGGCGCGCAGCGCCCCGTAGACGTAAGCGTCGTCGTCGAAGGTGGTCAGCACGACCACCCGCACGTCGGCCTGGGTCTCCGTGATGCGGCGGGTCGCCTCGATGCCGTCCATCCCCGGCATGCGGATGTCCATCACCACCACGTCCGGGGCGAGTTCACCGGCCAGCCGTACCGCGTCCTTGCCCGTCGCCGCCTCGCCGACGACCTCCACGTCCTCGATGTCGGCCATGACCATGCTCAGTGCGGTGCGGATGAGTTCCTGGTCGTCGACGAGGAGGACCCGGATCGTCGGGGCCGCGGTCATCGGACGGCCACCGGGAGCGGCAGGCGGGCCGTCACACGGAAGCCGCCCTCGGGGCGCGGGGCCGCCGTGAACTCGCCGTGCAGCAGGGCCACCCGTTCGCGCATCCCGGCCAGTCCGAACCCGGTGTCGGTCGCGCTGCCGCGCCCCAGGCCGTCGTCCGTGATCTCCAGGGCGAGTTCGTCCTCGCGGTAGTCGAGGGTGACCCGGCACGCGCGCGTGCCCGCATGCCGTACGACGTTGGTGACCGACTCCTGGACGATGCGGAACGCCGACAGGTCGATGTCCGGCGGGAGCCCGCGTGGCTCGCCGAGGCGGCGCACCTCCACCCGTACGCCTGCCGCCGTGGTGGTGGCCGCCAGCCGGTCGACGTCCGCCAGGCCCGCGGGGGCCAGCTCCGGGTCCCGCCCCTCGTCCGCCGCCCGCAGCGCGACCAGCATGCGCCGCAGGCCCGCCAGGGTCTCGCGGCCCTCGTGCTCGACCGCCTGCATCGCCGCCAGGGCCGCCTCGGGATGGGCGGTGGCCACCCGGGAGGCCGCGCCGGACTGGAGGGCGATGATGCTGATGCTGTGGGCGACGGTGTCGTGCATCTCCCGGGCGATGCGCAGGCGTTCGGCGGTGACCGCCTGGGCCGCGTGCTCCGCGCTGAGCCGTTCGGCGTGCACCCGGGACTGGTGGGTGGAGTTGCCGAGCAGCCAGACGATCACGGTGACGAGGGCGACGGCCAGTTCGGCGGCGGTGCCGGCGGGCCATCCGCGGGCCATCCGTACGGCTATGTACACGATCAGGGAGCCGACCGCCATGCCCAGGGCGATGAGCGCGGTGCGCCGGGGGTGGGCGACCGCGACGAAGTACAGGACCACCATGGTCGTGAGGTACTGGTTCATCGGCAGGAGGTCGACGCCGAGAGTGGTCGTCTCGAAGACTCCGGCCAGGATCGCCAGGGTGGTCGCGAGGAGCGGCCTGCGTTGCAGCAGCCGACCGGCCTGGAACGCCAACGCGGTCGACACCGCCAGGAAGGACAGGCCGTCCCAGCGGTACAACTGGGCCGCCGGCCATTGGGACGGCATCGACTCCCCGGGCAGCCGGAACGTCGTCAGCAGGGTGAACAGCGTGCTCGCGGACCACACGATCGCCGTCCATCCGGCCGGCGACACGCGTTTGACCAGGGGCGGCGGAGGAGCGGTGGCGGACATGCGGTGATCGTAGGCGCGGGTGCGGGGCGCGGTCATCGGCCCGTGGGCTTACAACCACGGTCGACAGCCGTCCGGTACGAGTGTCAGCGCCCGGCCGATGCCCCGCACCCGCCGCGCGGGCCACCGTGGTCCGCATGATCGAAGTCGAGCAGCTCACCAAGCGGTACGGCCCCACGACCGCCGTACGCGATCTGTCCTTCACCGTCCGCCCCGGCCATGTCACGGGCTTCCTCGGCCCGAACGGCGCGGGCAAGACGACGACCCTGCGGATGCTGCTCGGGCTGATCGAGCCGAGCGCCGGTACCGCCACGATCAGCGGGCACTCCTTCCGCCGGCATCCGCGCGGGCTGCGGCACGTCGGCGCCCTGATCGACGCCCATGACGTGCACGGCGGGCGCAGTGCGCGGGCGCATCTGCATGCGCTGGCCCGCAGCAACCGCATCCCGCGGGCGCGGGTCGACGAGGTGCTCGCCGAGGTGGGGCTCACCCAGGCCGCCGCCCGGCGCCGGGTCGGCTCCTTCTCGCTGGGCATGAAGCAGCGGCTCGGCATCGCGGCCGCGCTGCTCGGCGACCCGCCGGTGCTGTTGTTCGACGAGCCGCTCAACGGGCTGGATCCGGAAGGGGTGTTGTGGGTACGGGGGCTGTTCCGCAGGCTCGCGCACGAAGGCCGTACCGTCTTCGTCTCCAGCCATCTGATGTCCGAGATGGAGAACACCGCGGACGAGCTGATCGTCATCGGCCGCGGGGAGCTCATCGCGGCCGAGAGCCTTACCGAGTTCGCCGCGCGCGGTACGGCGCCGACGGTGACGGTGCGCTCGCCGCACGCCGGCGCCCTGGCCGCCGTACTGGAGTCGGCGGGTGCGGTGGTCGCCCCGTACGACGAGGAGACGCTGAAGGTGGACGGGGCGAGCGCCGTCCGGGTCGGTGAGCTGGCGCACGAACACCGCTTCCTGCTCTGGGAGTTGACCACGCAGGTGGCCTCCCTGGAGACGGCCTTCATGGAACTGACCGCCGACAGCGTCGAGTACGCGGCTGGAGAGACCCGATGACCATCCTCGCCCTGCCCGCCTCCCGCTTCACCGACCTGCTCGCCGCCGAGTGGATCAAGCTCCGTTCGCTGCGCTCCACCTACTGGGCCTTGGGCTCCGGCGCTCTGGCCGTGGTCGGCTTCAACGCGAACGCGGCCGTCGCCGACTATGTGAACTACCCGCACTACGGCGGCCCGATCCGCGACGACTTCGTGTACTGGGCGCTGCGGGACGCCTTCACCGAGGGGTCCGCCATGATCCTGGTGCTGGTGTGCGCGAGCATCGGGGCGATCACGATCGTCGGCGAGTACGCGACGGGCCTGGTCCGTACGACGTTCACCGCCGTGCCGGACCGACGGGCCCTGATGGCGGCCAAGGTGGTCGTGCTGACGGCGGTCATGACGGTGTACGGCACGCTCCTCGCGGCCGCCTCCTACGCCTCCTCGCAGGCCGTCCTCGACGGTCGGGGCCTGGGCGTGCCGATCGGCCATCCCGGCGCCTGGCGGGTGGTCGTGGCGTCGGCCCTGCTCGCCCCGGTGTGTGCACTGGTCGGCATGGGTCTGGGCGCGGTGATCCGGCACAGCGCCACGACGATGGTCCTGACGACGTTCGTCCTGCTGCTCCTGCCGTCCTTCGTCACGGACCGCTACCACTGGACGGCGTCGGTCCGCCACGCCTTTCCGTTCAACGCCTGGGTGCGGATCGTGGACGTGGGTTACGGGCAGTCTCCTTTCATCCGGGTCCCGAAGTATCCGGCGACCGTCGCGGGCGGGTGGGTCGTGTTCGCGGTGTGGGCGGCGGTGGCGGCCGTCGTGGCGGTGGTGGTCGTGGACCGGCGGGACGTATGAGAAACCCTGTGTACGGCCGGGGGTAAACCCCCCTTCCGACAAGGCAGTTGACCGGATGGGTCGGGCAGGCGGCATCCGGGAGTCTCGTATCCATGAAGGAGATCACGAAAAGCGCGGCCCTGATCGCCGCCGCCTCCGGCATCGTCTTCGGTGTCGTCACGCCCCTCAGCGCGTCCGCCGCCGAGGAACCGCTGAAGTGGAGCAGATGCGCGGGCAGCGGCCTCGACCCCCGTCAGCAGTGCGCGACCCTCGAAGTCCCCATGGACTACGCCCACCCCGGCGGCCGCACGATCGACATCGCCGTCTCCCGCATCCCCGCCGAGAAACCGTCCGCCCGCCGGGGCGCCCTGCTGCTGATCGCCGGCGGGCCGGGCGGCACCAGCCTGAACGACCCCTCGGGGAAGGGGCAGAAGCTGCCGCAGGACGTCCGCGACGCCTACGACCTGATCGGGTTCGCGCCGCGGGGCAACGCGCCCTCCACCGCGGTCGGTTGTGGCCTCGACCACGGCGATCTCGCCCTGTCGAAGCTGCGCCCCTGGCCCGCCCCGGACGGAACCGTCACCGAGAACATGCGCACCGCCCGACGGGTGGCCGCCGCCTGCGCGACCCACGGCGGCGAGCTGATGCGCCACCTCACCACCAAGGACAACGCCCGCGACATCGACCGCATCCGCGCCGCGCTCGGCGAGCGCAGGCTGTCCGCGTGGGGCGTCTCGTACGGCACGTATGTGGGCGCCGCCTACAGCGAGATGTTCCCGCAGCGCACCGACCGCATCGTGCTGGACAGCAACGACAACCCCGACCCGGTCCGGGCGGAGCGGGCCTGGGTCGCCGCGTACGAGGTGGGCGTCGAGGACAACTTCCCCGAGTTCGCCCAGTGGGCCTCCGCGCCCGGCAACCCGTACCGCCTGGCCGGCACGGTCGCCGAGGTCCGCCCGCTCTTCCTCCGCCTGGCCGCGCGTCTGGACCGCGAGCCGCTCCCCTGGCCGGGCGCCAACCCGGAGGAGCTGAACGGCAACGTGCTGCGCCAGACGATGCTGGACAGCCTCGCCGACCCCGACGACTACCCCGCCCTGGCCGAGCTGATCGCAGCCGCCCTGAAGGGCACCGTCCCGCCCGCACCGGCGGCCCCGCCGGACGCGGCCATGCAGAACCTCGTCGCGGTGAGCGCCGCCACCATCTGCAACGACGCCGCCTGGCCGCGCGATGCCGCCACCTACCGGAAGGGCGTCGCCGAGAGCCGCGCCGAGTACCCGCTGACCGCGGGCATGCCGAGGAACGCGCTGGTGTGCGCCGCCTGGCCGTGGCAGCCGAAGGAGCCTCCGGTACGGATCACCGACCGGGGCCCGTCCGACGTCCTGCTCGTCCAGAACGAGCGCGACCTCGCGACCCCCCTGAGCGGCGCCCTGAAGCTCCGCGAGGCCCTCGGCCGCCGCGCCGTCATGGTCACCAACGACGCCACCGGCCACGAGGCCTACCTCGCCCACGGCACCAGGTGCGGCGACGAGGCGGTCTCCCGCTTCCTGGCGACGGGTGAGCGGCCGCGGCAGGACATCCACTGCCCCTGACCAGGCCCCCGCCCTACAGCTTCCTCGCCATCTGGCGGACGCCGTAGACAGCGGGTGGCAACAGCACCAGCCAGTACCAGGAGCCGGTGAGGACGGCCAGGACGAGCCCGATACCCCCGGCGGCCGGAAGCACCGCACCCGCCAGAGCGGCCACCTTCCCTGCTCTGCCGGGCGCGGCCGCAACGGGCACGGGGGCTGCCGGTGACCCGGAGGAGATGGCGCCTTCCCAGTCGGGGGCGGGCAGGTCGGCGAAGAGGCCGCTCAGATCCGACTGCGAGACCGCCCGGTACGCCACGTCGATGCGGGCCTCGAACTCCTCCCGCGTCAGCCGCTCCGCAGCCATGTGCTCACTGAGAGCCGCCGCGGCACGCTCCCGCTCGGCCGTGCCGACGCGTACGTCCGGGGCTCTCTCCATGGGCAGCGTCCTCTCATCGGGCCGACGACCGGGCGACCGGTCGGCTACGGTGCCTGGCGTATGCAGGCCCTCCCATACTGGCGTGCCAGCGCGTGGAACGCCTCCTTCGGCTCCCAGTGCCAGGGCGAACGGGGGTCGTCGGGGCGGTCCTTGATGGTCTTGGTGATGCTGTAGCTCGCCATGTCGAGGTCGTAGCGCGGGTTGTCGGTGCGGTGCGGGGCGTCCGGGGTGACGAACTCGAAGGCCATCGCCGCGTACAGGCCCATCGACTCGAAGACGTCCAGCAGGCCGGTCAGACAGGCGGCTTGGGTGTGTTCGCTGCGAACGAGGTGGCCCTTGATCTCCTGTGGGTCCTTGTCGTAGTCGACGACGTCCCAGCCCATGCCGCCCGCCTCCGGGGCGCCGACGTAGGTGCAGGTCCCGAACTCGGTGATGGCGAGGGGTTTGCCCCAGCAGAGGTACCTCCTCAACTCCCGTACGTGGTCCGATCGTTGGTGGAAGTACGAGTAGTAGTCGATGCCCACGACGTCGAAGAGACGCCAGTCCACCTTGTCGTCCTGAGCGGCGGCATAGCTCAGCTTGCCGCGGAAGACGGACCGGCCCACCGCCGCCGCCCTCGCCGTGAAGCGGTCGAGGTGGCGCTGCATCCTCACCGGGTCGAAGTTGCCCTTCACC
Source organism: Streptomyces longisporus (assembly GCF_039532765.1). Taxonomy (NCBI): domain Bacteria; kingdom Bacillati; phylum Actinomycetota; class Actinomycetes; order Kitasatosporales; family Streptomycetaceae; genus Streptomyces; species Streptomyces longisporus. The sequence goes on from NZ_BAAASG010000011.1 coordinate 51,713, forward strand.
ATGTTCCGCACGCGGTCCAGGACCGTCTCCCCCGGCACGATCCCGGGCACCAGCAGCCAGAACTCGCAGCCCACGCTGAAGTCGACGCTCGCGCCCTGCCGCCGCAGCCGCTCCGCGAACCGGCCGCACTCGGCCAGGTGCTCCAGGGTGTCGCGCTGCGGGGCGTCCGCAAGGGTCGGCTGGAGCCATATGTGCAGCCCCCGTTCGGCGGCCTCGGCGGCGGTGGCGGTGAGGCGTTCGACGCCGTCGCCGGTGACGTCCACGGCGTCGGCGTGCAGCCGGTCGCGGATGACACGGATGTCCCGGCGCATCCGGGCCGCACTCCACGCGGTCCCCGGCGTCTCGCCCTCGCCGACGGTGTAGACGACACCGCGGTGCCGCAGACCCCGCCCGGTCGCGGCGGCCGGGCCGGCCGGCAGCACCGCCGCCGACAGACCGAGAGCCGCAGCCCCCGCCAGGAACTGCGCCCGATTGATCCCCTTCGTCTTCTCCATGCCCCTCACTGTGGCGAGGACGCGCCCGCACCGCCGTCCACCGATGGTCTACGGCCGGGCAACCAAGGGATGACGTACGGCGTCGGTCACTGAAGAGATCGACATCCCGTACCGACCGAAGGAGACCGAGATCTTAGGCCGACGCACCCTGCTCACCGCAGGCACCGCCACCGCCGCAGCGCTCCTCACCGGCGCACCCGCCCAGGCCGCCACCGGCGACCGGCTGCGGGAGCTGGAACAGCAACACGGCGCCCGGCTGGGCGTGTTCGCGCACAACGTCCGTACGAAACAGACCGTCGGTCACCGCGCCGACGAGCTCTTCCCCATCTGCTCGCTCTTCAAGACCCTGGCCGCCGCGGCGATCCTGCGCGATCTGGACCGGCACGGCGAGGTCCTCGCGCGTCGCATCCACTACACGGAGGCCGACCTCGTCGACGGCTCGGACAAGACCAGGGAGCACCTGGCCGAGGGCATGACGATCGCCGAACTCGCCGACGTGGCCATCCGCTACAGCGACAACACCGCCGGCAACCTGCTGCTGCGGGAGCTGGGCGGCCCCACCGCGATCACCCGGTTCGCCCGCTCGATCGGCGACCCGGTGACCCGCCTGGACCGCTGGGAGACCGACCTCAACTCGGCGGAACCGTGGCGCATCACCGACACGACGACCCCGCGCGCGATCGGACGCTCGTATGCCCGCCTGGTCCTCGGCGAGGCGCTCGACCGCCGGGACCGCGGACTCCTCACCCACTGGCTGCTGGGCAACACCACCAGCGGCAACCGTCTGCGCGCGGGGCTGCCCAGCACGTGGACGGTCGCCGACAAGACCGGCGCGGGGTTCTACGGCGCCAACAACAACGCGGGCATCGCGTGGACGCCGGACGGGACGCCGATCGTGTTGGCCGTGCAGGTGACCAAGCCCGACCGGGGCGCGGCGTGGGATCACGAGCTGATCGCGGAGACCGCGGCGGTGTTGGCGAGCGCCCTCGGCTAGTCGCTCCGCGGGCTGTGCCGTCGTTCGGGGGCGTGTCCCCACCGCATCAGAACCTGCGCACGTACCGCTTCTGCCACGGCGTCTCCACCGCGTGCCGGTCGTAGTTGCGCCGTACGAAGGCCACGGCATCCTCGGGCGGTACGCCGTCCAGGATCGCCAGGCAGGCCAGTGCCGTGCCGGTTCGGCCACGGCCCCCTCCGCAGGCGATTTCCACGCGCTCGGTCACCGTCCGCTCCCAAGCGGCGGTCAGCGCGGCGCGGGCGGCCGGGCGGTCGGCCGGGAGGCGGAAGTCGGGCCAGCAGATCCAGGTGAACTCCCAGGGTACGGGCGGGGGTTGTCCGCCGAGGAGGTAGAGGGCGTACGAGGGGGCGGGCGCCCCCGGGGCCAGGGGGCGCCGCAGCCCGCGGCCGCGGACCAGTCGGCCCGACGGCAGTCGCAGCACACCGGGGTCCGCGGGATGCCAGGTGTCCGTCATCGGATCAGCGTACGGGCCTCGAAGCCGCGGAAGTCCGAGCATCCGGGGTACGAGTGCGTTGCCGAGGGGCGCCCCTCACCGCTTCTGCTGCCACCATCCTGGGGAGGAGAACCAGTCGACGCAGGACCTTGTACGCCAGAACCACCCCACGGAGCCCATATGACCATCCCCGCCCCACTGACCGGTGTCGTCCCGCCCGTCTGCACGCCGCTGACACCGGACCGCGAGGTGGACGTCCCCTCACTGCTCAGGCTGGTCGACCACCTGGTGGGTGGCGGGGTGCACGGGCTGTTCGTGCTGGGGTCGTCGTCGGAGGCGGCGTTTCTGCGGGACGGGCAGCGCAGGCTGGTGGTGGAGTCGGTGGTGGCTCATGTCGCCGGACAGCTGCCCGTCCTGGCCGGGGCGATCGACATGACGACGCCGAGGGTGCTGGATCATGTGGCGGCGGTGACGGCCGCGGGGGCGGACGCGGTGGTGGTGACGGCGCCGTTCTATGCCCTCACGCATCCGGCGGAGATCGCGCGCCACTACCGCCTGGTCGCGGCGGCGTCGCCGGTGCCGGTGGTCGCGTACGACATCCCGGCCGCCGTGCACACGAAGCTTCCGGCGGACGTCGTGCTCGATCTGGCCGCCGAGGGCGTGCTTTCGGGGCTCAAGGACTCGAGCGGTGATCTGGGGGGCTTCCGGGAGGTCGTGAGCGGCGCGCGCAACCGGTCGGACATCCGTGGCTTCAGCGTCCTGACCGGCTCGGAGCTGGTCGTCGATGCGGCACTTGCGATGGGGGCGGACGGGGCGGTGCCCGGGCTCGCCAATGTCGACCCTCATGGGTACGTCCGGCTGGACGGGCTGTGCCGGTCGGGCGACTGGGAGGGGGCTCGGGGGGAGCAGGAGCGGTTGTGCGGGCTGTTCGGGATGGTGCGGGTGGGGGACTCGGGGCGGATGGGGGGTAGTTCGTCGGCGCTGGGGGCGTTCAAGGCGGCGCTGCATGTGCGAGGCGTCATCGACTGTCCGGTGACGGCGGAGCCGCAGGTGCCGCTGTCTCCCGACGAGGTGGAACGGGTCGGCAAGTTCCTGGCGACGGCGGGGCTGCTGTAGGAGGTTTTCGCCCCCGCCGCCCCTTCCCCGTCCCGACCCGGGCGCCGGCCCCCGGACCCCCGCTCCTCAAACGCCGGAGGGGCTGAATTTTTCAGGCGGCAGGGAGTACGGCTGTCCCAGGTCGGTCACCGGCACCCTGCGGAACTCGATCCTCTCGTAGGGCGCGGAGGACCCCGTCTCGTACAGCAACCCCACCGTGCCCCGATCAACCTGCACCAGGTCGGAGTACGCGGCCGGCAACGCCGACACCGTCAGCACCTTCGTGAACGTCCCCCCGCCGTCCTCACTCCGCCACACCGCCATCGCCCGCCGAGCGGTCGGCACGGACGGCCCCGAGAACAGCAACGGCGCCTTGTGGCCCGTGAGTTGGAGGACGCTGCCCTGGACCACCGGAACGTCGTTCAGAGTGGGCTGCACCGCGTACGGGCGCTCCAGCGACTCCCCGCCGTCACCGGAATACGTGTCGAGCCGGTTGCCGAGACGCGCCCCGTTCTGGTCCCGGGCGCTGAAGTACAGCCTCCCGTCAGGGAGTTGAGCAGCCGAGGACTCGTTCGCGTTGTGCGCACCGTCGTACGAGGAGTCGACGAAGCCCAGCCGCCAGCTCCGCCCACCGTCGTCGCTGTAGAGGGCGTGCGCACCGTAGTACCGGGCCTCCTGGCCGGTGTCGGCCGAACCGGCGGGCGGGGCCGCGGAGTGGTTGGCGGGGACGACCAGGCGGCCGGCGTGCGGGCCGCGGGTCAGGGCGACGGCGTGGCCGGGCCCGGTCGCGTACCAGCGCCAGCCCGGCGGCTTCACCTCGTCCGTGATGTCCCGCGGCGGCGTGAAGTGCCGCCCGTCGTCCCGGCTGCGCTGCACGAACACCCGCCGGCCCTGCTCCTCGGTGACCTCGCCCCGCATGATCTGCGCCTCGGTGACCGCACCGCTGTTGTACGAGGTCAGCAGGACGACCGCACCGGTGCGCGGGTCGACGACGGAGGCGGGGTTGCCCCGGGTGTCCCCCTTCCCGGCGGCCACCACCTGCAGCGGGCCCCAGGTGCAGCCCCCGTCGCCGGAGCGTCTGAGGACGACGTCGATGTTCCCGGTGTCCCCGGCACCGCCCAGGCGGCCCTCGGCGAAGGCCAGCACCGTGCCGCGGCCGGTCGTGACCGTCGCCGGGATGCGGTAGGTGTCGTAGCCGCCCTCGCCCGAGACGTACGGGACGGACAACGTGCAGCCGGTGGCCGCGTGGGCCGGTGCGAGGGCCGTGAGCGGGGTGAGGAGCACGGTGGCTGCGAGGAGGGTGCGGCTCAGGAACGTCACCGTCAGATCGTGCCCGGGGTGACCAGTCCCGACTCGTAGGCCACGATGACCAGCTGCGCCCGGTCCCGCGCCCCCAGCTTCCCCATGATCCGGCTGACATGGGTCTTCGCCGTCAGCGGGCTCAGCCCCAACGCCTCACCGATCTCGGTGTTGTTGAGCCCGCGCGCCAGCAGGGTCAGCACCTCCCGCTCCCGGTCGGAGAGGCATTCCGGCCCGCCGGTCGCGGGCGCCGACGGGCTGCGCAGGAACCGCTCGATCAGCCGTGCCGTCGGCCCCGGTGACAGCAGCGCCTCGCCCGCGGCGACCGTACGGATGGCATCCAGGAGCTCGGCCGGGCGGGTGTCCTTCACCAGGAAGCCGGAGGCCCCCGCGCGCAGCGCCTCCACGATGTTCTCGTCGGTGTCGTAGGTGGTGAGGACCAGTACCCGTACGCCCGCCAGGTCCTCGTCGGCGGCGATCAGCCGGGTCGCCTCGATGCCGTCCAGGTCCGGCATCCGGATGTCCATCACCACCAGGTCGGCGCGCTCGCTGCGGGCCAGCGCCACGGCCTCCCGGCCGGTGGCCGCCTGTCCGACGACCTCCATGTCCCGTGCCGACTCGACGAGCATGGCGAACGCGGCCCGTACGAGCGTCTGGTCGTCGGCGAGCAGTACGCGGATGGTCATGCGTTCTCTTCCCCCGTGGTCGTCAGCGGCAGTACGGCCGTCACCTCGAAACCGCCCTCCGCCCGCGGCCCGGCGTCGAGTGTGCCACCCACGCTGCGGGCCCGCTCCCGCATGCCGACGAGCCCGAAGCCGGGTGTGCCGCCGGGCGTGGGTCCGGTGCCGTCATCGGTGACGGACAGGTGCAGGGCACCCTCGTCTTCGTACAGGTCGACACGTACGGCCGGTTCGGGGCCCGCATGCCGTACCGCGTTGGTCAGCGCCTCCTGCACGATGCGGTACGCGGCGGCGCCGACGGCGGGCGGGGCCCGCCGTACCCGTACCGTCTGCTCGACGCGCGCGCCCGCGAGCCGTGCCGTCTCCACCAGGTCGGGCAGGCCGTCGAGCCCGGGGAGGGGGCCGCGGCCGTCCGGCAGGTCGTTCTCCCGGAGCACCTCCAGCGTCGTCCGCACCTCTCCCCGCGCCGTCCGGCAGGTCTCGGCGATGTCGTCGAGAGCCTTCGCCACCGTCTCCCGGTCCAGGCGTTCGGGGTCGGCGGCCAGGACGTGCGCGGCCACCGAGGTCTGCACGCCGATGAGGGTGATGGTGTGGGCGAGCAGGTCGTGCAGGTCACGGGCGATGCGCAGCCGTTCCTCGGCGACCCGGCGCCGGGCCTCCTCCTCCCGGGTGCGTTCGGCGCGCTCGGCGCGCTCGACGATCGCGGCGACGTACTGACGGTAGTAGCGGACGTCGACGCCGCAGAAGAGCGTGGCGATCACCCAGCCGGAGATGCGCAGCATCTCGACGGCCTGGTGGGTGCTGACCGTGAGCATCGCGGCCGTGGAGACGCCGAGGACGACGACGCCCGCGAGGATGGTGCGCAGGGGGCGGCCGGTGACGGCGACCGTGTAGAGCGCGACGATCGTGGCCGGGGTGGCCGCGAAGTGGTTGTTCTGCAGGGCGTGGTACGGCACGAGCAGCGCCAGCCCCGCGGTCAGCACCAGCAGCGGACGGCGCCGCCGCCACACCAGCGGCACATGGGCGGCCAGCAGCAGCGTCCAGCCGAGCGCGTCCGGGCGGCGGCTCTGGTCGGTGGACAGCGCCAGTCCCACGGCCACGACGGTGAGCACGGCGGCGAGGATCGCGTCGTTGCGGGTGCCGTGCGGGGCGGTGCGGGGGTCGCGGTTGACCACCGCCATGATCCGCTCGATCCGTTCGCCCCCGCGCGGCCGCGGCACTGTCGTCGTCTGTGTCACGTGTTCATCTTCCGCGCTGCACCAGAGGTCCTCCTCGCGATGTCCGCACCGGTCACACTGGCCGGCCTGCTTTTCTGCCGGGGGTCCGGGGGGTTGTCCCCCGGGAAAGTGCAGCACACCGGCTCCGGCTGCCGCTCGGTCCGCACCGGCTCCGGCGCCCGCGACAGCCGCCCCGGCCACCACACCCGGCGCCCCAGCAGCACGCTGGCCGTGGTCACCAGGTAGGTCCGGACGAGGAAGGTGTCCAGCAGCACACCCACCGCGATCACGAACCCCAGCTCGACCAGCGGTACCAGCGGCAGCGTGCCGAGCACCGCGAAGGTCGCGGCGAGTACGACACCCGCGGAGGCGATGACCCCGCCCGTGGTGCGCAGGGCGGTGAGGGCCGCCGCCTCGGGCCCGGCACCCGCGAGGGACTCCTCGCGCATGCGGTGCATGAGGAAGATGCCGTAGTCGACGCCGAGCGCCACCAGGAAGACGAAGGACAACAGCCCAAGGCCCGAGTCGGTGCCGGCGAAGCCCAGCACCGGCCCGAACACCAGCCCGCCGATCCCGAGCGCCGCACCCCACACCGCGACCACCGCGACGAGCAGCATCAGCGGCGCGAGCAGGCTCCGCAGCAGGCCTACGAGGATCACGAAGACGGCGGCGAGAACCAGCGGCACGACGACATCCCGGTCCCGGGCCTGGCTGTCGGCCAGGTCGAGCTGCTGGGCGCTGGGACCGCCGACATAGGTGCCGTAGGTGTCGTCGAGCCCGGCGCGCAGGGCCTCGATGGTGCGGGTCTCCCCCTTCGACTCGGGGGCCGCGGTGGCGAAGACGGAGATCTCCGTCCAGCCGGAGCCGGTGCGGCCGGTCGTCGCCTGGGCGACCCCGTCGGTGGTGCGGGCCTTGGCCAGGACGGCATCCGCCTCGGCGGTGGGGGCGATGACGGTGATGGGCCGGCTGCTGTGCCCGGGGTACGCGCGGGCCAGGGTCCGGGCTGCGGAGATCGACTCGGGCCGCCGGGTGAAGGAGTCCTCCTGCTTGAGGGCGCCGGGGAGGTTGAGGGCGCCCAGCGCGAGCGCGCCGAGGAGCACGGCACCGGTGGCGAGCACGACGACCGGGCGGCGCGTGGCCGAGCTGCCCATCGCCGCGAACAGCGACCGTCGCGCCTTGGGCTCACTGCCGAAGGCCGGGATGAGCGGCCAGAAGACGCGGCGGCCGAGGAGGACCAGCAGGGCGGGCAGCAGGCTGATCATCGCGACGAGCGCGGCGAGCACGCCCACCATGCCGACCGGGCCCATGCCACGGCTGCTGTTGAGGTCGGCGGCGAGCAGGCACAGCAGTCCGGCCGCGACGGTGCCGGACGAGGCGAGGACCGCCGGGCCGCAGCCGCGCAGGGCGGCGCGCATGGCGTCGTACGGGCGCTCGTGGCGTCGTAGCTCCTCGCGGTACCGGGAGATGAGCAGCAGGGCGTAGTCGGTGCCCGCACCGAGCACCAGGACCGTCATCACGCCGCCGCTCTGGCCGGTGACGGTGACGCCGAACGCCTCGTGCAGGCCGTACGCGGCGGCCATCGCCATGCCGGCGGCGACCCCGGCGACGGCGAGCGGCACCAGCCACAGGAACGGGCTGCGGTAGATCAGGACGAGCAGGGCCGTGACGACGCCGAGGGTGGCGTAGAGCAGGGTGCCGTCGATGGAGCCGAACACCTTGCCCATGTCGGTCTGCAGGCCGCCCGGTCCGCCGACCTCCACGCTGAGCCCGGCGCCGCCGTTCGCGAGCGCGCGCACGCCGTCGACGAAGGCGTCCCGCGCCTTGTCGTCCTGACCCGGCCGGGTGCTGGAGACCGGGTACATGAGGGTGGTGCCGTCGCGGGACGGGACCGCCCTCGGGGTGCCGGTGAGCTCGTACTTGCTCCCGATCTCCGCGACCTGCGCGCCCGCCTTCGCCCGGTCGGCCGCGGTGAGGCCGCCGTCGCGGTGGTAGACGAGCACCAGGTCGGTGGCCTGCCCGCCCGGCAACCGGTCCTGGATCCGGGCCACTTGGGTGGAGTCGGCGCTGTCGGGCAGGTAGTCCACGGACCGGTTCTGCTGGATGCCGGAGAACTTCCCGGCGAACGGCCCGGCGAGCACGAGCGCCGCCAGCCACAGCCCGAGCACCACCCAGGGCACGGCACGCCGTCCCCGCGTTCCTGTCCTTGCGGCCCCCATGAACGGGCCTCCCTCCGCTCGGGATGTCCGGGTCGGTTCCAGACTCCCGGCGCGCGAGGGACGGTTCGTCGGGCGTGAGGGCGAGTTGGGGGGTACTGCAGGGGGTGGTCCGCGGATGGCATTACTCCCGCGGGAGTAACGAGGTCGGGCCTCCCGCCGATTTCCGGTGCGGTCTTGCCCTTCCGGGTACGGACAAGTAGCAATGCAAGTCGTCCCATTCGCATCCGACGGGGGAGCGCGTTCATGGTGACCCTTCTCTTCGTGCACGGAACCGGCGTGCGCGAGCCCGACTACAGCAATGCCCTCAGGACCATCCGTACCGAGGTCAGGGCCCGGCGCCCGGGCGTCCGGGTGGAGCCGTGCGACTGGGGCTCGGCCCTCGGGTCGCATCTCCGGGCCGGCGGCGCCTCCATCCCGGGCTTCGTCGACCAGGACGGCAAGGGCCCAGCCGCGCCCGCGCCGGAGGACGAGGAGGTGGCACGCTGGGCGCTGCTGTACGCCGACCCGCTGGCGGAGCTGGAGCTCCTCGTGCTCACGTCGGCCGCCGCCACGACGGCGCCGTTCGTGCCGGGCGCGGTCGCGCGCGGGGACACGCTGCTGGCCGACCTGACGCGCCTCACCGACCACGACTCGCTGCGCGCGGCCTGGACGGACGCGGGTCTGGACGTACCCCTGCAGCAGGCCGCCGACGCACTGCACGGCGCGCCGGAGCTGCGCCGGGCCGCCGCGGCCGGCGCAACCGCGGTCGTACTGCCCCGGCTGACCGCGCGTGCGCTGGTGGCCTACGCCCTCAACCGGAGCGACGACGGTGATGCCGGACGCCTGCCGGCCGGGCGGCGCGATGAGTTGGTGGACCGTCTCACCGAGGCGCTCGGCGGTGACGTACGCGGCGTCCCGGAGGCGGTGTCGGCGGCGGTCCGCTTCTCGGCCCGACTGTTCGAGAGCGCGCTCGGCAACCGGCTGGCCGTGGCCCGCCGTACGGCCTGGAGCGGCAAGTCGGTGGGCTTCTTCGGTGACATCGTGCGCTATCTGGTGCGCGGTGAGGCGGTGCGTGCGGTCGTCGCCGAGGCGGTACGGGCCCAGTCCGGCCCCGTGGTGCTGCTCGGCCACAGCCTGGGCGGCATCGTCTCCTTCGACCTGCTGGCCTCCGGAACCCTGCTGGACGGTGCCGCGACGGGCCCCGGTGCCCGCCCCCGCAAGGTCGCGGCCCTGGTCACGGTGGGTTCGCAGGCGCCGCTGCTGTACGAACTGGACGCCCTGCCGTCCCGCCCGTTCGGCAGCGGCCTGCCCCCCGGCTTCCCGCCCTGGACCAACGTCTACGACCGCCGGGACCTGCTGTCCTACCAGGCGGCGCCGGTGTTCGACACCGAGGCGACGGACGTGCGGGACGTGGAGGTCGACAACCGGCAGCCGGTGTCGGCGGCGCACAGTTCGTACTGGGGCAACGAGCGCTTCTACTCGGTGCTGTGCGGTGTGCTGGACGGGGCCGCGGGTCAATGAGCCTCGTGGGCAGGGCAGTTCGCAGTACGCAGGGTGCGGCCCGTATCCTGACGTGTTCCAGCCGGTGTGCCGACAGGTGTACCGTCCGGCTTGCCCACCACGGTGCGAGGGGGAACGCGCGTGGCGAGACGCGGACTAGACGACGTCCAGCTCGAGCTCGTAGAGGCCGTCGTGACGGTGCTCAAGGATCCCGGCGGCGGTCTGGGATCCGAGGGTGCCCGCAGGTTCTGGCGGCAGATGCTGGACGAGACGCTGGAGGGGCTGCCGCAGGACAGCTACCCCACCCCGCACCTGGAGTTCCTGACCCTGGTGCACGCCTGCGCCGGGCGGCCGCGCGGCCTGGCGTCGCTGGCCCGGGTGACCGCCCTGGTGGCTCCCGCACTCGCGGACCCGCTGCAGCCGTTGCTGGAGGAGTGGCGGGCCCATGAGGTCTTCGAGGGCAGGGACTGGCGGCCCCTGCGCCAGGTGCTCCAGCTGCAACTGCCCGAACTGGCCGCGATCGTCGCCGAGTCGACCAGCGGCCGGCACGTCCTTCCCCCGCATTGCGCGACGCCCTGGCAGACCTTCGTGTACCTGGCCGACCTCAACTCCCCGGCGAGCGGCCTGCCGCCTGCCATGGTGCTGCTCGAGTGGCTGGCGCACTGTCCCGAACTGGCCTCGGCGGTAGGGGAGATAAGGGCCTGGAACGACCACTTCGCCGAGAAGTGGGAGCTGGCCGAGGGCCCTGACGGGCTCCACAACCTGCGCCGGAACCTGGAGTCGGCGCACCGCGCCGGACGCGCCCCCCTGGCAGTCGCCGTCGGCGGCTCCGGCGGCACCTCGGAGGGGCCCCCGGCCGACGGAGGGCAGCATTCGGAGGGCCCCGAGGAGGAGGGGCCGCCGGTCATCCGCCTGTACATCAGGGTGGCCCGCGACCGCACGCCCCAGCCGAGCAACCGCCGGCGCACCCCTCGGCCACCGCGCTACCACCTGTCGGCCTGTGTGAAGTACGCCGACTCCGCCGCCCTGCAGCGGCAGCCGGAGGCGGAACCGCAGGACCTGGTGACCCGCGATCGACTCCCGGCGGCCGTCGCGGAGTTGCTGACGAAGATGGCCGTGATGTGGCACAACCGGTCGGAGAGCGTGGCCCTGGAGTTCTTCCTGCCCCTGGAACTCCTCACGGAGGCTGTCGAGTTCTGGAACCGCGATCCCGCCCGTGGTTTCGAGAATCCGCTGCTCAGCACCTACCGGGTGTCCGTTCACAGCCTCGATCGCATACAGCGGCGCGAATTCCACCGCGCATGGCGGGCGCGCTGGTCACAGTGGCGGAAGAACGAGACACATTGGAGGGAGTTCGGGGGCAACCCGGAGCACACACGGCGCGTTGTGCATGAGTGTGCCCCGGAGCCGACGCTCACTGTCGACAAGCATCTGTCACGACTGGACGCCGCTGTGGGAAGCGACGATGATGTGGTCGGCATGCTGTTGTGCGAACCGCCGTGGGAGCAGGGCGAGTTGGGCATGCAGGAGGTGAGGCTGGCCCTAGAACTGGGAGTGCCCGTACTGATGTACCACCGTGACAGCGCCGCCACGCCAGCCTGGCGTGCGGCGATGTGGGAAGCGTTGGCCGAAGATGGGCTGGCCGCTCTTCCCCGGCGCACGCAACAGTGGAAGACCGACGCCGCCGCCGGCAGGGACTCTGCGTACGACCCCGCGACGATTCGCGCGATGGGCATGATCTGGGACGACCCTGAGCATCTTCTTGACGGGGGACCAAGCGCTCCCGCCACCTTTGTAGGGGGGACCGATTGAACGCGCCGCTGGAGAACGGAGGACCTCTCTACAAGGGTACGGGTGACCCGGTCCCCGATGTCCCGTACGACGAGCGTACCTGGCCCCCCGGACCACCGTGGCGCAGCTTCGCCACGCCGCCCGCGATGCCGCAGCCGCCCGACGACGAGGAGGCCGACCGCCGGCTGGGCCGGCCGGGCGTGGCCCGCCATGCGCGGCGCGAGGAGGTCCGCCTGGTCAACGCCGCGCTGCTGCTGCGCAGGCCGCTCCTGGTCACCGGCCGCCCCGGGGTGGGCAAGTCGGCGCTGGCCTACCGCATCGCACGGGAATTACGCCTCGGCCGTGTCCTGCACTGGGCGGTCACCAGCAGGACCACCCTCGCCTCGGGACTCTTCGAGTACGACGCCATAGGGCGCGCCCAGGCCTTACAGGCCCCGGCCCCCTTACCTGCCGGCACCGGCGACTTCGTACAACTCGGCCCGCTGGGAACGGCGTTGCTGCCGTACCGGCTGCCGAGGGTCCTGCTCATCGACGAGATCGACAAGTGCGATATCGATCTTCCCAACGACCTTCTCACGCTGTTCGAGGACGGGTACTACGAGGTTCCCCCGCTGGTCAGGGTAAAGCCGCAGGAGCCCATCGCGACCGTGCACACGGCCGACCCGGGCGGGAGCGCGGAGATCAGCGAAGGCGTGGTGCGCTGTCACACGTTTCCGGTGATCGTCCTGACGTCCAACGGTGAACGGGAGTTCCCGGAGGCGTTCATGCGCCGCTGTCTGCGGCTGGACATTCCCGACCCCGACGAGGCGGCCCTCGGCGAGCTGGTCGCCGCGCACTTCGGCAGCAGTCTCGGCCCCCGCCAGGAGGAGCTGATCCGTGACTTCCTCCATCGCAGCAACCGGGTCGGCGGCCTCGCCGCCGACCAACTCCTGAACGCCGCGCATCTGGTGACGTCGGGTCAGTACCTGCCCGCGAGCGGCGACGGGGACGGGTGGGCCGAGCTGCTGGAGGCCATCTGGCACCCGCTGGGCGGTGAAGGGGCGGGACCGGCGTGACTCACGAACCCTCGCCGGCGCGGGACGGGCAGACCGTGCACGGCCGGGACGGGCCGCGTCCGCCGTCCGGCGAAGAACCCAGGCCGCTCACCCGTCTGCATCCCAGCGAGGTCGCCGACGCGGTGTGGGTGGCCAGCGAACACGCGTGGCTGACCGGCGTGCCGGTGCCGTCCGCGCACGACCGGCTCCCCGAGGGGGCCGAGGACACCGGCCGGGACCTCAGCCCTCTCCACCCGGACGACGCGCTCGACCCTGCGCTGCCCACGCCCGACCTCCATGGGGCCCAAACCGTCCCAGAGCCCGCCATCGACGCGACCGCGTGGTCCGCCGGATCCGAACCCGTGCCGTCGGCCCTGCCGGACCACGCGACGTCCGTGGATACGGAAGAAACCGCCGGGCGTCCCAGCCATCGCCTGCCCCGCGTCCCGGGATCCATGCCCGCGGACGGACCGGCCGCCCGGCGCTCGACCGGCGCCCGGGCGCTGGGGCGTGCCCTGCGGGCCTTCCGTACCGCCGTGGCCTCCGCGCACGGACGGGAACTGGACGAGGAGGCCACCGCCGAACGCATCGCGCTGGCCCCGTCGTTGCCCCCGGTGCTGCGGCCCACGCCCGAGCGCCGCTGGCGTGCCGTGTTGCTCGTGGACACCGCGCCGCACATGGCGGTGTGGCGCGAGCACATCGCTCGGTTCGCCAAGGTCGCCCACCGCTTCGGGGGCTTTCGCGACATCACGGAGCTGTCGCTGAACGCCTTGTCCGCCGATCGCGCCGCCATCTCCCTGCCCGGGCCGATCCGCGAGACGCGCCCCGTGTCGGCGCGCGGCCTGGTGGATCCGACCGGGCGCTCCGTCATCTTCGTGCTGACCGACGGCTCCGCGCCCGCCTGGCGCTCCGGCGCGGCCCAACGGCTGCTCGCTCTGTGGGGCAGACGGCAGCCGGTGGCCGTCCTGCATGTACTGCCGCAGCGGCTGTGGCACCGCACGGGCCTGCACCCGTCCGGCGTCAGACTGCGGGCCTCGGGCCCCTGGGCCGCCGACCGCACCCCCCAATGGGAGCCGGCCGAGGCGCTCTCCGACGTCCTGCGCCCCCGCGCCCTCCCACAGGCGACGGTGCCTGTGCCCGTGCTCGAAATGGACGCGGGCTGGCTGGAGCCGTGGGCCCGGTTCGTGGGCGGCGCCGAACCCCGCGAGATCGAACTCGCGGCCGTCCTCACCACCGTCCTGGAGCGCCCCCGCTCCCCGCTCCCGGGCCCTTCCGCCGACCCCGCCCAGCGGGTCGCCGCCTTCCACGGCTGGGCCTCGCCCGAGGCGTTCCAGCTGGCCACGCACATGGCGGCGGTCCAGCTCGACCTGCCCACGATGACCGAGGTCCAGCGGCGCACCATGCCGAGGACCGGCCCCGAGCACATGGCCGAGTTCCTGCTCAGCGGCCTGGTCTCCCCCCTGCTCTGGTATGCCCACGACCAGTTGTCCTTCGTCTTCGAGCCGGGCGTACGCGAGGAACTGCTGGCCTACGGCTCCCGAGACGCCACCGCGACGGCGATCGAGCAGGCCGCGGAGCTGCTGGCCCCGCGCAGCGCCGCCGCCCGGGACCTGCTGTCGTATCTGCGCGGCGACGGCGGGAAGGCCGCCCGCGCGCACGGCACGGACCGCGAGTTCAGGGAGGTCGAGCGCGCCGTCCTGCATGCACTGAGCGGGCCGCACGCCCGCCGCGCCCGGGCCCTGGACTCGCTGGAGCCGGAGCCGGGCCTGGCCATCGGGTCCCCTGAACGCACAGGTTTCGCACCTTCATCAGCGGCGCCCTCGTTGACGGAGAGCCCGCAGTCGGTGCACGACGACAGCTCCCCCAGCGCCACACCGGCATCGGGAGGTCTGGCAGATCCAGGAGAAGGAGATACACCTGTGAGCACGGTTCCCGCCGCGTCCGAACGAGGACAAGAACCAAGTCTGACCGCAGGCGGTTCCCGCGCGTCCGAGCTGAAGGTGGCAGGAAACATCCCGCCGCGGAACCTCATGTTCACGGGCCGCGAAGAACTCCTGGTCGCTCTGGAGAGGGGCCTGCGCTCGGGGCCGACCGCCGTCCTTCCGCATGCCCTGCACGGTATGGGCGGTGTCGGAAAGTCGCAGCTGGCCCTTGAGTACGTGTACCGGCACGCGACCGAGTACGACCTGGTGTGGTGGATTCCGGCGGAGCTGACGACGGAGATCCAGCGGTCGCTGGTGGAACTCGCCCGCAAGATGAACCTGCGGGTGACCCCGGAGGCCAACACCGCCGTACCGGCCGTGCTGGAGGCCCTGCGCACCGGGAACCCCTACCGGAAGTGGCTGCTGGTGTTCGACAACGCCGAAAGCCCGGGCGCGGTCCAGGGATACTTCCCCAGCGCGCCGGAGGGCGGTCCCGCCGGTTCGGTCATCGTCACCTCGCGCAACCCGCAGTGGAACACGCTGGCGCACCCCCTGGAGGTGGACGTGTTCACACGGCCGGAGAGCGTCCAGCTCCTGCACAGGCGCAATTCCGAGCTCACGGACGAAGAGGCCGGCATGCTGGCCGAGGTCCTCGGCGACCTTCCGCTCGCCGTGGAACAGGCATCGGCGTGGCTCGCGGAGACCGGCATGCCGGCCGCCGAATATCTGAGGGTGTTTGAGGAAAAACGAGCCGAGCTGATGGCGGTCTCCGCCCCGCCCCAGTACGAGGAGACGGTCGCCACCGCGTGGAACGTGTCCCTGGACCACGTGGAGAAGAAGTACGCCGGTGCACTCCAGTTGCTCCAGCTGTGCTCCTATTTCGCTCCCGAACCGATCTCCCGACAGTTCTTCTCCATCGCGGTGGCAGAATCCATCGCCCCGGAACTGGATCTCATCTTCACCGACCCCATGCGGCTGAGCCGGGCCATCCGGGAGATCAGCCGTTACTCCCTCGCCAAGATCAACTACCGTACGAACGCCATCCAGATGCACCGTTTGGTCCAGGCGGTGCTGGTGGCGCGGATGTCGGTGGAACAACGCGAGCGTTTCCAGCACGGCGCGCATCTGCTGCTCGCGGCCAACACGCCGAGCAATCCCCGCGATCCGCAGAACTGGCCCCGCTTCGGGCAGCTGTACCCGCACGTCATCAGCTCCCAGGCCTCGAAGTCCTCGAACCGCAACGTGCGGCAGATGGTGCACAACGTGGCCGAGTACCTCTACCACTGGGGTGACCACGCGGCGGCCCTGGAATTCACCAGCCAGGTCTACAAGGAGTGGTGCGAGAAGTTCGGCGAGGACGATCCGGCGACCCTGGCCCTCGGCCAGCGCCTGCGCTGGGTGCTGTGGCGGGTGGGCCGCTACCCCGAGGCCGCCGACCTCGACGAGCGTATGCTCGCCACGCTGGACCCGGCCGGGCCGGGGACCGAGGAGCCCTACCTCGTGGTCAAGGGTCTTGTCGCCAGCGACCGCAGGGTCAGCGGCGATTTCCGGGGCGCGCTGGAATACGACGAGGACGTGTACCAGCACGCCGTGCGTGCCTTCGGGGACGACGACCCCACCACGATCACGCACGCCTTCAACCTGGCCGTGTGCCTGCGGGTGCACGGGGAATACCGGCGAGCTCTGGAGCTGGACGACAACGTCTGGCGCCTCAGGACGGAGATGTTCGGGGCCGACAGCACCCAGGCGCTGATCTCGCAGGCTTCCGTGGCGCTGGACCAGCAGGAGCTCGGCGAGTACACGCTGGCCCTGCGCATGTGCACGGAGAACGCCGAGCAGACGGAGGCCCTCCTGGGCGAGCCGCATCTGGAGACCTACCGTTCCAAGGCCCGGCTGGGAGTCGCCCAGCGCAAGGCCGGGCTGCATGCCGAGGCCGCCAAGAACACGAGCATCGCACTGGCGGCGCTGACCGAACGGTACGGCGAGCGGGCGCCCGACGTGTTGCAGATCTCGCTGAACTACTCCATCGACCTGCGGCAGACCGGCAGACTCCAGGAGGCGCGGGACCGCTGCCGGCGCACCCGTGACCTGTACAAGGAGACCCTGGGCGAGGACCACCCGCAGACCATCTCCGCGGAGGCCGACCTCGCTGTGACCCTGCGTCAGATGGACCAGGTGGACGCCGCCCGCAAGCTGAACGAGTCGGTGCTCACCCGGTTCCGTCAGGCTCTGGGCGAGAAGCACCCGAACACCCTGGCCACTGCCGTCAACCTGGCCAACGACCTCTTCGCGCAGGGCGACTCAACCGCCGCTCACGCACTGGACGAGCAGACCCTGGAGCAGGTGCGGGAGAAGTTGGGCGAGACACACCCCACCACGCTCGTCCTGCGGGTGAACCTGGCGATCGATCTGCGTGCCCTGGGCCGCCGCGAGGAGGCCGAGCTGCTGCACGCGGAAGCCGTGGAGGGGATCAAGGAGAAGCTGGGCGAGGCACACCCGGCGTACCACGACGCGCTGAAGTGGCGCCGGGCCAACTGCGACATCGACCCGATGTACCTGTAGCCGCGTCCGCAGATGCCGAGGCGGGCTCCCGCGGATCTCCCTCCACGGAAGCCCGCCGTCATGTCCCGGCATCCACCGCACGGCCCACCCACGCCGCGAGTTCAACGGGGTCCACCTGCCTCCCGACCCGCCCGTGCAGGTGCCGGGCGAGTGCGCGGACCAGTTCCGGTGCGGCGGTCAGCGCGCGTAGCGCCGACGGGGCGCGGCCGGTCTCCTCCAGTGTCAGCCTCAGGCCGGCCCAGGCTGCCGGTGTGGCGGGGGCCTCGGTGAGGGAGAGGCGGTAGTGGTGCTCGGCGGTGGCCGGGTCGCCCGTTGCCCAGACGAGGTCGGCCAGGACCGCGCCGGTGACGCCGGGCACGCCGTCCTCGTCCGCGGTGTCGCGGAGCTTGTCCAGCGCCACGGGGTCCGCCAGTGCCATACGGGCGAGCACGGCCCGCGTGTCGAGGTGCCACTGGCGGCGCTCGGCGCGCACCCCCTGGCGCCGGGCGGGCAGCGTGGGCCCGTCGTCCGTCGGCCAGGCCGCGGCGAGCGCCTCGACGTCCTCGGGAAAGGGCCGTACGTGATGCAGCCGCCACAGCACACGGTGGTCGGCGGCGAGCCGCCCCGCCAGCTGTACGGCCTCCCGGGCCGCGGTCTCGCCGGGGGCCTCGGCCGACCAGCCCGAGACGATGGCCTGCACCCCGTCCAGCAGACTGCGGCCCGCCTCGGTGAGTTCGGGGTCGGTCGCGATCCGGGGCACGACCTGCGCCAACTGGCCGTGCCACAGGGAGAATTCGAGCCAGGCGAGCTGGTCGTGCGCCCCGCCCGGCAGCCGGGTCCGGCCACGCCAGAAGCGGGCAACGCCGGTGAACGCGTAGATGCCCTGGAGCATGCCCGCCAGGGGCCGCGGGTCGTCGCGCCAAGGCGCGTAGTACAGCCGGCCCGGCCCGGGCTCCTCCTCGATCAGCGGGAAGAGATGGGCGAACGCATCGAGTTTGCTGTGCTGGAGTTCATGGACGAGGGCCGCCGCGCAGGCCAGTTCGGACTCGGGCAACGACAGCGCCAGGCCGCCCACGCCGTGGCCGCTGGTCGCACTGCGGACCCGGAACAGCTCGTACGCCTGCATGGGCTGGATGGTGCGCAGCAGTGCGGTGAGGGTCGCGGCGGAGGCCGGATCCGCCTCCGCCACCAGCCTGGCGGCGCCCTGCACCAGCCGGGTCAGCCGGGTGACCGTCCGTCGGCCCAGCCGCCGGGCCGCTCCGGTCGGCCGCGGTGCGATGCGGTGCGGCCCCAGGTCGTCGAAGGCAAGGCGGACCGGGGCGGTGCCCGGCAGCCGTAACTCCGTGTGGTGCAGCGGCAGCCAGCCCGGCGCGGGGCGTGACGGGTCGTCCGGCAGCCGTACGATGCCGTGCGGGGCGGTCACCGTGACGGTGCCGGCGCGGGCCGCGAGCACGGCGACTTCCTGAGCCGCGCGGGTGGGCAGCCGGACCTGGCCGAGGGCGGGCAGCTCGACGCGGCCCGCGACGCAGGGCAGCGGGAAGGAGAAGTCGAGGCCGGCGCGCAGGGCCGCCGCCGCCGCGAGGCAGTGCAGATGTCCGACGTCGGCCCACAGGGGCAGCTCGTGCGGGCGCGGGCGGCACAGCCGGTTGAGCAGCTGGGCGGCCCACAGGCCCGTCTCGGGCAGGTCCAGCAGCTCCCGTACTGCCGTGGGCGCCCGGCGTTGCGCGGCGGCCAGGAGGTCCCAGGCGCGGCGCGGCGCGGGCAGCGGGCCGGCCGCCGCACCGGCCAGCGGCGTGAGGGCGTCCATCAGCACGTCCAGGAGCAGCAGCCGGTGGCTGTGCTCGGCCCGGACGAGTTCGGCGAGTGCGTCCGCGTCTCCCTCGCCTTGGGTCAGACTCTCGAACTGCCGTGGAGTGAGCCTGTGCAACGGCTCTGCCTCTCCGGCCGCCGGAGTCCGTCCCATCAGCCACCGCCACTTCCTGGAGACGCACTCCTGGCGGGTCTGCCGATGGTTTTCAACAAACGTTCCTTGGCACGCTCCCGGTCGAGGTCGCCGTGTGTGCGCAGCTCCTCCAGGGAGGTGCCGTTCAAGTCGGGCAGGTCCGACCTGATGGCAGGTTCCGGATTCTGCATCCTGCGGTAGACCTCCCCCTGAACAGTCAGAGCCTGAACGATCCGCCTTTACATCATGACCCAAGCCCCGGTCGGCGGAAACATCGTCAACCAGCCAGGATCGTAAGGCTGTTGGCCGGTCACTCTGCTGTGAACCACTCCGGATAGTCCTGCAGCACCGCTTCGAGGTCATCGAGCGCCACCGTCCCGGCGTCCACCAGGGACACCGCCTTCCACAGGTGCCACAGTCCGTTTCGGAAGGCCACACATGTGCTGATCAGCCTCAGGATCTCGATTCGCGGCACCGCGTTGCGCGGCACGGAACTGCAGATGTCGAGGGGCAGATGGCTGATGACCACGGCGCGCAGACCGGGGTCCAGCATGGCCGGGACGGCTTGTAACGCTCCCAGTAGGCGCTCGTAATCCGCCACTTCCAGTCGTCGGCGGGGCGCCGCCCGGCCCGCATGCGTGCGGATCTCCGCGCCGCCCCCCTCCGACCACAGCGTGGTCGGTACGGCGGCTGCCAGGCCCTGCCTGCGGAACCGTTCCCGGAGGGCGGCGGCGAGCGGGGCGCTGTCGTAGCGCCATTCCGGGTGGGCGCGCAGCAGTTCCAGGGCCGCCGCGCTGAAGACGCCGGTGGTGACCTGGCCGGGCCCGGAGGCGAACAGCACGTGCTGGCCGAGGACCTGACGCAGGCGCCCGCGGGGTACCGGGTCGGGGCGCAGGGCGTGGCCCACGGTGGTCACGTCCGTGAAGGTCTGGCAGGCGTCGATCAGCCAGAGCTGGCGCGTGTGCTGCGGGGCGAGGTCGGAGCGGAAGGCGGCAAGGGCGCCGTCCAGGTCCAGGCAGCGCAGATCGGGGATGGCCGCGTCGGCGTACACCAGGCGCCGCTTTCCGTCCAGGTCGACCAGGCCATGCCCCGCCCAGGCGACAAACAACCAGTCGTCGGCCGCCGGGGCCACTTCCCGGAAGAGCACCTCGTGCACCCGCTCGCGGTCGGCGGGCCGCCAGTGCACGCCCGTCGCCTCCAGCAGGGTCCGGTTCGCGGGCAGCGGGGACGCAAGCACCTTGATCGAGTCCGCCGCCGCGCCCTGTTCGAGCAGCCACGCACGATAGGCCAACACGTCCCGCACCGGCCCGTCCAGATTCCAGGAACTCCCCGTCCCGTACTCCTCGACCGCCACCAGCACCGCCCGGCTGCCGCCGCCCACAGACTCCCCCGTCGCCGTGTTCATGACCCGAGTGTCCCGGACGCGGACGGCACCGGGCCAGATCCGTGCGAGGCCGCCCGTCTGTGCCCCCGCGTCGTCGTGCGCCCTCGATGCCGGCGCACCCGCCCCGGCTGTCCGCGCCGGTGGCTAGGACGGCGTACGCGCCGCCGCCAGCAGCCTCGTCACATCGTCCGAGCAGATGGTCAGGGCCGCGCCCACCGTGGCCAGGACGTCGCGTTCGGCGGGGGTGTACGGGCCGTCGGCGAGGGCGATGCGGGCGCCCTGCAGCAGGATCGATTCGCGGCCGACCGGGGCGAGGTGCGGGGCCAGCGGGTCCAGGGCCTCGTGCAGCTCTATGGCGAGTCCGGCGCCGCAGGACTGGCCGTAGGCCCGGCCGGTGTCCGCGGCCAGCGCCTCGACGAGCGCGTTCAGCTGGTCCTCGGTGCAGTCGTCGAAACCGGCCGCGCGGACCGTGCTCGCGGCGGCCTCCAGGGCCGTACGGGAACAGGTGCCGCCCGCGGCCAGCACCGCGAGCGCGACGGTGTGGACGGCGTCGCGGAGCATCGCCGAGAAGCGGGTGGTGGTGGGGTGGTCGAGGACGTCCGTGCCGAAGTGACGGCGGCAGGCGGCGCATTCGACGACCGGCGCGGTCTCGCCGCGCGGCAGCACGGGCACCCCGAGCAGCATGAAACGGCGGTGGCCGGTCAGCCGCTGGTAGTTGCGGTCGCCCCCGCAGCCCGGGCAGAAGAACTCGCCGTCTGAGACGGGTGTCCACGCGGTGCGGGTACCCAGGAGGCGCGCAGGCCTGGCGGCTCGGCCGTTTCGTCCCCGTACTGGCAGCACGTCGCACCTCCTTAACACCGCGGCAACATCGTCGCGGTGCCCGTGATGTTAGCCACATCGGAGAGGCGTAGTCAGCACCCTGGAAGAGACCTTTCCGTGACCTCCACGAACAGATGGCCGATAAGTGACGGGGCCCTGATCGCCGTATACGACGATCAGGGCCCCGAAACGCCCGGTCAGAAGCCTCAGCGGGTCGCGCGGTTCACCGCTGAGACAACCGCCTTCAGCGACGCACGAGTCGTGTTCGCGTCGATGCCGATTCCCCACAGGACCTTGTCGTCGATCGCGCATTCGATGTAGGAGGCGGCCTGTGCGGAGGCGCCCTCGCTCATCGTGTGCTCCTGGTAGTCCAGCAGCCGGGCGTCCACGCCCACCTTCTGCAGCGCGTCGAAGAAGGCGGAGATCGGGCCGTTGCCGGTTCCGGTCAGGACGGTGTCCTGGCCGTCGACCGTCGCCTCGACCCGCAGCGTGTCCACGCCGTCGGTGTCGGTCGTCGACTGGCCGTTCTTGACCTGAATACGGCCCCACGGGTTCTCGGGGTTCGGCAGGTACTCGTCCTGGAAGACCGCCCAGATGTCGCCGCCGGTGACCTCGCCGCCCTCGGCGTCCGTCTTCGCCTGGATGATCTTCGAGAACTCGATCTGCATCCGGCGGGGCAGGTCCAGCTTGTGGTCGTTCTTCAGGACGTAGGCGATACCGCCCTTGCCGGACTGCGAGTTGACGCGGATGACGGCCTCGTAGGAGCGGCCGACGTCCTTCGGGTCGATCGGCAGGTACGGGACCGCCCACTCGATGTCGTCGACGGTGACGCCCTTGGCGGCCGCGTCGGCCTCCATCGCGTCGAAGCCCTTCTTGATGGCGTCCTGGTGGGAGCCGGAGAAGGACGTGTAGACCAGGTCGCCCACGTACGGGTGGCGCGGGTGGACCTCCATCTGGTTGCAGTACTCCCACACCCGGCGGATCTCGTCGATGTCGGAGAAGTCGATCTGCGGGTCGACGCCCTGCGAGAACAGGTTCATGCCCAGGGTGACCAGGTCGACGTTGCCGGTGCGCTCGCCCTGTCCGAACAGACAGCCCTCGACGCGGTCGGCGCCGGCCATCAGCGCCAGCTCGGCGGCGGCGACGGCGGTGCCGCGGTCGTTGTGCGGGTGGATCGACAGGCAGACGTGCTCGCGGCGGGACAGGTTGCGGCCCATCCACTCGAAGCGGTCGGCGTGCGTGGAGGGGGTCGAACGCTCCACGGTGGCGGGCAGGTTGAGGATGATCTCGCGGCCCGGGCCGGGCTGCCAGACGTCCATGACCGCCTCGCAGACCTCCAGCGCGAAGTCCAGCTCGGTGTCGGTGAAGATCTCGGGGCTGTACTGGTAGCCGAACTCCGTCTCGGGGCCCAGCAGCTTCTCGGCGTACTCCATCACCAGGCGCGTGCCGTCGACGGCGATCTGCTTGATCTGGTCCTTGGAGCCGCGGAAGACCACCCGGCGGAAGACGGGGGCGGTGGCGTTGTACAGGTGGACGGTCGCGCGCTTGGCGCCCTTCAGCGACTCCACCGTCCGCTCGATCAGGTCCTCGCGGGCCTGGGTCAGTACGGAGATTGTGACGTCGTCCGGGATGGCGCCGGGCTCTTCGATGATCGACCGTACGAAATCGAAGTCCGTCTGGCCGGAGGCGGGGAAGCCGACCTCGATCTCCTTGTAGCCCATCTTGACCAGCTGGTCGAACATCCGGCGCTTGCGCTCGGGCGACATCGGGTCGATCAGGGCCTGGTTGCCGTCACGCAGGTCGGTCGACAGCCAACGGGGGGCCTGGGTGATCCGCTTCTCGGGCCAGGTGCGGTCGGGGATGTCGACCTGCTCGTACCGGCCGTACTTGTGGATCGGCATGGTGCTGGGCTGCTGGCGGTTCGCCATGATGACTCGGGCTCCTCAGGGTGTCCGGAAGGACGGCCGACGACGCAACGCCAAGCTCCGCGGGGAGGGAGTCGACCTGGATTACAGGCCCTCGCCGCGGCAGCTAAGGAGGAGCAGCCCGAAACGCATGATGCGAAGCATGCTAGCCGAGCCGCTCCCCGTGCGGGGCGTCGTATCAGTATGCGGGACCCGGGGGACGAATAGGACAAAAAGTGCGCCATACCACTTCGTCACGGAGCGTGCGCTTCCCTGTCCGCATATTTCACCAATCATGGTTGCGGGTAGTGACACCGGAATGACTCAGTGCAAGGGTGCCGGGCATGACGACCAACGGGGGCTTCGAGCCCGTCTTCTGCACCGTCGTACCGCCACACGTCCTGGACAAGCTGGCCCGGCACGACGACCCCGCACTCTCCGGTCCCGCCCGCCGCACCCTGATGCGCGACGCGGAGCTGCGCGCCCGCCGCCGCGTGACCACCGAGTTCGGCCTCGCGGCCGCACCGGCGACGAAGGCACCGGCGGACCAGCCGCTGCGCACCATCTACGACGCCGGGCACCAGACCGACCTGCCCGGCAGGAAGGTGCGCGCCGAGGGCGCCGCCCCGGTCAAGGACGCCACGGTCAACCGCGCCTACGCGGGCCTCGGCGCCACCTTCGACCTCTACCTCAAGGCCTACCAGCGCCACTCGATCGACGGTGACGGCCTGCCGCTGGACGCCAGCGTCCACTACGACGTGAAGTACAACAACGCCTTCTGGAACGGCGAGCAGATGGTGTTCGGCGACGGCGACGGCGAGATCTTCCTCGACTTCACCATCCCGATCGACGTCATCGGCCACGAGCTGACCCACGGCGTCACCCAGCACACCGCGAACCTCACCTACTACGGCCAGCCGGGCGCCCTGAACGAGTCGATGTCCGACGTCTTCGGCTCGCTCATCAAGCAGTACACGCTCGGCCAGACCGCCGCCGAGGCCGACTGGCTGATCGGGGCGGGCCTGCTAGCCCCGAGCGTCACCGGCAAGGCGCTGCGCTCCATGAAGGAACCGGGTACGGCGTACGACGACGACGACGTCCTCGGCAAGGACCCGCAGCCCGCGACCATGGACGACTACGTCCGCACCGGCCGCGACAACGGCGGCGTCCACATCAACTCCGGCATCCCCAACCACGCGTTCTACCTGGTGGCCTCCGCGCTCGGCGGCCATGCCTGGGAGAAGGCGGGACAGATCTGGTACGACGTCCTGACCGGCGGGGAGCTGTCCTCGCAGGCGCTGTTCAACGACTTCGCGAAGCTCACGGTCGCGGCGGCGAAGGCCCGCTTCAACGAGGGCGAGGAGCTGCAGGCCGTACAGAAGGCGTGGGAACAGGTCGGGGTGCGGATCCTGTGAGTCCGTACTAGACAGGGCCCATGCGTATTCAGGTGAGGCGCACGGGTGGGTTCGCGGGCATCGAGCGCCATGCCGAGGTGGACACCTCGGGCCGGCCCGACGCCCAGGAGTGGCAGGCCCTGGCCGGACGCGCGCTCGCGTCCGGCCGGGGCACGCCTCCCGTCGGGGTGCCGGACGGCTTCAACTACGAGATCACGGTGGACGGGAAGACGGTGTACGCGGCCGATCCCCGGCTCACGGACGAGCAGCGCGAACTGATCAGCCGGGTACTCAAGGAAGGGGCGTAACCGGCAGTTCATGCCTGGGCGTTGACTTCCGTTACCGCCGGTAAGGATGATCCCGCCCATGGCTTCTGATGCAGGCAATCCGATACCCCGCTTCCCGGCCGGCTTCGTGTGGGGCGTGTCGACCTCGGCCCACCAGATCGAGGGCGCCGTCGACGAGCGCGAGCCGTCCGTGTGGGACGCCTTCACGGCCGAGCCGGGACGGGTGAAGGACGGCTCGACCGCGGCGGTGGCCTGCGACCACTACCACCGCTACCGCGAGGACGTGGCGCTCCTGGCCGACCTCGGGGTGGACGCGTACCGCTTCTCCATCTCCTGGCCGCGGGTGCGCTCCACGGGCGGCCTCGACTTCTACGACCGTCTCGTCGACGAGCTGCTGGCCGCCGGCGTACGGCCGGTCCCCACCCTCTTCCACTGGGACCTGCCGGTCGCGCTGGACTGGCTCGAACGGGACACGGCCTCCCGTTTCGCGGAGTACGTGTCCGTCGTCGCAGAGCGGCTGGGCGACCGGGTGAAGAAGTGGATCACCCTCAACGAGCCCGCGGAACACACGCTGTTGGGCCACGCGCTGGGCGCGCACGCACCCGGCAGACAGCTGCTCTTCGACGCCCTGCCGGTGGCCCACCACCAGCTGCTGGCCCACGGTCTGGCCGTACGGGCCCTGCGCGCGTCCGGCGCCACCGACATCGGCATCGCCAACTCGCACGGACCGACCTGGCCGGCCTCCGAGGAGAGCGCGGACCTGGAGGCGGCGGGCTTCTACGACCTGCTGCTGAACCGCCTGTTCGCCGACCCGCTGCTGCTCGGCCAGTACCCGGAGGGCCTCGGCGAGTTGATGCCGGGCGATGTCGAGTCCGACCTGAAGGTCATCGCGGAACCCCTCGACTGGTACGGCGTCAACTACTACGCGCCGACCCGGGTGGGCGCCCCGCAGGGCGAGGACATCGAGTTCGGCGGGCTGACCATTCCGGCCGAACTCCCCTTCTCGGTACGGCAGATCGAGGGCGTGCCGGTCACGGACTTCGGCTGGCCCGTGGTCCCCGAGGGTCTGACCGAGCTGCTCACCGGCTTCCACGAGCGCTACGGCGACCGCCTCCCGCCCGTCGTCATCACCGAGAACGGCTGCTCCTACCCGGGCCTCGACGACCAGGACCGGATCGCCTACCTCGACGGCCACCTCCGGGCCCTGCACAAGGCCGTCAAGGCGGGCGTGGACGTGCGCGGGTACTTCGTGTGGTCGCTGCTGGACAACTTCGAGTGGGCGGAGGGGTACGAGCGCCGCTTCGGTCTGGTGCACGTCGACTTCGACACGCAGCAGCGGACACCGAAGTCGTCGTACGGCTGGTTCCGGGGTGTGCTGCGGGCGCAGAGATGACCGCCACCCGGCCCGCGGAGGCACTCGCCGAGCCCGTCGAACGGGTCGGCCACGGCTGGACGTCCGCCCTCTCGCTCGCCAACGGGGCGATCTGGGTGGGCTGGTACGGACCCCTGCAGATCCTGCTGGCCTCCCAGGCGAAGGACTTCGCGCCGGGCTCCGGCATGTCCAAGGAGACGATGCTGGCGTGGGTGACGGGGGCGGGGGCGTTGGTGTCCCTGGTCGCCAACCCGCTCTTCGGCGCCCTCTCGGACCGGACGACGTCCCGCCGGGGCCGCCGTACGCCGTGGATCGTGGCCGGGACGGCGGGCGGCGCCCTGTCGTTGCTGCTGCTCGCGGGCGCGGGCGGGGTGTGGACCATGGCGGCCGGCTGGTGTCTGGTCCAGCTGACGCTGAACGCGGCGTTCGCGGCGGTGACGGCCGCGGTGCCGGACCGGGTGCCGCGGCTTCAGCGGGGCTCGGTGGGCGGCTGGCTGGGGGCCGCGCAGATCCTGGGTGTGGTCGGCGGGACGGGGCTCGCGACGGTGGCCGGGGGCGTCGAGGCCGGGTATGCGGCGTGCGCGGTGTTCACGGTGGTGGGGGTGCTGCCGTACGTCCTGCGCTACGAGGATCTGCGACTGGCGGCGGCGGACCGGCCGGAGTGGTCGTGGCGGTCCTTCGCCGCCGGGTTCTGGCTGAGCCCGCGCCGGTATCCGGACCTGGGCTGGGCCTGGCTGACCCGCTTCCTGATCAACCTCAGCAACGCACTCGTCCTGCTGTACCTGCTCTATTACCTGCGGGACCGCCTGCACTACGGCAACCCCGACCAGGGCGTGCTGATCCTGACGGCCGTGAACGGGGTGACGCTGCTCGCCACGGTCGTCGTGGGCGGGGTCTGGTCGGACCGGGTGGGGCGGCGCAAGCCGTTCGTGATCTGGTCGGGTGTGCTGATGGCGGTGGCGACGGCGGCGCTGGCGGGCTGGCAGACCTGGCCGGGCGCGATCGTCGCGGCGGCGGTGCTCGGGGTCGGCTTCGGCGTCTTCACCTCGGTCGACTTCGCGCTGATGACGGACGTACTGCCGAAGGCCCTGGACCGCGGCAAGGACCTCGGCGTGATCAACGTGGCCAATGCCCTGCCGCAGGTAGCGGCGCCCGCCCTCGCCGCACCGATCGTGACGTATCTCGGCGGCTACCGGGTGCTGTACCTGGTGTCGGCGGTGATCGGGCTGGCGGGGGCGGTGCTGGTGGGCCGGATCAGAGGGGTGGACTGAAGCGTCGACGACGATCCGGGGCGCTTCACAGGGCTCCCGCGTCCCTGGCCGCGTAGACGCTGGGATACAGCGGCCGGTAACCGAGTTCCCGGCGGATCCGCTCGGTCGAGGTGATCACCAGCCAGGGGTCGGGGTCGGTACGGCGATGATCGGTTGACCAGGGCGGCCCTGACGGGACGGGCCAGAGGCGTCGACGCGACTCGCGCCGCTTCACAAGGCCCCCGCGTCCCTGGCCGCGTAGACGCTGGGATACAGCGGGCGGTAACCGAGTTCCCGGCGGATCCGCTCGGTCGACGTGATCACCAGCCACGGGTCGGGGTCGGTACGGCGATGATCGGTTGACCGGGGCGGCCTTGACGGGACGGACCAGAGGCGTCGACTGACGCGTCTACGACGATCCGGGGCGCTTCACAGGGCTCCCGCGTCCCTGGCCGCGTAGACGCTGGGATACAGCGGGCGGTAACCGAGTTCCCGGCGGATCCGCTCGGTCGACGTGATCACCAGCCAGGGGTCGGGGTCGGTGCGGGTGTAGAGCTCGGCGGGGATCTCGGCGCCGTTGAGCTGGTGCAGTTCGACCGCCGTGACGGGGGTGTCGTCGGCGATGTTGTAGATCCGGCCGGCGATGCCCGGAGCGTGCAGGATGCGCAGCAGCCCCTGGGCGACGTCCGCGTGGTGGCCCATCTGCAGCCGCTGGGTCGCCGCCCAGTTCCGGGCCCACATCAGGGACTGGGCGAGATGCGGATCGCCCTCGCCGTAGACGAAGGGAAGCCGCCCGACGCGTACGTCCATGCCGTCCAGCGCGAGCAGTGCCCGCTCTGCCTCGGCCTTGGACTCCGGGTAGGCGCCCCACATCGCCCCGCCGGGCCGGCTCTCGTCCTCCTCGGTCAGCGGGCGGCCCCGCCCGGTGCCGTACACCAGTCCCGTGCTGACCTGCACGAACCGCTGCACCCCTGCGGCCAGCGCGGCGCGGCCCAGCTCCACCGCCGCGTCCCGGTTGACCGCCCACGCCTCCTCGTCCGGCACCCCGCGGAAGGCCGCCGCGACGTTCACGACCGCGTCGACCCCGGCCACGGCCTTGGCCAGCACCTCGGTGTCCCGCAGATCCCCGACGACGACCTCGGCGCCCAGCTCGGCGAACCGCTCACCGCGCGCCGCGTCCCGCACGAGGACCCGCACCCGCTCGTCGCCCCGCCTCTGCCCCAGCAGCCTCGGCACGAAGCGCCGTCCGACCTGCCCTGTCGTACCGGTCACCAATGTCAGCATGTTCTGCTCCTCTCGTCGACGACCAGCTTTGGACGAGGAGGCGGGCCGCGGGAGAGACCTCTTGATCGGGGGATCGGCAGTCCCTGGATAAGCCGGGCGGACTCCCGCACGCTGGAGGGGTGAACCGAGCCGAACTCGCCGACTTCCTGCGCCGCGGCCGCGCCCGCCTCGACCCGTCCGACGTGGGGCTCACGCCCGGCGCCCGCCGCCGCACACCGGGCCTGCGCCGTGAGGAGGTGGCACAGCTGGCCGGCATGTCCGTGGACTACTACACGCGGCTGGAGCAGTCCCGCGGACCGCGCCCCTCCCGCCAGATGCTGACGGCGCTGGCGCGTGCCCTGCGCCTGACGGACGACGAACGGGACCATCTGTTCCATCTGACGGGCGAGGAGCCGCCGCGACGCGGGGGCGCGTCCGCGCATGTACGGCCCGGGCTGCTGCTGGTGCTGGACCGGCTGCACGACACCCCGGCGATGGTGGGGACCGACTGCGGTGAGGTTCTCGCGCAGAACGCGATGTCGAAGGCGTTGAGCGGGGACGCGTCCGCCCGTCCGCTTCGGGACCGCAACATGCTGCGGCGCTTCTTCCTGGACCCGGCGGCCCGGGAGTTGTTCCCTCCCGAGGACGTGGCGGAGCACGCGCGCGCCCATGTGGCGAACCTGCGGGCGGTGGCGGCGTCCCGGCCCGACGATCCGGAGCCGGCTGCACTGGTGGCCGAACTGCGGTCGTCGAGTGAGGAGTTCGGGCGGCTGTGGGATGCCCACGAGGTGGCGGTGCGGCGGCAGTCGACGAAGCGGTTCCGGCATCCCGTGGTGGGGCTGCTGGAACTGGACTGCGAGGTGCTGCTCAACGAGGACGAGCACCACATGCTCGTCCTCCACACCGCCCGCCCGGGCACGGAGTCGTACGAACGCCTGCAGCTGCTGCGGGTGGTGGGCCTGCAGTCCCTGGAATCGCCCCCGCCGCCCCTTCCCGTCCCGACCCTGGGGGCTCCGCCCCCAGACCCCCGTTCGGCCTGAACGGCCTCGTCCTCAAACGCCGGACGGGCTGAAAAGATCAAACCCCGGCCGGCGAAAACTCAGCCCCTCCGGCGTTTGAGGAGCGGGGGTCCGGGGGCTGGCCCCCGGGTCGGGACGGGAAGGGGCGGCGGGGGCGGGGAAAAGCTCAGAAGCCCAGGCGTCGCAGCTGCTTCGGGTCGCGCTGCCAATCCTTGGCGACCTTGACGTGGAGGTCCAGGAAGACCGGTGTACCGAGCAGCGCCTCGATCTGCTTGCGGGACTTGATGCCGACCTCCTTCAGGCGCTTGCCCTTGGGGCCGATGACGATCCCCTTCTGGCTGGGCCGCTCGATGAAAAGGTTGGCGTGGATGTCCAGGAGGGGCTTGTCAGCCGGCCGGTCCTGCCGAGGCAGCATCTCCTCGACCACCACCGCGATGGAGTGCGGAAGCTCGTCCCGGACGCCTTCCAGGGCCGCCTCGCGGATCAGCTCGGCGACCATCACCTGCTCCGGCTCATCCGTGAGATCACCCTCGGGATACAGCGGCGGCCCCTCCGGAAGGAGCGGAATCAGCAGGTCCGCCAGCAGCTTCACCTGCTTGTCCCCGACGGCCGACACCGGGACGATCTCCGCCCACTCGATACCGAGCTCCTTGCCCAGCTGGTCGATCGCGATCAGCTGCTCGGCCAGGGTCTTGGAGTCGACGAGGTCCGTCTTGGTGACGATCGCGACCTTCGGGGACTTCTTGATCCCCGCCAGCTCCTTCGCGATGAAACGGTCACCGGGGCCGATCTTCTCGTTCGCCGGCAGACAGAAGCCGATCACGTCGACCTCGGCCCACGTCGTCCGCACGACGTCGTTCAGCCGCTCCCCCAGCAGCGTGCGCGGCTTGTGCAGGCCAGGGGTGTCGACCAGGATCAGCTGGGCGTCCTCGCGGTGCACGATTCCCCGCACGGTGTGCCGCGTGGTCTGCGGCTGGTCCGCGGTGATCGCCACCTTCTGCCCGACCAGAGCGTTCGTGAGGGTGGACTTGCCCGCGTTGGGGCGCCCGACGAAACAGGCGAAGCCCGACCTGTGGACGGCCTCCGACGTTTCCGACGGCTCGGATGACTGGCTGCGAACGCTCATGGCGCCCATTCTCCCTGATCCACAGAGCCCCGCCGTACAACCGAGCGACCACCGCCCACGGTGTGAGATTCAGGAAACCTCCACGCAACGAAACATCACGGAAACACGCCCGTGCAGAACCGGAAACGCACGCCGGTGACCCTCTGACGAGCCCCCACCTCGATGGAGACGACGTGACGACCCTCGCCGCAGCGCACGCGGACACCGGCGACACCGCCTGGCTGCTCGCCGCCACCGCCCTCGTCCTGCTGATGACCCCGGGCCTCGCCCTCTTCTACGGCGGCATGGTCCGCACGAAGAGCGTCCTCAACATGCTGATGATGAGCTTCGTGTCGATCGCCCTGGTCACGGTGGTGTGGCTGGCCGCCGGCTACTCGCTGGCCTTCGGCGACGACATCGGCGGCGGGCTCATCGGCGGACTGAAGCACGTCGGCATGGCGGGCCTCGGCCCGGACAGCGTGCAGGGCACGGTTCCCACCCTGCTCTTCGCCACCTTCCAGCTCACCTTCGCGATCATCACCGCCGCACTCATCAGCGGCGCCGTCGCGGACCGTGTGAAATTCGCGGCCTGGCTGGTCTTCGTCCCGGTCTGGGCGCTGCTCGTATACGTTCCCGTCACCCACTGGGTGTGGGGCCCCGGCGGCTGGATCGCGCACCGCCTCGGCGCCCTCGACTTCGCGGGCGGACTCCCGGTGGAAATCACCTCCGGCGCCTCCGGTCTGGCGCTGTGCCTGGTCCTCGGCCCGCGGCTCGGCTTCAAGAAGGACGCGATGCGTCCGCACAACCTGCCCATGGTGATGCTGGGCGCGGGCCTGCTGTGGTTCGGCTGGTTCGGCTTCAACGCGGGTTCGGCACTCGGCGCAGGCGGTCTCGCGGCGGCCGCCTTCCTCAACACCCTCGCCGCCGGCTGCACCGGCCTGCTCGGCTGGCTCTTCGTCGAGCAGAAGCGCGACGGCCATCCGACGACGCTGGGCGCCGCCTCCGGCGCCGTCGCCGGTCTGGTCGCCATCACCCCGTCCTGCGGCTCGGTCTCCCTGCTCGGCGCCCTGGTCGTCGGCCTCGCCGCCGGTGTCGTCTGCTCGTACGCCGTGAGCTGGAAGTTCAAGCTCAACTACGACGACTCGCTCGACGTCGTCGGCGTCCACCTGGTCGGCGGCATCATCGGCACCCTCCTCATCGGCGTCTTCGCCGAGAAGGCGATGACGGGCTCCACCGAGGGTCTCCTCTACGGCGGCGGGCTCGGCCAGCTCGGCAAGCAGCTGGTGGCCGTGGTCGTCGTGGCCGCGTACGCCTTCCTCGTGACGTACGGCATCGGCAAGCTGATCGACAAGGCGATGGGCTTCCGGGCGAGCGAGGACCAGGAGCACCGGGGCCTGGACCTTACGGTGCACGCCGAGACCGCATACGATCACGGCGTCCTGGGCCACGGCGCCCCGGTCTCGTCCTCCGTCCTCTCCCCCGCGCAGAAGGTCAAGAGCCAGGCATGAAGCTCATCACCGCGATCGTCAAGCCCTACCGCCTCGACGAGGTGAAGACCGCCCTCCAGGAGCTCGGCGTGCACGGTCTGACCGTGACCGAGGCCAGCGGGTACGGCCGGCAGCGCGGCCACACCGAGGTGTACCGCGGCGCCGAGTACCAGGTCGACCTCGTTCCCAAGGTCCGTATCGAGGTCGTCGTCGAGGACGCCGAGTCGGACGCCGTGATCGACGCGATCGTCAAGGCCGCGCAGACGGGGAAGATCGGCGACGGGAAGGTGTGGTCGCTGCCGGTCGAGACGGTCGTACGGGTACGGACGGGAGAGCGCGGACCCGACGCGCTCTGATCAGGAGTACGGCTCCCACGGCCGCCACCGCGAGCAGGATTACCGCCACCAGCCACGGCAGCGCGAAGAACGACGCGCTCGCCGACTCCCGGGTGTCCTGGGCGCTCGCCGTCAACGTGACGTCCCCCCAGTCGAGTTGGGGCGCACCGCGCCATGGTTCGGTGAGGTGGACGCGCTGTCCGGGCAGCAGCTCGGAGGGGATGCGGGACAGGTTGCGGGCCAGCAGCGTCCGGCCGAACAGGCCCTCCGCGCGCAGTTCCACCTTCGGGTCGAGGGTGACGTTTCCGGTGTTGTGCAGGGTGTACGAGATGGTCGCCGTGCTGTCGCCGAGGCCGGGGACGAGCGGCTGGTGGTGGACGATGTGGACGTTCTCCACGGCGATCGCGGGGAGCGTCGGGCCGCCGACGCGCAGGTAGACGCGGGCGGCGACCGCCCGCTGCACACCGAGCGCGAGGGAGCCCCCGCCCTTGTCGATCTGTTCGTCGAGGGCCACGAGCGCGCCCGGGTGGTCGCCCGGTTCGGCGCCCTCGGGCACGTGCAACGCGAAGGGGACGGTGACCTGGCCGTGCGCCGGGACGGTCACGCGTGACTTCGCGGGCTTCGCCCAGGCGCCGACGCCCCGCTGCTTCTCCTGCACCGTCCTGACGGCGAAACCGCCGTCGCGTGGGGTGTTGTAGGCGTCGGCGGCATACAGCCGGAAGCTCAGCGGCTGCCCGGTCCTGTTCGCCACGACCACCTTGTCCTCGATGGTCGTCCCGGGGTCGGCGGAGAGGTAGAAGTACGGGCGGGCGGCCACCTTGGAGGCGGCCGGGTAGACGGACCAGCTGCCGTTGTCGGCGGCGTGCGCGGGTGCGGGCGCGACGAGGAGGGCCAGGAAGAGGCCCAGGAGGAGGACGTACGGCTTGCGCATGGGTGCGGACCCCCCACTTGTACGAGAAGGACGGGCGGGTGCGGACGCCCGTACGGTCAGCTGAGCGTCAGGGTGAGCACGCCCGAGTACGACCCGGGGGGCGTGAACGCCGGTACGTCCAGGGAGAGCCCCGCGTTCGCCGTGAACTCGCCGCCGGTCAGCGTGCCGTTGGGGGTGGACGCGAGGGTCGCTCCCGAACTGCCCACCGTGCCCGCCGAACCGGCCTGGCAGGTGCTCGGGCTGCCCGCCTTGGTGGCGCAGGCAGGGGTCCAGCTCAGCTTCCCGGCATCGATCTTGGCGCCGGGACCGGTGAAGTCGGTGACCTTGCCGGTGAGGGACCAGCCCGCGGGTCCGCCGCGGAAGTCCTTCACGGTGACGGCGTTCAGGGCGCCGGTGGAGGCCCCGCCCTTGCCGAAGTCGACCGCCGACAGGGCGACGGAGTCCCCGGCCTGGGACATGGACAGCGTGCCCGCCTTCACCGTGGTGGTGACCTTCTGGCTGCCGGCGGGAACAGGGGTGGTGTCGTTGATGACGTAGGCCGCGGGCCCCGCCCCTTTGCCGGCGCTCCACGCGCTTCCCTCGTACGCCACGATCCCCGTCGTCGTCTTGTCGTTGACGACGAGGGAGCCGCTGAAGGAGCCGTCGGCACCGGCGGTGACCGTCGCCTTGTCCGCGGTCTGGGTGTCCCCGGAGCGCCCGGCGAGGGTGACGGTCGCACCCGGCGTGAAGTTGCTGCCGTTGACGGTCACACCGGCACCGGCGTTCCCGGAGGCCGAACCGAGTGTGATCGCACGGTTGTTGACCGGGGTGGCGTCCGTCGCCGTGACGGTCTGGGAGACCGGGGCGGGCGGGTTGGTCACCGTGCACGGGGTGTCCAGCTCGAGGATGTAGCTGGTGTGGATGTTGTAGTCGCCGGGCGAGAGCGTGATCGCACCGGCCGCGGTGACCTTGAAGGTGCCGGTCATGGAGAACGACGGGAAGGCGCCGTTGCCCGGCACCGGGTCGTTCTTCTTGGGCCCGGCGACCGTCACGTCCCCCGTCTGCGCACCGCCGAGCGTGACCTTGCCCGTGGGCGTCATGATGTCGGCCGGCAGGGCGATGGCGGTGGGATTGCTGGCGGCGGGCTTGACGACGGTGTAGGTGACGGTGACGGTGTCGCCGACCTTCGGACTGGCGTTGTCCACCGCGATACTCGCGGTCGTCGTACCGTC
The DNA here is from genome assembly GCF_039532765.1 of Streptomyces longisporus. Taxonomy (NCBI): domain Bacteria; kingdom Bacillati; phylum Actinomycetota; class Actinomycetes; order Kitasatosporales; family Streptomycetaceae; genus Streptomyces; species Streptomyces longisporus. The sequence continues at coordinate 86,632 of NZ_BAAASG010000011.1, forward strand.
GATCGGCGGGATGCCCGCGACCGCGGGCGGGATGCAGTGCGTGGCGAAGTCCACGTTGGTGGCGGCACCGGCCGGACAGGCCAGCGCGCCACCCGCGGTGACCGCGAGCACGGTCCCGCCGAGCAGCGACGCCCAACGGCGTCTTCGGGATGTCGAACCCATGGGTGTGCCCCCTTCTCTGCTGCGCTCACTGGGGGCATTGATGTGGGGATTGCGTGAGAAGTCAATGGAGAAGCCGAAATGAACTGATGGGCCGTCAGCTCTCGTGTGCCTCACAGGAACTGACGGCCCGTCGACAGCGAAACTCAGTCGAACACGAACGGTCCCGGGGACTGCGGGCCGGTCGCGGTGCAGGTGATGGTGATGCCGAAGACGGTCATCTGCAGCGAGCCGCCGTAGGCCTCCAGGCTGTCGCCGGAAGCGACGGTGCCGGAGAGCGGGCCGACGGTGACGGGATCGCCTGCGGCCATCGCCGGGTTCTTGGTGCCGGTGAAGGCGGTGGTGCCACCGCTCGCGTTGACCAGGGTGAGCGTGGAGGAGATGGAGTCCTGGGACAGGGCGATCGGGGCGGTGATGGCGGACGTGACGGTGATGGTGGCCGCCGTGCCGTCCTGGGTGGCCGTGAGTGTGGCCTGTCCGCCGCCGAAGCTTCCGCAGTCGGCGGTGATCGTCGCCGACTGCGGGGTGACGGCGAGGGCGCTGGGCGCGAACGCGAGCGAGGCGGCCGCGAGGGCCCCTACCGCCATGGCCGCACCTGTACTGATTCGTTTGGCTCTCATGGGGATCCGGCTCCCTTCCCGAAGCTGGGAACTGCCATGTGGGGATGGATGGGAGAGGTCCGGACGGACAGCCGACAGGCGCGGTGCGGGGCGCCGGGTGGGGGGTGCGGTGAATCTGACGGTCCGTCGGAACTACCGGTTCCATTGATGCCCGTGAGGTGAAGAAACGGCAAGGGTGAATTCCGGACGGCTCTGAAGCGGCCGGTTTTCAGCCTGCGGTGACGGTGGTCCGTACCGTTCCGTCGGGCCCGGCGACGAGCACCGGTGTCCCGGCCCCACCCAGATCCCGTACGGCAGCCAGGTCCTCAGCCGGGGCCGATTCGGCTTCCGTCACCACGGCCGCCGCCTCCAGGGACTTCGCCCCGGACGCCACCGCCATGGCCACCGCCGTCTGCAGCGCACTCAGCTTCAACGAGTCCAGGTCGACGGTCCCGGCGACATACGTACGGCCCGTCTCGTCCCGTACGGCAGCCCCCTCGGGCACGCCGTTGCGGGCCCGTGCGGAACGGGCCAGGGTGACGATCTTGCGGTCCTCGGGGTCAAGCGCGTTGCTGTCGGTCATGAGCCGAGCATACGTACCGGCATCGGCCCGATCCGGCCACGGGGTGCCCGGATCCCGGCCGGATCCGGTACCGCGCGACGGCCGTGCCCGGACGTACTCAGGAGCGGTCGAGGCGGAGCCGCTCGGCGCGCGGCAGTCCGGCCACCACCAGGTCGTAGGAGTCCTCGATGAGCTCCCGGACCAGCCGGTCCGGGAGGTCGCCGTCGACCGTGACGGTGTTCCAGTGGCGCTTGTTCATGTGGTAGCCGGGGATGATCAGGCCCTCGTACTCGCTGCGGAGCCGGATCGCGTCCTCCGGGTCGCACTTGAGGTTGACCGTGAGGGGGCGGGCATCCAGCCAGCTCAGGGCGAACATCTTGCCCAGCACCTTGAAGACCGAGATGTCCGGGGCGAAGGGGAAGTCCTCCACCGCCGCGTTGAAGGACAGGCAGAAGCCGCGCAGTTCCTCGGCCTTCACTCCTCTTTCGCCTCCTCCTTGGGCAGGTCCGCCGGATCCACCGGCTCCACGAGCACGGTCACGATCTTGTTCCGGCGGCCGGCGGCGGCCTCCGCGGTCAGCCGCAGTTCCCGCCCGTCGGGCACCTCCACGACCGCCGACGCCCCGGCGATGGGCACCCGGCCGAGCGCCTTCGCGAGCAGTCCGCCGACGGTCTCCACGTCCTCGTCGTCGTACTCGCCGAGCCCGTACAGCTCGCCGAGGTCGGTGATGTCGAGGCGGGCGGTGACCCGGTAACGGTCCTCGCCGAGGTCCTCCACCGGCGGCAGCTCACGGTCGTACTCGTCGGTGATCTCGCCGACGATCTCCTCGAGGATGTCCTCGATGGTGACGATGCCGGCCGTGCCGCCGTACTCGTCGATCACGACGGCGACGTGGTTGCGGTCCTGCTGCATCTCGCGCAGCAGGTCGCCGGCGTTCTTGGTGTCGGGCACGAAGGCGGCGGGCCGCATGGCCGTCGACACCAGCTCGCTCTCGGCGTCCCGGCTGATGTGCGTCTTGCGGGCCAGGTCCTTCAGATACACGATGCCGACGATGTCGTCCTCGCTCTCCCCGGTGACCGGGATGCGCGAGAAACCCGAGCGCAGCGCGAGGGTCAGGGCCTGGCGGATCGTCTTGTAGCGCTCGATGACGACCAGGTCGGTGCGCGGGACCATGACCTCCCGCACGAGGGTGTCGCCGAGCTCGAAGACCGAGTGCACCATGCGGCGCTCGTCGTCCTCGATCAGCGACTCCGCCTCGGCGAGGTCGACCAGCGCCCGCAGCTCGGCCTCGGAGGCGAACGGGCCGCGGCGGAAGCCCTTGCCTGGGGTCAGCGCATTGCCGATGAGGATGAGCAGGGACGGGATCGGCCCCATGATCCTGGCCAGCGGCAGCAGCACGTACGCCGCGGCCGTCGCCGTGTTCAGCGGATGCTGGCGGCCGATGGTGCGCGGGGAGACACCGACGGCGACGTACGACACCAGGACCATCACGCCGATCGCGGCCAGCAGGGCGCGGGTGGTGCCGGCGAACTCCTGCAGACAGGCGTACGTCACCAGGGCCGCGGCCGCCATCTCGCAGGCGACGCGGACCAGCAGCGCCACATTGAGATAGCGGGTCGGGTCGGCGGCGACCTGGGCGAGCTTCGCGCTGCCGCGCCGGCCGGAGCGTACGGCCTCCTCGGCGCGGAAGCTGGAGACGCGCGCGAGGCCCGCCTCCGCGCAGGCGGCGAGCCAGGCGACGACGACCAGGGCGATCGCGCCCGCGACGATCTGGGGACTCATGAGACGGTCGGGGCCGGGGACGGACCGGTCAGGCCCTTCTCCGCGCGCCAGCCGTCCACGATGGCCGCCTGCAGACCGAACATCTCGGCCTTCTCGTCGGGCTCCTCGTGGTCGTACCCGAGGAGGTGCAGCACCCCGTGGACGGTGAGCAGCTGGAGCTCCTCGTCCATGGAGTGCTGGGTGGGCGCTTCCTCGCCCTGCTTCTTGGCGACCTCCGGGCACAGCACGATGTCGCCGAGGAGGCCCTGCGGGGGCTCGTCGTCGTCCTTCGACGGCGGACGCAGCTCGTCCATCGGGAAGGACATGACGTCCGTCGGCCCCGGCAGGTCCATCCACTGGATGTGCAGCTGCTCCATGGCGTCGGCGTCCACGACGATCACCGAGAGCTCGGAGAGCGGGTGGATGCGCATCCGCGCGAGTGCGTAGCGGGCGATGTCGAGGATCGCCTGCTCGTCGACCTCGGTTCCGGACTCGTTGTTGACGTCGATCGACATGGTGCTGCTCGGTCTACTTCCCCTTGTGCCCGGACTGCCTGCCCCGGCCGCCCTTGTGGGTGCCGTTCTCGGTGCCGTGCTTGCTGTCGTACTTCTCGTACGCGTCGACGATACGGCCGACGAGCTTGTGCCGTACGACATCGTGGGACGTGAGGCGCGAGAAGTGGACGTCGTCGAGGCCCTCGAGGATCTCCTGCACCTGGCGCAGGCCCGACTTGGTGCCGGTCGGCAGGTCGACCTGCGTCACGTCACCGGTGATCACGATCTTCGAGTCGAAGCCGAGGCGGGTGAGGAACATCTTCATCTGCTCGGGCGAGGTGTTCTGGGCCTCGTCCAGGATGATGAAGGCGTCGTTGAGCGTGCGGCCTCGCATGTAGGCGAGCGGCGCGACCTCGATCGTGCCCGCGGCCATCAGCCGGGGGATCGAGTCCGGGTCGAGCATGTCGTGCAGCGCGTCGTACAGCGGGCGCAGATACGGGTCGATCTTCTCGTAGAGCGTGCCGGGCAGGAAGCCGAGACGCTCGCCCGCCTCGACCGCGGGCCGGGTCAGGATGATGCGGTTGACCTGCTTGGACTGCAGGGCCTGCACCGCCTTGGCCATGGCCAGGTACGTCTTGCCGGTGCCGGCGGGGCCGATGCCGAAGACGATCGTGTGCTTGTCGATCGCGTCGACGTACCGCTTCTGGTTGAGGGTCTTGGGGCGGATGGTGCGGCCGCGCGAGGAGAGGATGTTCTGGGTGAGGACCTCGGCCGGGGTCTCCTGGCCTTCGCCCTCGCCGTTCTCACTCGCTCTGAGCATGGCAATCGAGCGTTCCACTGCGTCCTCCGTCATCGGTTGCCCGGTGCGGAGCACCAGCATCATCTCGTCGAACAGGCGCTGGATGAGGGCGACTTCCGCGGGGTCGCCGACCGCGCTGATCTCATTGCCCCGGACATGTATGTCGGCCGCCGGGAAGGCCTTCTCGATCACGCGCAGAAGGGAGTCGCCGGACCCCAGAACGGTCACCATGGGGTGTTGGGCGGGGACGGTGAACTCTGCTCTCGCCTGCCCCTGCGCGGGGGTGTGAGCTGTGGGTGTCTGAGTCATGGGCCGGCTCTGTAGGCCTTGCTCGTCCTCCTCGAAACGGCACGCCAGCCACAAGGGCTGCCTGGGCGGTTTCAAGGGTACGCCGGGGGACTGACAACGCCGTAGGCCTTTTCGGCAGACGCTGGTCCCCACCGGTGGCGGTGGTCAGGCCGACCGGAACCCGATCGTCGGTACGGCCCTGCGGCGCGGCCACGGTCGCTCGGCCTCCCCCTGAGGGATCAGGCGCTCCAGGAACGCATATCGCCGCAGCGCCGCCGGGTCCTGTCCCTCCACCGACTGCACCCTCCGCCACCAGGCCGCGATCTCCGCCCATCCCGGCGCCGACAGCGAACCGCCGAACTCCTGGACGGACAGCGCGGCCGTCAGCCCCGCGAAGGCCAGCCGGTCCGCCAGCGGCCAGTTGGCGAGGGTGCCGGTGACGAAGCCCGCGACGAACACGTCGCCCGCGCCGGTCGGGTCCAGCGCCTCCACGGCGATCGCGGGCACCTCGGCCGTCTCCCCGGTGCGCCGGTCGACGGCGTACGCGCCCTCCGCACCGAGGGTGACCACCGCGAGCGGAACGTGCTCGGTGAGGGCGTGGGCGGCGGCCCGCGGGGAGGCGGCGCCGGTGTACCGCATGGCCTCCTCCGCGTTCGGCAGGAAGGCCTCGCAATGTTCGAGGTCGGTCAGGCCCGCCAGGTCCCAGGCGCCGGTCTCGTCCCAGCCGACGTCCGCGAAGATACGGGTGCCGTGGTGCGCGGCCTGGGCGATCCAGGGGGCGCGCCCGCCCGGGGTGAGGGAGGCGACGGCGGCACGCGCGCGGGGCGCGCAGTCGGGGGCGCCCCCCAGGGTGAACACGGTCTCGGGCGGCGGCTCGTGGCCGTGGGAGACCATCGTGCGCTCGCCCTCGTAGGCCATCGAGACGGTGACCGAGGAGTGCCAGCCGGGGACCCTGCGCGAGGTGGACAGGTCGATGCCCTCGCCCTGCTCCAGGGCGTCCCAGCAGTACTCCCCGTAGTGGTCGTCGCCGAAGGCCGCCGCCAGGGAGGTCCTCAGCCCCAGCCGGGCCAGTGCCGTGGCCATGTTGGCGACGCCGCCGGGGCTCGACCCCATCCCGCGTGCCCAGGACTCGGTGCCGCGCACCGGGGCGGAGTCGAGCCCGGTGAAGATGATGTCGAGGAAGACGGGACCGGTGAGATAGACGTCCCAGGGGGGATCGTCCGGGGTGCGCAGTACGGCCAGCGGGTCGACCTGTGCCTGGCACTCCGGTCCCGCTGTGATGGGTGCTGGTCCCTTCCCGTTGGACGCGCTCACGGTGCACTCCCTGACATGGTGCGGATCAGGCCAGTGTGCACCATCTTTCAGCCCGTCCGGCGTCTGATCTTTCAGCCCGTCCGGCGTTTGAGGACGAGGCCGTCAGGCCGAAAGGGGGGTCTGGGGGCGCAGCCCCCAGGGGACGGTGGGGGTCCCCCCTCTGGGGGAGGGTAGGGGCGCTACCAGCGGGGCACGGCGGGCGTCACCCACCCGGGCTCGGCGACCCGCATCGCGGCCGCGTCGTCCCGCTCGCGCAGCGCCCCGTCGTCGTCCAGCCACCGCTGATGCAGAAAGCGCAGCTTGTCACGGTCGAGCTCGACACCGAGCCCGGGAGCGTCGGAGACGGCGACCTTCCCACCCTCGAACGTCAGCCGCGCGCCGAGCACGTCCTCCGACTGCCACGGATAGTGCGAGTCGCAGGCATGGTGCAGGTTCGGCACGGTGGCCGCGACATGCGTCATCGCGGCCAGACTGATCCCCAGATGGGTGTTGGAGTGCATGGACACCCCGACCCCGAACGTGCGGCAGACGGCGGCCAGTTGCTGCGTGTTGCGCAGCCCGCCCCAGTAGTGGTGGTCCGACAGCACCACCTGGACGGCGTCCCGCGTGAACGCCTCCTTGATCTCGGCGAAGGTCGTCACGCACATGTTGGTGGCGAGCGGCACTCCGGTGGCGGCGGAGACCTCGGCCATGGCGGGGGTGCCGAGCGCCGGGTCCTCCAGGTATTCGAGGACGTCCCCCAGCTCCTCGGCCACCTTCAGCGAAGTCTCCACGGACCAGGCGCCGTTGGGGTCGAGCCGCAGCGGATGGCCGGGAAACGCCTCCGCGAGGGCCCGTACGGCGGCGATCTCCTCGTCCGGCGGGAAGACACCGCCCTTGAGCTTGAACGAGGTGAACCCGTACCGCTCCTTGAACAGCCGGGCCTGCTCCACCACCCCGGCCGGGTCGAGGGCGGCACCCCAGTCGTCCTTCTCGCAGGCCACGCCCTCGGGGTGGTCGGCCCACTTGTAGAACAGATAGGCGCTGTACTCGACCGCGTCGCGCACCTTGCCGCCGAGCAGCGTGTGCACGGGCAGTCCAAGCGCTTTGCCGAGGGCGTCGAGACAGGCGACCTCGAACCCGGAGACCACGGACAGCCGCAGCTTGTCGGCGGTCTGGACACCGCGCAGCCCGCCGACGTCGACCTGGTTCCGAACCCGCGAGGAGTCCACGGAGACCTCGTCGGCGATCGCGAACAGGCCGTTCAGGTCAGCGACTTGACGGCCCTTCAGCTTCTCGGCGAAGGGCCGGGCGAGCTCCAGGTACTTGGTGTCGCCGTAGGTCTCGCCGACACCGGTGATCCCGTCGGCCGTCACCACCTCCACGATCAGCCGGGGGGTGTACGGCTGGTGGACGCCCTGCGTGTTGAGGAGGGGAGGGTCGGCGACCAGGATCGGCGTCAGCCGTACGTCGGTGATGGTGAGGTCCACAGCGCGGCTCCTACAAGTCGAGTCCGGTGGTGAGCAGGGCTTCGAGGCGCACCCGGTGCACGGTCGCGGAGCTCGACGAGCGGGACGTGGAAGTCGCGCAGCAACCGCCCTGTCACGACGTCTCCCCATATAGATGTCGTCCACGTATGGAGACAGAGCCTAGATATGCGAACAGCAGCAGTCAACGGTCCGGTCCGCACGGGGCGCCCCTCACCGCCCGCGGCGACCGTCCGGCACGGCTGCAGGAACTGACGGACGAGCTGGGCGTGCCGCGCAGCTCGATGTACGCGCTGCTGCAGACCCTTATCGGCCGGGGCTGGGTGCGTACGGACGTCACCGGTTCGCTGTACGGCATCGGCATCCACGCCCTGCTCACCAGCACCGGCTACCTCGACTCCGACCCGCGGGTGCGCGTCGTACGGCCGTATCCGGACGAGGCGTCCGAGGCGCTCGGTGAGACCATCCACATGGGGCGGCTCGACGGGCGGGACGTGGCGTGTCTGGCGACGCGGGCGCGCTCGGCAAGGCACTGTTCGCCGAGCGGGACGACGAGGAACTGCCCGGGGGGCCGTACCAGCACTCACCCCGAACACGCACACCGGCCGGGAGTCACTGTCGGCGGATCTCGCGCGCGTCCGCACCCGCGGTTGCTCGGTCGACCGCGAGGAGGCCGTGAGCCCGTCCGGCGTTTGAGAACGAGGCCGCTCAGGTCGACAGGGCCCACGCCAGTGAACGGTCCCGCCGACGGTCGTGGCCTCCACCTTCGCCCTGATCTCCCGCATCGCCGCCACGATCCGCTCCTCATGTTCCGGCGTCAGCCGGGCCACCGGCACCGAAGAAATTGCCCTCTGCTACCCGACCCCTCCCGCCCCAAACGCAACGTGCGCCACATCACACCCCCCGCGCTTCTTTCCCGAACCGCGTGCTTGATACAAATTCTTCGCGCGTTCCTGTCCGTCGACGGTCGTCGCCCACCCCTTCTTGAGCCGCTTCTTTCGCATGCCCTGGGAACGCCCGTGTTCGCGCCTCGCACCACCCCCTGGCCCCTCGTCGCCCTTTTCACGGCCGGGTACCTCGCTCCGTATCTGCTGCCGACGACCGTCGGACGGCTCGACTCGGGGCTTCCGCTCTCCGCGACCGAGGCGGGTGCCATCGGCAGTGCGCTGCTGCTGAGTTCGGCCGCGGCGGGCTTCCTGCTCGCCTCCCGCGTCGACCGCATCGGCCCGCGCACCCTGGCCCGCATCGGTCTCGTGCTCGCGATCGTCGGCTACGGCGGCGCCGCGCTGACCCACTCGATCCCCGCGGTCGTCGCGGGCGCGCTCGTCGGCGGCTTCGGCTCCGGCACGGCGACGACGGTCGCCGCCACCGGGATCGCCGCGCAGCCGGACCCGCACCGGACGACCACACTGGGCCTGCTCGGTGTCTCCGCGCTCGCGGGCGCCCTGTATCTGGCCATCCCCCACCTGGGCGCGGGCCACGGGCAGCCGCTCGCCGCGATCGCGCTCACCGCGCTCGCCGTCTGGCCGCTCACCGGCCGGCTCCCGGTCCGTACGGCGGTCGCGCACAGCCCCCTTAGCGGCACCCGTCTGCCCCGGCCGCGTTCCGGTCTGGTCCTCGCTCTCGTCATGTTCTGCTGGTCGCTCGCGCAGAACGCGCTGTGGGGGGTCAGCGGCCGTATCGGCCTGGCCCAGGCCCACCTCGCGGAGGCCACCGTCGGCGCCGTCTTCGCGGTGGCGCTCGGCGCGGGACTCCTCGGGGTCGTCGGCGCGGGAGCGGTCGGGCCGCGCTTCGGCCGGGCGCTGCCCATCGGAGCGGGAACGGCGCTGATCTCCGGCTGCATCGTGCTCAGCGCGTCCGCGACCGACCTGACCACGTTCGCAAGCGGTGAGATCGCCTGGAACGTGCTCTACCCGGTGGTCCTGTCGTACGTGATCGGCCTGGCGGCCTCACTGGACCCACGCGGACGCTGGGCGGTCCTCGTCGGCTCGGCGTCCTCACTCGGGACGGCGGCGGGCCCGCTGACCGGCAGCGTGCTGGCGGCACAGGCCGGGTTCCCGGTGATGGGCCTGGTCCTGGCCGTGGGGCTGCTGGTCATTGCCGTACCGATGACCGCGGTTGCTGTTTCAGCCCGTCCGGCGTTTGAGGACGAGGCCGTTCAGGCCGAAAGCGGGGGTCTGGGGGCTCAGCCCCCGGCAGCGTCCACGACAACCCCCGCACCGGACTTCACCACCGCCGCCTAGAACTCGTACGCCTCCACCTCGGAGAGATACCGCGCACGCCGCTCCTCGTCGTCCTCCAGGAAGGACGCGAGGAACGAGTTGCGGGCCAGTTCACGCAACCGTTCCTCGGTCAGGCCGAGGGACGAACGCACCGCGTCGAAGTTGTCGCCGACGTACCCGCCGAAGTAGGCGGGGTCGTCGGAATTGACCGTGCACATCAGGCCGGCGTCGAGCATCGCGGGCAGCGGGTGCTCGGCGAGGGTGTCGACCGTGCGCAGGCGGACGTTGGAGAGGGGGCACAGCGTCAGCGGAATGCGGTCGCGGACCAGCCGGGCCACCAACTGCTCGTCCTCCATGCAGCGCAGCCCGTGGTCCACGCGCTCCACGCCGAGCACATCCAGCGCCTCGGTGATGTACTCCGGCGGGCCCTCCTCCCCCGCGTGCGCCACCCGGCGCAGACCGAGCGCGGCGGCGGCCTCGTACACCTCGCGGAACTTCACCGGCGGGTGCCCGACCTCGGCGGAGTCGAGACCGACACCGGTGATCCGGTCCAGATACGGCTTCGCGGCCTCCAGGGTCTCGAGCGCCGACTCGGCGGACTCGTCCCGCAGGAAGCACAGGATCAGCCGGGTGGAGATGCCGTGCACCGGCTCGCTGTGCTGCAACGCCCGCCACAGCCCCTCCACGACCGTTCCCATGCCCACACCCCGCGCGAGGTGCGCCTGCGGGTCGAAGAAGATCTCCGCGTGCCGCACGCCCTGCGCGGCGGCGCGGGCGAGGTAGGCGTTGGCGAGGTCCTCGAAGTCCCGCTCGGTGCGCAGGACGGTCATGAGCTCGTAGTACAGGTTCAGGAAGGTCTGGAGGTCCTCGAACTCGTACGCCTTGCGGAGCTCGCCCGTGTCGGCGTACGGCAGCTCGACGCCGTTGCGGGCGGCCAGCTCGAACGCGAGCTCCGGCTCCAGGGTGCCTTCGATGTGCAGGTGCAGTTCAGCTTTGGGGAGGGGCATCAAAGCATCGTACGGGCGGCTTACCGGCGTTTCGGAACCGGCACCCGGAGAAGATCGTGAGCGACCGTCAGCTCACCCTCGAAGCCCGCCGCCCGTGCCTGCCGCTCGAACTCGTCCGGCTCGCTGTACCGCTGGCTGAAGTGCGTGAGCACGAGGTGCCGTACGCCCGCCTCGCGCGCGACCGCCGCCGCCTGCCCCGCGGTGAGGTGCCCGTGCTCGACGGCGAGGTCGGTGTCCTCGTCGAGGAACGTCGACTCGATGACGAGCATGTCGCAGCCCTCGGCGAGCGCATGCACCCCGTCGCACAGCCGGGTGTCCATGACGAACGCGAACCGCTGACCGCGGCGCACCTCGCTGACGTCCTCCAGGGACACCCCGCCGAGCGCGCCCTCGCGCTGGATACGGCCGATATCCGGGCCCTTGATGCCCTGCGCGGCGAGCCGGTCGGGGAGCATCCGGCGGCCGTCGGGCTCGGTCAGCCGGTAGCCGTAGGACTCGACCGGGTGGGAGAGCTTGCGGGCTTCCAGGGTGTACGTGGGCGTGACGGCAAGGGGGCCGTCCGTGTCGACCGGGGCCTCGGTGAGGTCGACCGTCTCGCGGTAGGCGGTGGCGTAGCGCAGACGGTTGAAGAAGCGCTGACCGGAGCGCGGGTAGTGCGCGGTGATCTCGTGCGGGACCTTGTCGAGGTTGATGCGCTGGATGACGCCCGCGAGGCCCAGCGAGTGGTCGCCGTGGAAGTGGGTGACACAGATCCGGTTGAGGTCGTGCGCGGCGGCCCCGGCACGCAGCATCTGGCGCTGCGTGCCCTCACCGGGGTCGAAGAGGATGCCCTCGCCGTCCCAGCGCAGCAGGTAGCCGTTGTGGTTGCGGTGCCGGGTGGGGACCTGGCTGGCGGTGCCGAGGACCACCAATTCACGTACGGACACGGTCGGTCAGCCGGGAGGCCACTGCAGGCCGCGGCCGCCGAGGACGTGCGCATGGGCGTGCCAGACGGTCTGGCCGGCGCCGGCGCCGGTGTTGAAGACGATGCGGTAGCTCTCCAGCTTGTCCTCGTCGGCGACCGACTGCGCCTCGCGGAGCACGTCGGCGGCGAGTTCCGGCGCGCCGGCGGCGAGCGCTGCGGCGTTCTCGTAGTGCGCCTTGGGAATCACCAGGACATGGGTGGGCGCCTGGGGGTTGATGTCCCGGAAGGCGACGGTGGTCTCCGTCTCGCGGACGATCGTCGCCGGCACATGCCCCGCGACGATCTTGCAGAACAGGCAGTCGTCCTGCGGCTCCCCTGCCATGTGGTCTCCTCAAGCCGGTTGATCGATCAGGCTGATCGAGTACGGGGGCATCGTATCCAGGGATGTCAGTCCAGGCTCGGGGGTGTCTTGGCGGGGGTCTCCTCCAGGGCGGCCAGCGCGAGGCGGACCGCCTCGTCCAGTTGGACGTCCCGTCCCGCCGCGTAGTCCTGCGGCCGCTGGACCACCTCCACGTCCGGATCCACCCCGCGGTTCTCGACGTCCCAGCCGTAACCCTCCAGCCAGAAGGCGTACTTGGGCTGGGTGACGAGCGTGCCGTCGACCAGGCGGTAGCGGCTGTCGATGCCGATGACACCGCCCCAGGTCCTGGTGCCGACGACCGGACCGATGCCGAGTGCCTTGATGGCCGCGTTGACGATGTCGCCGTCGGAGCCGGAGAACTCGTTGGCCACCGCGACCACGGGCCCGCGGGGTGCGTCAGCCGGATAGCTGTACGGCCGCAGTCCGCGCGGCACGGCCCAGCCGACGATCCGCCGTGCCAGCTTCTCCACGACGAGTTGGGAGGTGTGGCCGCCCCGGTTCTCCCGGACGTCCACGACGAGCCCCTCCCGGGCCACCTCGACCCGCAGGTCCCGGTGGATCTGGGCCCAGCCCGGCGCCTGCATGTCGGGGACGTGCAGATAGCCGATCCGCCCACCGGACCTCTCATGGACGTAGGCCCGCCGGTCCGCTACCCAGGCGTGGTAGCGCAGCGGCTCCTCGTCCGCGACCGGCACGACCACCGCATGCCGCACCTCGCCCCCGCCGGCCGGCGAGATCGTCAGCTCGACCGGCTTGCCCGCCGTGCCGACGAGCAGCGGTCCGGGACCGGTCACCGGGTCCACGGGCTGCCCGCCCACCGCGGCGATCGCGTCCCCGGCCCGCACCGCGACGCCCGGCGCGGCCAGCGGGGAGCGGGCGTCGGGGTCGGAGGTCTCGGTCGGCAGGATGCGGTCGATGCGCCAGCTGCCGTCCTCGTGGCGGGAGATGTCGGCTCCGAGGAGCCCCTGCCGGGGCCCGTTGCCGTATCCGCGGTACGGCATCACATAGGCGTGCGAGGTGCCGAGTTCGCCGTGCACCTCCCACAGGAGATCGACCAGGTCGTCATGGGTGGCCACCCGGTCCAGGACCGGCCGGTAGCGGTCGAGTACACCGGTCCAGTCGACGCCGCTCATGTCCGGCCGCCAGAAGTGGTCCCGCATGATGCGGCCGGTCTCCTCGTACATCTGCCGCCACTCGGCCGAGGGATCGACGGTCTGCCGTACCCGGGTCAGGTCGACGGTGATGTTGGTGTCGCCGGCGTCGTCGTTGGACGCGCGCCGGTCGCTGGGTACGACCTTCAGCCGTCCGTCGGTCCACAACAGGACCCGCTTGCCGTCGCCGCTGACCCGGAAGTGGTCGGCATCGGCGGCGAGGTGCTCCAGGCGATGCTGGACGAGGTCGTAGCGCTCCAGCTCGGTCTTGGGATCGGGATCGTCGGGGGTGGCCCTGGACACCCCGAGGACGCCCTGCACGGGGTGGCGCAGCCACAGCACGCCGTCCTTCGCGGCACACAGGCCGGAGTAGCGGCCGGCCTCGACCGGGAAGGGCACGATCCGGTCGGCGAGGCCTTCGAGGTCGATACGGGTGGCCGGGGTGCCCTCGCTGTCGGGGGTCTCGTCCTTGTCCGGGGTGTCGAAGGGGCGTCCGTGCCGCTGCGGACCGAAGGGGGAGGGGGTGGTCGCCGCGAGGGTGATCAGGTGCGGGCGGTCGCCGACCACGAAGGCGAGGTCGAAGACGTGCTCGTCGTAGACCGGGTCGAAGGAGCGGTTGGAGAGGAAGGCGAGGTGTCTGCCGTCGAGGGTGAAGGCGGGCGCGTAGTCCCGGAAGCGCAGCGGGGTCGCCTCGGTGACCGTCAGGTCGGTGGTGTGGGCGATGCGGAGCTGGCGCAGCGGGCGCGGGCCGGGGTGGGACCAGGCGAGCCAGGCGGAGTCGGGCGAGAAGACGAGGCCGGTGACGTCCCCGTCCTCGCTGCGGTCGATCTCACGGACCTCGCCGGTCTCCCGCTCGACGAGCAGGACGCGTCCGTCGTGCGCGGCGACCGCGGCCCGGCTGCCGTCGGGTGCCATGGCGAGCCCGAGGACGCGGCCGAGTCGTCCGGCGGCGAGGCGGCGCGGGGTGGCGCCGGGTGCCAGACCGGTGGCGGGCGCGAACTCCAGGGCGTCCTCGCCCTCCGCGTCCGTCACCCACACCACCCATTCCTCGCCCTCGGCGCGGAAGGTACGCGGCAGCCGGGCCCGCACGCCGGGTTCGGCGGCGAGCGCGCGGGTGGGACCGGAGCGGTGGGTGACCCAGTGGACGGCTCCGCGCACGGCGACCGCGCTGCCGCGTGCGGTGTGGTCGGGGGCGGCCGAGCCGAACCAGTGGGAGGCGTTCACGGCGAACGGCCGGCGTTCGGCGCGCTGGCCGCCGAGCCGGATGTCGAGGCGGCGGGGCTCGGCGCCGTCGAGGTCGTCGAGGATCCACAGCTCACCGGCCGAGGAGTAGACGACGCGGGTGCCGTCGCCGGCGGCGTGCCGGGCGTAGAAGCCGTCGAGAGGTGTGTGCCGGCGCAGGTCGGAGCCGTCGGCGAGGGAGGAGTAGAGCGCCCCGACACCCTCGTGGTCGGAGAGGAAGGCGATGCGCTCCCCCGCCCACACCGGGAACTCCAGGTTCCCGTGGAGCTCCTCATGCAGCCGTACGAACTCGCCCTGGCCCTCCCGGTCGATCCACAGCTTGCCGGCCGTGCCCCCGCGATACCGCTTCCACCAGGCGGCCTCGCGCCCCATGGGTGCGGACAGCAGGACGGTGCTCGGGCCGTGCGCGACATGCCCGACGAAGCCGTACGGCAGGACGGTGGAGGGCCCGCCGTCGAGCGGGACGGCGTGCGCCCAACTGCGGCGCAGGTTCGCCTGGCCGTGGGTGGTGATCGCGAGGACCTGTCCCTCCGGGGTCCAGCCGCGCACCTGGGTGCGCCAACTGCCCCAGTGGGTCAGCCGCTCGGCGGGTCCACCGGCGACCGGGGCGATGTGCACCTCGGGGGCGCCGTCGCGGGTGGAGGTCCAGGCGACGGTCGTGCCGTCGGGCGAGATGCGGGGCAGGGTGACCGGTGTGTTGTCCGCGCTGACCCGCCAGGCGCGTCCGCCGTCGACGGGGGCGAGCCACACGTCGTCCTCTGCCGTGAAGGCGACCAACTCGCCCCGCAGGTGCGGAAACCGGAGATAGGCAGGCGTCGCAGGCTGTGTCACCCGATCACCCTACGCAGCGGCACCACCCGGGGTCAGCGGTTTGGATCACTTGCCCTCGACGGGCCAGCACTTCGGATCGCCCTTGCACCAGATGGTCCGGGTGACCGTCACGGTGACGGTGGCGCCGGGCTGACCGCCGTTCCCGTTGGAGGGGTTGTTGACGATGGGCGACGGTGTCGCGTTGCAGTTGCCGAGCCCCGTCACATGGAACCACTGTTTGCCGCCCACCTTGGCGGTGAGGTCGCCGCGCACACAGGCGCCGTCGACGGCGCGGGTGACCTTGCCGCTGACGGTGATCTCGCGCCGGTCCTTGGTCTGGCCCTGGCAGTCGACGTTGGCGACGGTGGTCTCGCTCGCCGAGGGCGCCGTCCGCGTGGAGACCTTGTTGTTGCCGTAGTTGGCGGTGCAGCTGAGCCACTGCACGTCGACGTGCTGCCGCTTCAGTTCCCTGGTCGCGGTCTGGTCGGTCGTGTACGCCACGGACGCCGAGTTCAGCCCGCCCGGATCGCAGGCCACGGCGCCACCGACGCCCAGGACGGCGAGTCCCACCGCGGCCGCCGCCCGCCGTCCCCGCGGCCGCCGCCAAATTGGCCTCAATGCCCCCATGGAGGGCAGCCTGCCACCGAGCGCCGTCCGGCGGTAGAGCGCATACGGTCACGAAAGCGCCCGGGCGCCCTGCCGGTTCAGCCGCGCAGCAGCAGCCACTCCTGCAACTCCACCAGGTTCCCCTCGGGATCCTTGAGATGGGCGACCCGCATACGGTCCGTCATGGGGGCCGGGCCGTGCAGGAGGACGGCGCCCCTCGTGGCGATCTCCTCGCAGTAGGAGTCGAGGTCGTCGACGCGTAGCACCACCAGGGAGCGGTGGCCCGTTGCCGTGTCGCCCAGTTCGTCCAGCACCTCGGCCATCATCGAACGGTCCTGGAGGGCGATGCCCGCCGAGCCGGTGGCCGGGCTGAACTTCTCGTACGGGCCCGCGGTCGCGCCCGACTGCGGCTTGAGGCCGAGGACCTCGGCATAGAAGCGGTAGCAGGCGGTGAAGTCGCTGACGAGGAGCCGGACTTGGGCGAGTTCCATGGGGTTCCCCCGTGATCGTTCAGGACCAGCGGCCGGTGCGGCCCAGGAGCAGGGCGGTCGCCGCGGTGCCCGCGGTCGATGTACGCAGCACGCTACGCCCGAGCCGGTACGCCTTCGCACCCGCCTCGGCGAAGAGCGCCAACTCCTGTTCGGACACGCCCCCTTCGGGGCCCACGACCAGCACGATCTCGCCGGAGGCGGGCAGCTCGGCGGTCGCCAGCGGCTCACTGGCGTAGTCGCGGTCCTCGTGCAGTACGGCGGCGAAGTCGGCTTTGGCGAGAAGTGCGGCAACCTGCTTGGTCGTCGCCGCGTCCGCGACCTCGGGGAAGCGCAGCCGGCGGGACTGCTTGCCGGCCTCCCGGGCGGTGGCCCGCCACTTGGCGAGGGCCTTCAGCCCCCGCTCGCCCTTCCACTGGGTGATGCAGCGGGCCGCCGACCAGGGCACGATCGCGTCGACGCCGGTCTCAGTCATCGTCTCGACGGCCAGTTCGCCGCGGTCCCCCTTGGGCAGGGCCTGGACGACGGTGATACGGGGGCTGGGCTCGGGCTCGACGGGGAACTCGACGGGCTCGACGAACAGCCGGTCCTTGCCCTCCGTCCGCACGACCGCACCGGCGGCACCGCGGCCCAGACCGTCCGTCAGCACCACGTCCTCGCCGGGCTGCAGCCGCCGTACGGACACCGCGTGCCGCCCCTCGGGGCCGTCCAGTTCGACGACCGAGCCGGGCCCCACGCCCGCCAGCGACTCGACGACGAACACCGGCGCGGTCATCGCAGGTCCCCCTTGCCCGACAACGCTGTCCTGGCCACGTCGATCTCCGCGGCGAGGACCTCCACCAGCTGCCCGGCCGGGAGCTCGCGCGCCATACGGTGCCCCTGCCCCGCCCACAGCGCCATGCCCTGTGCGTCGCCGGAGGCGGCGGCCTTCTTGCGCAGGGGCGCGGTGAGGTGGTGGACCTCCGGGTAGGCGGCGGGGGCGTACGGGCCGTGCTCGCGCAGGAACCGGTTGACCAGGCCGCGGGCCGGGCGGCCGGAGAACGCCCGGGTCAGCTCGGTGCGCACGAACAGCGGGTTGGTGAGGGCCTGCTTGTGGACGGCGTTCGCACCGGACTCCGGGGTGGCGAGGAACGCCGTGCCGAGCTGGGCGGCGCTCGCGCCCGCCGCCAGCACCGCGGCGATCTGCCCGCCGCGCATGATGCCGCCGGCGGCGACGATCGGGATGCTCACGGTCTCGCGGACCTGGGCGACGAGCGACAGCAGCCCGATGCCGGTGCCGTCCGCCTCCGGGTTGTCCCGGTGCGTGCCCTGGTGGCCGCCGGCCTCCACGCCCTGCACGATCACCGCGTCGGCGCCGGCCAGCTGCACGGCGAGGGCCTCCTCGGGGGTGGTCGCGGTGACCAGCGTGAAGGTGCCGGCCCGGCGGAGGGAGTCGAGGACCTCGCGGCTCGGCACCCCGAAGTGGAAGGAGACCACCGGCACGGGGTTGTCGAGCAGGACGGCGACCTTGGAGTCGTAGGCGTCGTCGCGGCCGCTGTCCGGATCGCCGAGCTCGGTCTCGTACCAGCCGGCCTCCCCGGCCAGCTGGTGGGCGTAGATCTCCACGGCGCCGGGGTCGGCGTACTCGGGCTGCGGCATGAAGAGGTTCACGCCGAAGGGGCGGTTCGTGATCCCCCGGAGCTGCTTGATCTCCTGGTACATGCCGTCGGCCGTCTTGTACCCGGCGGCAAGGAACCCGAGCCCGCCGGCCTCGCACACGGCGGCGGCCAGATGCGGCACGGAGACACCGCCCGCCATGGGGGCCTGCACGATCGGATGAGGGAAGAGATCGGTCAGCGCGGAGGACATGACGGCATGTTGTCACGTCCTCCGAACAAGTCCGAATCGGGCCCATTCCAGCCTGTCCGGCACTTGAGGCCGAGGCCGTTCGGGCCGAAAGCAGGGTCTGGGGGCGGAGCCCCCAGCGCCTCGGTCAACGCCCGTTGAACGCGTCCTTCAGGCGGGAGAACAGGCCCTGTTGCCCCGGCTGGAACTGCCCCTGGGGCCGCTCCTCACCCCGCAGCTTGGCCAGCTCCCGCAGCAGCCGCTCCTGCTCGGGATCCAGCTTCGTCGGAGTCTGGACCTCGACGTGCACGATGAGGTCCCCGCGCCCGCCGCCCCGCAGATGCGTGACGCCCCGTCCGTGCAGCGGGATCGACTGGCCGGACTGGGTGCCGGGCCGGATGTCGACCTCCTCCATGCCGTCCAGCGTCTCCAGCGGCACCTTGGTGCCCAGGGACGCGGCCGTCATCGGGATGGTGACCGTGCAGTGCAGGTCGTCGCCGCGCCGCTGGAAGGTCGGGTGCGGCAGCTCGTGGATCTCGACGTACAGGTCACCGGCGGGACCGCCGCCGGGGCCGACCTCGCCCTCACCCGCGAGCTGGATGCGGGTGCCGTTGTCGACACCGGCCGGGATCTTGACCGTGAGGGTACGGCGGGAGCGGACCCGGCCGTCGCCCGCGCACTCCGGGCACGGCGTCGGGACCACGGTGCCGAAGCCCTGGCACTGGGGACACGGCCGCGAGGTCATGACCTGGCCCAGGAAGGACCGCGTCACCTGCGACACCTCACCGCGACCGCGGCACATGTCACACGTCTGGGCGGAGGTGCCCGGCGCCGCGCCCTCACCGTTGCAGGTGGAGCAGACGATCGCCGTGTCGACCTGGATGTCCTTCGTGGTGCCGAAGGCCGCCTCGTCGAGCTCGATCTCCAGCCGGATCATCGCGTCCTGGCCGCGGCGGGTGCGCGAGCGCGGGCCGCGCTGCGACGCCGTACCGAAGAACGCGTCCATGATGTCCGAGAAGTTCCCGAAGCCACCCGCGCCGAAGCCGCCCGCGCCACCGCCGCCCGCCTGGGACAGGGGGTCGCCACCGAGGTCGTAGACCTGCTTCTTCTGCGGGTCGGAGAGCACCTCGTAAGCGGCGTTGATCTCCTTGAACCGCTCCTGGGTCTTCGGGTCCGGGTTGACGTCCGGGTGCAGCTCGCGCGCGAGCCGCCGGAAGGCCTTCTTGATCTCTTCCTGCGACGCGTCGCGACGCACGCCGAGAACGGCGTAGTAGTCCGTGGCCACTTACGACTCCGCCAGGATCTGTCCGACGTACCGTGCCACTGCGCGTACCGCTCCCATCGTTCCCGGGTAATCCATGCGGGTCGGTCCGACCACGCCGAGCTTGGCGACTGCCTCGCCGCCCGAACCGTAACCGACCGACACCACGGAAGTGGAGTTGAGTCCCTCATAGGCGTTCTCGTGCCCGATGCGCACCGTCATGCCCGAATCCCCCGCCTCGCCAAGCAACTTGAGGAGCACGACCTGCTCCTCCAGCGCCTCCAGGACGGGGCGGATGGTGAGGGGGAAGTCATGCCCGAAACGGGTCAGATTGGCGGTACCGCCGATCATCAGCCGTTCCTCGTTCTCCTCGACCAGTGTCTCCAGAAGTGTGGAGAGCACTGTCGAGACCGTACCCCGGTCCTCGACGTCGAAGCCTTCGGGCAGGTCTTCCACGAGCCGAGGGACGTCGGCGAAGCGACGGCCCGCGACCTTGCTGTTGAGCCGCGCCCGCAGATCCGCGAGCGAGGCCTCCCCGAACGGCGCCGGGCAGTCGACCATGCGCTGCTCGACCCGGCCGGTGTCGGTGATCAGCACGAGCATCACGCGCGCGGGGGCGAGCGAGAGCAGCTCCACGTGCCGCACGGTCGAGCGGGTCAGGGACGGGTACTGCACGACGGCGACCTGCCGGGTGAGCTGCGCGAGCAGCCGGACCGTCCGGGCCACCACGTCGTCGAGGTCCACGGCGCCGTCGAGGAAGTTCTGGATCGCCCGCTTCTCGGGCGCGGACATCGGCTTGACGCCCGCGAGCTTGTCGACGAACAGCCGGTAGCCCTTGTCGGTGGGGATGCGCCCGGCACTGGTGTGCGGCTGGGCGATGAACCCCTCGTCCTCCAGGGCCGCCATGTCGTTGCGCACCGTCGCCGGGGACACGCCGAGGTTGTGCCGCTCGGTCAGGGCCTTCGACCCGACCGGCTCCTCGGTGCCGACGTAGTCCTGGACGATGGCGCGCAATACCTGAAGCCGTCGTTCACTCAGCATCCAGCGCACACCTCCAGCAGTCGTCCCCTAGGCGCTTCGCCTGGCACTCTGTCCGTCCGAGTGCCAGCCGTTACCGGCCAGTGTACGGCGGTGGGGTACACCCGGGGCAAGGTCGGCCCCTGTTGAACGGGGCGTACCGCTAGCGTCGCCGTATGACGATGACTTGGGAAGAGCTGGGGTGGGAGCGGCTCGCGGCGGGAGTGGGGCGGTGCCGTCTTCCCGGCTGGGACTGCACGACGGGGCTGGTCGTCGGGGAGGGCACGGCGCTCTTGATCGACGCCGGGTCGAGCCTCGCCGAGGGCGCACGGTTGCGTGCCGAGGCGCAGGAGCTCGCCGGTCACCGTGTGACTCATCTCGCGCTCACCCATCCCCATTTCGACCATGTCCTCGGGGTGGCGGCGTTCGCGGGCACGGAGGTGTACGGCGCGGTGGGCATCGACACGGTGCTGGGGGGCCGGCACGCGCGCGAGGAGCTGCGGGCGGACGCGGTGGGCAACGGGCTGGACGCACACCTGGCCGAGGAGGCGGTCGACGCCCTGGTCGCGCCCCGGCATCACGTCTCCGGCGAGTGGACCCTCGACCTGGGCGGCCGGCAGGTGCTGCTGGCGAACGTGGGGCCGGGCCACTCGGCCCACGATCTGGCGGTGCTGGTGCCGGGCTCCCCGGAGGTCGTCTTCTGCGGCGACCTGGTGGAGGAGTCCGGAGAGCCGCAGGCCGGCTCCGACGCCGTACCGTCGCAGTGGCCGGCCGCCCTCGACCGGCTCCTCGACCTGGGCGGGGAGGACGCGCTGTATGTGCCCGGTCACGGAGCGGTGGTGGACGCGGCGTTCGTGCGGAGACAGCGGGACGAGCTGGCGGCGCGTTTCGGCGTGTCGTAGCCGCTGACCGGCTGCTTCTCCTATCGTCACTCGAATGCGCCAGTACTCCGCCGATCTGACCCCGCCGTGGAAGAAGCCCAAGCCCGTTCCGGAGGTACCGGCGGAACCGGGTCTGGTGGTCGAGGAGCCCGGCACCGGTTTCTGCGGCGCGGTGATCCGCTGCGAGGCGGGCACGGTGACCCTGGAGGACCGCTTCGGCAAGCACCGGGTGTTTCCGCTGGAGCCGCGGGGGTTTCTGCTGGAGGGGCGGGTGGTGACGCTCGTACGGCCTTCCGGAGCCGCTCCTGTACGCCCCACCCGTACGGCATCCGGTTCGGTCGCCGTCCCCGGCGCACGCGCGCGCGTGGCTCGCGCCGGGCGGATCTACGTGGAGGGCCGGCACGACGCCGAGCTGGTGGAGAAGGTCTGGGGCGACGACCTGCGGATCGAGGGCGTGGTCGTGGAGTACCTGGAGGGCGTGGACGACCTGCCGTCGATCGTCGAGGAGTTCGCACCGGGTCCGGACGCGCGGCTGGGGGTGCTGGTCGACCACCTGGTGCCGGGCACCAAGGAGTGGCGGATCGCGGAGGCGGTGACGAGCGAGCACGCGCTGGTGGTGGGCCACCCGTACATCGACATCTGGGAGGCGGTGAAGCCGTCGTCGCTGGGGATCGCCGGGTGGCCGCGGGTGCCGCACGGGCAGGACTGGAAGACGGGCGTGTGCCATGCGCTGGGGTGGCCGTCGGAGAACACCGGGGCGGTGTGGCAGGCGATCCTGAAGCGGGTGGGCTCCTACAAGGACCTGGAGCCGGAGCTGCTGGGGCGGGTGGAGGAGCTGATCGACTTCGTCACGGTCGGTGGTGGGGCTTGACGCCCTTATAGGTGCCGAACTCGGTGGTATCCAGTTGGATCTCCAGCATCCGCAGCGGCACCGGGTCGCCGAACTTTGTCACCCGCTGCACCTGGTAGTCGGCTTCCTCGCCCGCGCCGGTCGGCTCGGTGAGCAGTACACAGTGCCCCATGATCGGATCGATGATCAGATAGACGGGCACGCCGCCCGCGGCATAGATCGAACGCTTGACGACGTAATCACGCTCGATGCTCGTCTTGGACACGACCTCGACGACCATGCTGATGACCTTGGACGGCATCAGCTGCCCCTCACGCGGTCCGACGCCTCGCTCCACCAGTACGAGGTCCGGCAGGGGCTCGCTGGTCTCTTGCAGAATGGCGACGGCCACCGTCTGGAGCCTCCGCCAGTCCCGGCGCGGAAACTGATCGAGAACCGCTTCGACGATGTCGATATGCACCAGGTCTGGCGCCGCCATCATCACGATTTCCCCCCGGAGGAGCTCGGCCTTGTATCCCTCGGGAACCTCCAGGTTCTCGAAGAACTCCACGACATCGGTGGTCATCGGTCGGTCGTCCACAGCGGTCACTCCGCAGCCCTCCGGTTTCTGCCACCGTGCAACTACGGCGACAGCGTACGAACCAGGTTAGGGACCGAACCGACGTTCCGCACCGATTCACCCGCCAGGGTGATCAGTCCACCAGATCCCTGACCACCGCATCCGCCAACAACCGCCCCCGCAACGTCAGCACCGCCCGCCCCTCCTCATACGGCCCGCCTTCCAGCAACCCCTCCCCCAACGCCCGCCGAGAAGCCGCCAGCCCCTCCTCCCGCAGCAGATCCAGCGGCGCGCCCTCCCGAAGGCGCAGCTCCAGCAGGATCCGCTCCACCCTGCGGTCCTCCTCCGACAGGAGCTCCCGCCCGGCGCCCGGCGACTTCCCCTCCGCCAGGGCCGCCGCGTACGCCCCCGGGTGCTTGACGTTCCACCACCGCACGCCGCCCACATGCGAGTGGGCCCCGGGGCCCGCGCCCCACCAGTCGGCGCCCCGCCAGTACAGCTCGTTGTGCAGGCAGCGGGCCGCCTCGGAGGTGGCCCAGTTGGAGACCTCGTACCAGTCGAAGCCCGCCGCCGACATCACCTCGTCCGCGATCAGATAGCGGTCCGCGTGGACGTCGTCGTCCGTCATCGGGACCTCGCCCCGGCGGATGCGACGCGCCAGCTGTGTGCCTTCCTCGACGATCAACGCATAGGCGCTGATGTGGTCCGGTCCCGCTCCGAGCGCCGCCTCCAGGGACGCCCGCCAGTCGTCGTCCGACTCCCCCGGGGTGCCGTAGATCAGGTCCAGGTTGACGTGCTCGAACCCGGCCGCGCGGGCCTCCGCGACGCACGCTTCGGGGCGGCCCGGCGTGTGCGTACGGTCCAGGACCTTCAGCACATGCTGCTTCGCGCTCTGCATGCCGAAGGAGACGCGGTTGAAGCCGCCCTGTCGCAGCACGGACAGGTACGCCGGGTCCACCGACTCCGGGTTCGCCTCCGTCGTGACCTCCGCGTCCGCCGCCAGACCGAACTCGTCACGGATCGCGGACAGCATCCGTACGAGATCCTCCGCGGCCAGCAGGGTCGGCGTACCGCCGCCCACGAAGACCGTGCGGACCTCGCGCGGGTCGTCGCCCAGGACCTTCCGCGCCAGGCGGATCTCGTCGATCAGGGTGTCCGCGTAGTTGTCGCGGGAGGCGAGGACGCCGCCCGTGCCGCGCAGCTCGGTGGCGGTGTAGGTGTTGAAGTCGCAGTAGCCGCAGCGGGTCGCGCAGTACGGGACGTGCAGATAGAAGCCGAGGGGGCGGTCGGGGGCCCCGGCGAGCGCGGATGCGGGGAGTGCGCCGTCGGCGGGGACCGGCTCGCCGTCGGGGAGTGCGGAAGGCATGCCTTCCATTGTCCAGCACCCGTACGACTCCTCACTCCGCTTGCAACACCAGCAGCGCGAGGTCGTCCTCGGGCGGGCGCCCGCCGAACTCGTGGACCAGCCTGCGGATGCGTTCCGCGATCAGCTCGGCGCTCAGCCCGGCGCAGCCCGAGAGGGCGGTCGCGAGGCCGTCGGCGTCGTCGAACATGTCGGAGCCGGAGCGGCGCTCGGTCACGCCGTCCGTGACGCACAGGAGGCTGTCGCCGGTGCGGAGCTCGAAGGTCTCGCTGGTGTACGTCTCGTCCTCGACGACGCCGAGCAGGGTCTGCGGGCGGGCGACCGTACGGACGCCGCCGTCGGGGCCGAGGAGCAGCGGGAGCGGGTGGCCCGCGGAGGCGAGCGTGCAGCGGATGCCGCCCTCGAAGGGGGTCAGCTCGCCGTAGAGGAGGGAGAGGAAGCGGGTCTGCGGGCCGTCGCCGGGGGCGGGCGGCCGTACCAGGGCCCGGGCGGCGGCGTCCGCGGCCTCCGTGGCGTCGTCCAGGAGGAGGCGGTTGAGGCGGTCCAGGACGTCGGTGACGCGGTAGCCCTCGCGCGCGAGCAGGCGCAGCCAGGGGCGGGCCAGACCGATGACGACGGCGGCCTCGGGGCCCTTGCCCTGGACGTCGCCGACGGCGAAGCACCAGCGGCCGTCGCCGGCCGGGAAGAGGTCGTAGAAGTCGCCGCTGGGGCCGCCCTTGTCGCATGGTTCGTAGACGAGGGCGCTGCGTACTCCGGGGATCTCGGCGACGGCTGCGGGCAGCAGGCCGCGCTGCAGGACCTGGCTGATGGTGGCCTGGCGGGCGTACTGGCGGGCCGCGCCGATGGCGAGCGCCACCCTGCGGCTGAGGTCCTCGACGAGCCCGGTGACCTCGTCGGGGAAGCGCAGCAGCCCGGAGCGGCCGATGACGAGCGTGCCGAGCGGCCGGCCGCCCGCCATGAGGCGGTAGGCGAGCGCCGCGCCGTGCTCGTCACGCACGTCGAGCGCCTCGCCGGGCCAGGGGTACACCACCGGCCCGGACCTGCCCCACTCGCGGTTCCTCCCCCACTCCCGGCTTCCGTCGAGTGGGACCCCCATGGCCGGGGCGGCGCCCATGGCCTCCGGCGGATGCGGCGGGTCCTTCTCCAGGGCGCGGCGCAGTTCCTCGATGCGGTTCTCGCTGCAGTGCCAGACGCGGGCCAGGCGGGGCCCGGCGCCCCCGGTGCCGTCGGCCCAGCCCCCGCGGCCCATGGCCTCGTCCTCCAGCCACACCGCGCACCAGTCGGCGAGCCGCGGCACGATGAGCTGTCCGGCGAGTGCGGCGACCAGGTTCTCGTCGAGCTGCCCGGCCAGCAGATCGGACGCCTCGGCGAGGAAGGACAGGGCACCGCGGTGCAGCCAGTCCCGGTCCCGCTCGGCGCGCTGCGGGTCGGGCGCCAGTATCTCGGCGGCGCGCAGCCCGCGTTCCAGCGCCTGCCGGCCGGCGTGCGCCTCCGGCTCTTCCGGGGTCGGGCCGCGCTCGGCGGGCAGTCGCGCCCACACCGTCTTGGTGCCCCGGCGGAAGGTGACGCCCCAGGACTCGGCGAGCGTGGCGACCAGGCGCAGCCCGCGGCCGTACTCCGGTGTCCCGTACGGCACTTCGGCCGTCTCGTAGGGCCCTTCGGCGTCGGAGTCGCGGGGCGCCCGGGAGGGGTGGTGGTCGGAGACCTCCACGACGAGCGCGCCGGGCGCCTGCTCCATGCGGCACTCCACCTCGACCTCGGTGCCCGCGTGCACGACGGCGTTGGTGACGAGTTCGCTGACGACGAGCACGGCGTCGTCGGCGAGCCGGTCGGTGAGGTGTTCGGCGCCGGGGAGGCCGGCCTCCGCCCAGTCGGCGAGCGCGGCGCGTACGAGGGCGCGGGCGGAACCCGGCGCGAGGGGGCTGCCGGGCAGGGTCGTGTACGCCTGCGCACGCGGGTCCACCCTCCCGTGCCCGGTCGCGTGCAGGTGTGCAGGCGCATCGCAAGCGCAGGAAGCGGTCTCCCGTTGCGTCGGAATGGCCCCCATGGACAGCTCCCCGAGCGGTTCGGACGAATACGCCTCAGTCGATGCCGACAGAGTGACAGACTGGCCTCGCCCATAAGCGCCGAGTTACCGAAGTGGGCCGCCATGAGTGAGAACAGTGCTACGCGTGTGCTCGAAGACGGTCAAAAACCGGAACAACTCCGAGCATCGGAGCTGCGCCCGCTGCTCGCCGCGATGACCGCCGCCCGGGACGGCGACTTCACGAAGATTCCGGAGACGGGCCACGGGATGGTGGCCGAGCTGACGGCCGTCTTCAACCAGATCATGGACCGCAGCATGCACTTCAACGGGGAAGTGCAGCGCGTGAAGCGGGAGTTGGTACGGCACGGGCGGCTCGACGAACGGGTCACGGCGAGCCCCGGGCAGGGCGCCTGGACCTCCCGGGTCAACGATGTGAACCAGCTGCTCGACGCCCTGGTGGCCCCGGCGGCGAACGCGACGCGGGTGCTCGACGCGGTGGCCGGCGGCGATCTGACCCAGCGGGTCGACCTGCACGACGGCAATCGGCAGCTCCGCGGTGATCTGCGGCGGCTCGGCCGGGCCGTGAACAAGATGGTCGACCAGCTCTCCCTGTTCACCGGCGAGGTGACGCGGGTCGCGCGCGAGGTGGGCACCGAGGGGCGGCTCGGCGGGCGGGCCAAGGTGACGGGCCTGTCGGGCAGTTGGCGGGATGTGACCGAGGCCGTCAACACGATGGCGTCCCGGCTGACCGCGCAGGTGCGTGACATCGCCCTGGTGACGACGGCGGTGGCCCGCGGCGACCTGACCCGTACGGTCACCGTCGAGGCGACCGGTGAGCTGCTGGAACTGAAGCTGACCGTGAACACGATGGTCGACCAGCTGTCCGCCTTCGCCGACGAGGTGACCCGTGTGGCCCGCGAGGTCGGCACCGAGGGCCAGCTGGGCGGGCGGGCCCAGGTGCGGGGCGTCAGCGGGGTCTGGAAGGACCTCACCGACAACGTCAACTTCATGGCTTCGAACCTGACCTCGCAGGTCCGCAACATCGCCCAGGTGACGACCGCCGTCGCCAACGGCGACCTGAGCCAGAAGATCACGGTCGACGCGCAGGGCGAGATCCTGGAACTGAAGTCGACCATCAACACCATGGTGGACCAGCTCTCCGCCTTCGCGGACGAGGTGACGAGGGTCGCCCGCGAGGTCGGCACCGAGGGAAACCTCGGCGGCCGTGCCCAGGTGCGGGGCGTCTCCGGCGTCTGGAAGGACCTCACCGACAACGTCAACTTCATGGCGGACAACCTCACTTCGCAGGTCCGCAACATCGCCCTCGTCTCGACCGCGGTGGCCCAGGGCGACCTCGGCAAGAAGATCACCGTCGAGGCGAAGGGCGAGATCCTGGAGCTGAAGTCCACGATCAACACGATGGTGGACCAGCTCTCCGCCTTCGCCGACGAGGTCACCCGTGTGGCCCGCGAGGTCGGCACCGAGGGGAACCTCGGCGGCCAGGCGCAGGTGCGGGGCGTCTCCGGCGTCTGGAAGGATCTGACCGACAACGTCAACTTCATGGCGCTGAACCTCACTTCGCAGGTCCGCAACATCGCCCAGGTGACGACCGCCGTCGCCAACGGCGACCTCTCCAAGAAGATCACCGTCGACGCCCGCGGCGAGATCCTGGAGCTGAAGGACACCGTCAACACGATGGTGGAGCAGCTGCGCGCCTTCGCCGACGAGGTGACGAGGGTGGCCCGCGAGGTCGGCACCGACGGCCGGCTCGGCGGCCGCGCCCAGGTGCTCGGGGTGTCCGGTGTGTGGCGGGATCTGACCGACAACGTCAACTACATGGCGGACAACCTGACTTCGCAGGTGCGGAACATCGCCCAGGTGACGACCGCCGTCGCCAACGGCGACCTCTCCAAGAAGATCGACGTGGACGCCCGCGGCGAGATCCTGGAGCTGAAGACCGCCATCAACACGATGGTCGACACCCTCTCCTCCTTCTCCTCCGAGGTCACCCGCGTGGCCCGCGAGGTCGGCTCCGAGGGCCAACTCGGCGGCCAGGCACGGGTCGAGGGCGTCTACGGCACCTGGAAGCGCCTGACGACGAACGTGAACGAGCTGGCGTCGAACCTCACCACCCAGGTCCGCGCGATCGCCGAGGTCGCCTCCGCCGTGGCCCAGGGCGACATGTCCCGCTCCATCACGGTGGAGACCCAGGGCGAGGTCGCCGAGCTGAAGGACAACATCAACCTGATGGTGGCCAACCTCCGCGAGACCACCCGCGCGAAGGACTGGCTGGAGTCCAACCTGGCCCGCCTGGCCGCGCTGATGCAGGGCCACCGCGATCTGATGGAGGTCGCCGACCTGCTGCTGCGCGAGCTGACCCCGCTGGTGAACGCCCAGTACGGCGCGTTCTTCCTCGCCGACCCGGACGAGGAGAGCGCCGGGCTGCGCACCGCCGTTCCCACGAAGGGACTCGCCTTCATCGCCGGGTACGGCTCGGCCCAGGGCACGACCATCGAGACCGGCGGCCTCCCGGTGCACGGACTGGTCCGGCAGGCGGCCCGGGAGAAGAAGCGGATCCTCGTCGAGGAGGCCCCGCCGGACTACATCAAGATCAACAGCGGGCTGGGCGAGGCGGCCCCCACCAGCGTCGTCATCATCCCGATCCTCTTCGAGGACAAGCTCCTCGGCGTGATCGAGCTGGCCTCCTTCTCCCGCTTCTCCGACGTGCACCTCGCGTTCTTCGACCAGTTCGTGAACACCATCGCCGTCGCGATCAACACGATCATCGCCAACTCCCGTACGGAGTCCCTGCTCGGCGAGTCCCAGCGCCTGGCCATGCAGCTCCAGGAACGCTCGGACGAACTCCAGAAGCAGCAGGCCGAGCTGCAGCGCTCGAACGCCGAACTGGAGGAGAAAGCGGCCCTGTTGGCCACCAGCTCCCAGTACAAGTCGGAGTTCCTGGCGAACATGTCCCACGAGCTGCGCACCCCGTTGAACTCCCTGCTGATCCTGGCGAGGCTGCTCTCCGACAACCCGGACGGCCATCTCTCCGACCAGGAGGTGCAGTTCGCGACGACGATCCACCGCTCCGGCTCGGACCTCCTCCAGCTGATCAACGACATCCTGGACCTGTCGAAGATCGAGGCCGGCCGCATGGACGTACGCCCGAAGAAGCTCCCGCTCATCAAGCTCCTCGACTACGTCCACGCCACCTTCCGCCCGCTCACCCTCGACCGCGGCCTCGCCTTCGAGGTGGCGGTCGGCGAGGACGTGCCGCGCGAGATGTACTCGGACGAGCAGCGCCTCCAGCAGATCCTGCGCAACCTGCTCTCCAACGCGATCAAGTTCACCGCGTCGGGCCGGGTCGAGCTGCGCGTGACCCGGATCAAGGACCCCGAACGCCTCCATGTCCGCGACAGCGACGACGTGATCGCCTTCGCGGTCACGGACACCGGCATCGGCATCGCCGCCGAGAAACTCCCGGTGATCTTCGAGGCGTTCCAGCAGGCCGACGGCACCACCAACCGCAAGTACGGCGGCACCGGCCTCGGCCTGTCCATCAGCCGGGAGATCGCGGGCCTGCTCGGCGGCCGTATCGTCGCCACCAGCGAGCCCGGCAAGGGGTCCACCTTCACGCTGTACGTCCCCGTCGTCAGCCCCGGCCACCCGGCGACCGGACCGGTCCCCGAGGAGCATGCGCTGCCGATGCCGGAACAGCTGTCCGCCGAACCGTTCACCGCCACGCACGACGTGGACGACTCCTGGCCGGCCCCCACCAAACTGGAGGCCTGGAAGACGGGCCGGGCGGGTCAGGTCCTGCCCGGGCGGCGGGTGTTGATCGTCGACGACGACATCCGCAACGTCTTCGCCCTCACCCATGTCCTCGGCCGCGTCGGCATGCCGGTCCTGTACGCGGAGAACGGCCGCGAGGGCATCGAGACGCTTGAGCGCAACCCGGACGTCGAACTGGTCCTGATGGACATCATGATGCCGGAGATGGACGGCTACGAGACCATCTCCGCCATCCGCCGCACCCCCCGCTGGTCCGGTCTGCCGATCGTCGCCCTGACCGCCAAGGCGATGCCCGGAGACCGCGAGAAGTCCATCGGCCGGGGTGCGAACGACTACGTACCGAAGCCGGTGGACGTCGATCAGCTGCTGACGGTCGTCTGCGCACTGCTGGATCCGGAGGGCCCGGACGAGACCACCGACACCACTGCCCCGCAGCCGGGCACGACCGAGGAAGCGGCGGCAGGGCCGAACACCGAATGAGGCACACTCATCATGAGCGCTGAGGCAACGACCAACGAGCGCGCCAGCATCCTCCTCGTGGACGACATGGAGGACAACCTGATCGCGCTGGAGGCCGTCCTGGGGTCCCTCAACGAGCCGCTGGTACGCGCACGTTCGGGCGAGGAGGCGATGAAGGCACTGCTGCGCCAGCACTTCGCCCTCGTCCTGCTCGACGTCCGCATGCCCGGCATGGACGGATTCGAGACGGCCGCCAACATCAAGCGGCTCGACCAGACCAAGGACGTCCCGATCATCTTCCTGACCGGCGCGGAGGACGACTCCGGCTACGCCTTCCGCGGCTACGCCACAGGAGCCGCGGACTACCTCACCAAGCCCTTCGACCCCTGGGTCCTCCGTGCCAAGGTCACCGTCTTCCTCGACCTCCACCGCAAGAACCAACAACTGGAACGCTTACTGGCACAGGAGCAGTCGGACTACGGCGAGGTGGGCACCAGACTGGCCGAACTGGAAAGGCAACTGGACGCGGAGGAACCCCCGGACCTGGCCACCTTGCGCATCCAGGTACGGGAGCTCCGGGAACTAGTAGCCAGGGGCCGCGGGCTCTAGCTTTTAGGGGCGCGGGGAACTGCGCGACCAGCCACGACGGCGGGTCAGTCGCCAACGATCCCCGTTCACCCCCCTACGCCTCGCGCGTACCGGCGTACATCTCATCGATGAGGTGCTTGTACTCCCGCTCGACAACGGGCCGCTTCAGCTTCAGGCTGGGCGTGATCTCACCGTGCTCCACATCGAGATCCCGCGGCAGCAGCCGGAACTTCTTGACGGTCTGCCACCGCTGCAACCCCTGGTTCAGCTCCTTGACGTACCCCTCGATGAGCGCAACCGTCGCCGGCGCGGCCACCACCTCGGCGTACGACTTGCCCTCCAGCCCGTTCTCCGAAGCCCACTGCAAGATGGACGGCTCGTCCAAGGCGATCAGCGCCGTGCAGAAGTTCCGGTCGGCCCCATGCACCAGGATGTTGGACACGTACGGGCACACCGCCTTGAACTGCCCCTCGACCTCCGCGGGCGCGATGTACTTGCCGCCGGACGTCTTGATGAGGTCCTTCTTGCGGTCGGTGATGCGCAGATACCCGTCGGGCGACAGCTCGCCGATGTCACCGGTGTGGAACCAGCCGTCCGACTCCAGCACCTCGGCGGTCTTCTCGGGCAGCCCGTGGTAGCCCTCCATGATGCCCGGGCTGCGCAGCAGGATCTCGCCGTCGTCCGCGATCCGCACCTCCGTGCCGGGCAGCGGCTTGCCGACCGTGCCGGTGCGGTAGGCCTCGCCGGGGTTCACGAAGGAGGCCGCCGAGGACTCCGTGAGGCCGTAGCCCTCGAGGATGTGGATGCCGGCGCCGGCGAAGAAGTAGCCGATCTCGGGCGCGAGCGCGGCCGACCCGGAGACGCACGCCCGCAGGTTCCCGCCGAACGCCTCGCGGATCTTGGCGAAGACCAGCGCGTCGGCGACCTTGTGCTTGGCGCCGAGCGAGAACGGGACGGAGGCCGTGCCGGTGCGCCGGAAGTTGTCCTGTGCGACCTTGGCGTACTCGCGGGCGACCCCGGCGGCCCACTGGAAGATCTTGTACTTGGCGCCGCCGCCGGCCTTCGCCTTGGCCGCGACCCCGTTGTAGACCTTCTCGAAGATGCGCGGGACGGCCGCCATGTACGTCGGCTGCACGACCGGCAGATTCTCGATGATCTTGTCGACGCGGCCGTCGACGGCGGTGACGTGCCCCACCTCGATCTGCCCCGAGGTGAGGACCTTGCCGAAGACGTGCGCGAGCGGCAGCCACAGGTACTGCACGTCCTCGCCGCTGATCAGCCCGGTCGCGGCGATCGCCTTCGCCATGTACGACCAGTTGTCGTGCGGCAGACGCACACCCTTGGGGCGGCCGGTCGTGCCCGAGGTGTAGATCAGGGTCGCGAGCTGATCGGACGTGATCGCACCGACCCGCTCCTTGATCAGATCGGGGTCCTTCTCCAGACGGGCGGCGCCACGGGCCTCCAGCTCGGACAGCGTGAGGACCCAGTCACTGGTCTCGACACCGGCCGGGTCGATCACGACGACATGCGTGAGGTCGGGCAGCTCGGCGCGCTTCTCGACCGCCTTGGCGAGCTGGGCGGCATCCTCCGCGATCAGCACCCGGCTGTCGGAGTCGGAGAGGATGAACGCCGACTCGTCCGCGTTGGTCTGCGGGTAGACCGTGGTGGTGGCCGCACCGGCGCACAGGATGCCGAGGTCGGCGAGGATCCACTCGACCCGGGTCGAGGCGGCGAGCGCCACGCGCTGCTCGGGCAGCACGCCCAGTTCGATCAGACCGGCCGCGATCGCGTAGACCCGCTCCGCGGCCTGCGCCCAGCTGAGCGACTTCCAGTCGTCGGGGCCCTCACCGGAGGCGGGCGCCACCGGGTAGCGGTAGGCCTCCGCGTCCGGTGTGGCTGCAACGCGTTCCAGGAAGAGGGTCGCCACGCTCGGCGGACGGTTCTCGATCAGTGTCTGTGTGTCGCTCACGACATCCTCCGGGGCCCGCGGCAGCGCGGCTGGCTCAAGTGCGGCGGTATTGACTGCGGCTGTAATCCACTCGCAAGCCGTTGTTTAACTCGCGAGTAACTATCGAGCAGAGATCAGGGTAGAGCCCGACCGGCCGGTTCGTAAGGGGCGGCGGCCTGTCACTTCCTACAGAGAGCGACCCTACGCATGCGTAGGGGCTCGCCGCACTTTCGTACGCCGAGCCCCTGTTGTGTCCGGATTGATGCCGCAACCCGTTGTTACTCGCGGTTACTTCTTGCCCTTGCCCGACCCCGCGCTGTCATCGCTGGAGAGCACGGCGATGAACGCCTCCTGCGGAACCTCCACGGAACCCACCATCTTCATCCGCTTCTTGCCCTCCTTCTGCTTCTCCAGCAGCTTGCGCTTACGGGAGATGTCGCCGCCGTAGCACTTGGCGAGGACGTCCTTGCGGATGGCGCGGATGGTCTCGCGGGCGATCACCCGGGAGCCGATGGCGGCCTGGATGGGCACCTCGAAGGCCTGCCGCGGGATGAGCTCGCGCAGCTTGGCGACGAGCCGCACACCGTAGGCGTAGGCCGCATCCTTGTGGGTGATGGCGGAGAAGGCGTCGACCTTGTCACCGTGCAGCAGGATGTCGACCTTGACCAGGCTGGAGGTCTGCTCGCCGGTGGGCTCGTAGTCCAGCGAGGCGTAGCCACGGGTCTTCGACTTCAGCTGGTCGAAGAAGTCGAAGACGATCTCGGCGAGGGGCAGCGTGTAGCGGATCTCGACGCGGTCCTCGGACAGGTAGTCCATGCCGAGGAGGGTGCCGCGCCTGGTCTGGCACAGCTCCATGATCGAGCCGATGAACTCGCTGGGGGCGAGGATCGTGGCGCGTACGACGGGCTCGTACACCTCGTTGATCTTGCCCTCGGGGAACTCGCTGGGGTTGGTGACCGTGTGCTCGGTCCCGTCCTCCATGAGCACGCGGTAGACCACGTTCGGCGCGGTCGCGATGAGATCGAGCCCGAACTCGCGCTCCAGCCGCTCACGGATGACGTCGAGGTGCAGCAGCCCGAGGAACCCGACGCGGAAGCCGAAGCCGAGCGCGGCGGAGGTCTCCGGCTCGTAGACGAGCGCTGCGTCGTTGAGCTGGAGCTTGTCGAGGGCGTCACGGAGCTCGGGGTAGTCGGAGCCGTCCAGCGGATACAGGCCGGAGAAGACCATCGGCTTCGGGTCCTTGTATCCCCCGAGGGCCTCGGTCGCGCCCTTGGCCAGGCTGGTGATGGTGTCACCGACCTTGGACTGCCGGACGTCCTTCACGCCGGTGATGAGGTAACCGACCTCACCGACGCCCAGGCCGTCCGCGCCGAGCATCTCGGGCGAGTTCGTGCCGATCTCCAGCAGCTCGTGCGTGGCACCGGTGGACATCATCCGGATCCGCTCACGCTTGTTGAGCTGGCCGTCGACGACTCGTACATACGTCACGACGCCCCGGTAGGAGTCGTAGACGGAGTCGAAGATCATCGCGCGGGCGGGGGCGTCCGCGACGCCGACCGGGGCCGGGATCTCCTTGACCACCTTGTCGAGCAGCGCGTCGACGCCGAGACCGGTCTTGGCGGAGACCCGCAGCACGTCGTCCGGGTCGCAGCCGACGAGGTTCGCGAGCTCCTCGGCGAACTTCTCGGGCTGCGCGGCCGGCAGGTCGATCTTGTTCAGTACGGGGATGATCGTGAGGTCGTTCTCCATCGCCAGGTACAGGTTGGCGAGGGTCTGGGCCTCGATGCCCTGGGCGGCGTCGACCAGGAGGACGGTCCCCTCGCAGGCGGCGAGCGACCGCGAGACCTCGTAGGTGAAGTCGACGTGCCCCGGGGTGTCGATCATGTTGAGGATGTGCGTGTTGCCGGGCTCGTGGGTCGGAGCCCAGGGCAGCCGCACCGCCTGGGACTTGATCGTGATGCCACGCTCGCGCTCGATGTCCATCCGGTCGAGGTACTGAGCACGCATCTGCCGCTGCTCGACCACACCGGTCAGCTGGAGCATCCGGTCGGCGAGCGTGGACTTGCCGTGGTCGATGTGCGCGATGATGCAGAAATTGCGGATCAGAGCCGGGTCGGTACGGCTCGGCTCGGGCACATTGTTAGGGGTCGCGGGCACGCAGGGTCCTGTCTCTTGAGGCGCCTTATGCCTCGGGTCGGATCGATACGTAGGCTCCATGGTCCCACGGGTGGCGACCGGGGACCGTTTTGGGCCGTCGGGACGGCCACTGGTACTCTGGGTGGCTGTGTCTCATGCCCTCTCAGCGCGAGGCACAACTTCCAAGAAATCACCTGGTACGGGACCCGGTATCTCCTGCGCGGAGTGCTCCTGGCCCTGTGCCTGAACCTGAAAAGGCTCAATCAGTGGCGAACATCAAGTCCCAGATCAAGCGGATCAAGACCAACGAGAAGGCCCGGCTGCGCAACAAGGCCGTCAAGTCCTCCCTGAAGACCGCGATCCGCAAGGCCCGTGAGGCCGTTGCCGCGGGTGACGTCGAGAAGGCCACCGAGTACCAGCGCGCTGCCGCGCGTCAGCTCGACAAGGCCGTCTCGAAGGGCGTCATCCACAAGAACCAGGCCGCCAACAAGAAGTCGGCGCTTGCTTCCAAGGTCGCCTCCATCAAGGGCTGAACCTCTTACTGATCTGACCGGTCCCACGGGACCGAACCGCCGGAAGGACCCAGAGCGGGCCCTCTCTCATCCGCTCCCGACCGGCACCGAGGATCCGCGCGCGGCCTGCGTTCGCCACGCGGGCGCGGATCCGACAGCTTGAGCCGAAGGCCCCGGCACCCAGCCCTTCCCCAGGGCGGGACGCCGGGGCCTTGGGCTGTCCGGGGCTGTGCTTCGTGGCGGTGGCCGGACCTCTTCCGGTGGCCGGGTGCTTCTTGTGGCGGGTGCTACGCCCGCCCCCGGGACCGGGCGGCGCGGGCGATCACCACGACCGCCTTCTCCAGCGCGTACTCGGGATCGTCACCGCCCCCCTTCACTCCCGCGTCCGCCTCGGCGACCGCCCGCAGGGCGACCGCCACCCCGTCCGGTGTCCACCCCCGCATCTGCTGTCGCACCCGGTCGATCTTCCACGGCGGCATCCCCAGCTCACGCGCCAGATCGGCCGGCCGTCCCCCACGCGCGGACGAGAGCTTCCCGATCGCCCGCACGCCCTGTGCCAGCGCACTGGTGATCATCACGGGCGCCACCCCGGTGGCCAGGGACCACCTGAGCGCCTCCAGCGCCTCGGCCGCCCTGCCCTCCACGGCCCGGTCGGCCACCGTGAAGCTCGACGCCTCGGCCCGCCCCGTGTAGTACCGCCCGACGACGGCCTCGTCGATGGTCCCCTCGACGTCGGCGACCAGCTGGGAGACGGCGGACGCCAGCTCCCGCAGATCGCTCCCGATGGCGTCGACGAGCGCCTGGCAGGCCTCGGGCGTGGCAGACCTCCCGGCCGCCCTGAACTCTCCGCGCACGAAGGCCAGCCGATCCGCCGGCTTGGTCATCTTCGGACAGGCCACCTCCCGCGCCCCGACCTTGCGCGCGGCGTCGAGAAGGGCCTTGCCCTTGGCCCCGCCGGCATGCACCAGCACGAGGGTGATCTCCTCGGCGGGCGCCCCGAGATAGGCCTTCACGTCCTTGACCGTGTCGGCGGAAAGGTCCTGGGCATTGCGTACGACCACGACCTTGCGCTCGGCGAAGAGCGAGGGGCTGGTCAGCTCGGCGAGCGTGCCGGGCTGCAGCTGCTCCGGTGTCAGGTCGCGTACGTCCGTGTCGGCGTCGGCGGCCCTGGCGGCGGCCACCACCTCCTGCACGGCACGGTCGAGCAGGAGGTCCTCCTGGCCCACGGCAAGCGTCACCGGGGCGAGAGGGTCGTCTTCAGCAGTCTTCCTGGCCATCGCGACAAGCATGGCATGCGGCACTGACAACGCGGTCGGTACGGCCGCGCCCCAAAGGGGCGCAGGGGCTGTATGGAGATGCGGCTCCGCCGCGATGGGGGTCCCCCGCTCGAGGGAAGTCGAGAGTGGGGGGAGCGACCAGCCACGTCGGGCCGCCCCCGACACTCGACCTTCCCCGGCGCCCCCAGCGGAGCGCTACGGTTCCTCCCGCCACCCGTCCCACTCCCCCGCGAAGGCATCCAGCTCCCCGGGGTCCAGCCGCCCGTCCTCGTCGCGCAGGACGACCAGCCACTGGGCGTCCTCCGCGTCATCCTCACCGGCGAGGGCGTCCCGTACGAGCTGCGGCTCCTCGGCCACCCCGAACCGCTCCCCGAGCGCCTCGGCCACCGCCTCCGCGGCATCGCGGTCGGGCAGCACCAGCACATGTCTCACATCGCTCACGGCAGCCATTGTCCGGCACCGGCCGAAGGCGCTCGCAGGTCACCCTTTGCGGACGATCTGCACGTCGAGGTCGACCCGGATGCTCGGCCCCACCACCGCGATCCCGCGCGCCAGCATGGTCTGCCAGCTCACCGTGAAGTCGTCCCGGTGCAGTTCCGTGGTGGCCCGGCAGGCCGCCCGCACCTCGCCCTCCATGCCGTTGCCGAGCCCGAGGTACTCGGTGTCGAGCGTGACCGTACGCGTCACACCGTGCAGCGACAGCGCACCCGTGACCGCCCACCGGTTCCCGCCCTTGTGCACGAACCGCTCGCTGTAGAACTCCAGCGTCGGAAAGCGCGCCACGTCCAGGAAGTCACCGGAGCGCAGATGGTCGTCCCGCATCCGGACGTTCGTGTCGATGGACGCCGCGTCGATCACCACATGCATCGCGGACTGCTCCACCGGCTCGGTGATCCGGACGGCCCCGGCGAAGGAGTTGAACCGGCCGTGGATCCGGGCCAGCCCGATGTGCCGCGCGGTGAACCCGATCGAGGAATGCGTGGGCTCGATCTCCCAGTCGCCCGCCGGCGGCAGCTCCGGCGGCCTCGCGACCTGAAGCGTCACATCCCCCAGCGAAGCCAACGCGTTCTCCCCGACGGTCGCGGTGGCCCGGTAGGGCGTGTATCCCTCGGCGGACACCGCGAGCCGGTACTCCCCGGCGGGCACCGTGGTCATGAACGAACCGTAGGGGTCCGTCTCTCCGCCGACCACTTTGCGTCCCATGGCGTCGCTGACCGCGAACTCCGCGTGCTTCACGGGCTCGTGGACCGGATCCAGCACCCTGCAGCTCAGCACCCCGGCACTCGGCGGGGTCTGCACCGCCGCCAGGGGACTCGTCCGTTGCACCCTGTTCGTTCGGTTTCCCAGCCAGCGGCCGAACATCCACGCCACCCCTGTGCGCCTCGACATCTTCTGTTGCCGAAGAGACATTCGATCACCGATGAGGCTTTCGAGGCAACACGGAGTGTCTACGCACGAGTAGCAACGACTGGTCCGCTCTGGTCCCATGTGACGCCATGTGACCTCAATCGGTCGCCGCGAGGGGGTTTCGCACAGTCGGCACACAGTCGAGTTCGATACCGAACCGCTCCCGGTACGCCCCGAGCACCTCCTCGTCCGTGCCCAACTCCCGCTCCTGACGTGCCCCGTCGGCGCCCGTGACCTTGAACGTGCGCCCGCTGAGCGTGATCCTCCCTCCGTCCTCCGTCACCCTTGAACACACCAGCGACTGCACGAAGTGCGAGGCCGGCGAGGTGCTGTGCCACCACGCGCCGGCCACGAAGTCGCCGAGCTCACGGGGCCGCACCTCCAGCCGGTACTGCGGCCTGCCGTTCACGACGACGTCCAGGTCCGGCCCCGCCTCGACGATCCGGAAGCTGCCGCCGGGATCCTTCTGCTCGCCCCTGTCCCCGAACGCCAGCGGGTAGTGGCTGTGCGCCCCGAAGCCCACGTCCGCCAGCCACTCGCTCCCGTCCGACGCCCGCACCCGCAGCGCGAGATGGTCGTACGGGATCCCGAGCCGCCCCTCGTCCCCGTGCACCCGAGCCGCGAGCAGCGTGACCTCGAACCCCAGCGTGCCGAGCAAGGCCCCGAACGCCCCGTTGAGTTCGTAGCAGAACCCGCCCCGCCGCGCCCCGACCACCTTGTCCAGCAGCCGCTCCTCCTCCAGCACGATCTCCTCGCCGAGGTGGATCGACAGGTTCTCGAAGGGCACTGTCCGCAGGTGGCGCAGGTGCAGCTCGCGCAGCACCTCGGCGGTGGCGCCGGCGGCCGACTTCGGGCGCTCGGCTCCCAGGCGGCGGAGGTAGGCATCGACCTGTGCTGAATCCATGTCCTCAGTCTCGCGCCACCCCCAGCTCCCTGCCGTCCCCCGCGACCGCGAGGGCCCCGTCCCGGTCCGTACGCAGCACCACCGCGCCCTCGGCCTGCAGCGCCGCGACCGTGCTGGGGGCCGGATGGCCGTACATGTTGTGCTCTCCGCAGCTGATCAACGCGATCCGCGGCGCCACCCTGCGCATCAGCTCCGGGTCCTGGTACGCCGAACCGTGATGGGCCACCTTGAGGACGTCCACACCGCCGAGCAGCGCGCCCTCCGGCGATCTCAACAGCGCCTGCTGGGACGGGGGTTCGAGATCCCCGAGCAGCAGCAGCCGCAGTCCGCCCGACCTGGCGAGCAGGGCGACGCTGGCGTCGTTCGGGCCGTCCGGATCCGGTGCCGGGCGGGGCGGGGGCCACAGCACCTGCCAGGAGAGCGAGCCGGTCCGGCGCTGCTCCCCGGCCACGGCGTGGGTGAGCGGAATGTGCCGTGCCGCCGCCTCCTTCCGTACGAACCGTGCCTGGTCCGCGGGTTCTTCGAAGCCCGTCGTCTCGATCGCGCCCACCGAACGTCCGCGCAGCACACCGGGCAGCCCGGCCACATGGTCGGCGTGGAAGTGGGTGAGGACGATCAGGGGGATCCTGGTGATGCCGAGGGTGCGCAGACAGTGGTCGACGAGCGTGGGATCGGGCCCTGCGTCCACCACCACACCGCTGCCGTCCCCCGCCGCGAGGACCGTCGCGTCGCCCTGCCCCACGTCGCACATGGCGAACCGCCACCCCGGCGGCGGCCATCCCGTGATCACTCTGGTCAGCGGTGGCGGCTGTACTACGACGAGCACCAGCAGCACCCCGCAGGCAGCGCACCACCACGGATGTCTCAGCAGCCTTCGGCCGATCAGCAGCACGGTCACCGTGACCAGGGCGAGCAGCCCCGCCCCGCTCCAAGTGCCCGGCCAGTCCACTCCCCCGCCGGGCAGGGCGGCTCCCGTGCGGGCGATGCCCGCGATCCAGCCCGTCGGCCAGCTCGCGCACCAGGCAAGCACCTTGGCCACCGGCATCAGCACCGGCGCCGTCGCCAGAGCCGCGAAGCCCAGCACGGTGGCGGGCGCCACCGCGATCTCGGCGAGCAGATTGCACGGCACCGCCACCAGACTCACCCGCGCCGACAGCACGGCGACGACGGGCGCGCACAACGCCTGTGCCGCGGCCGCCGCGGCCAGTCCCTCGGCGAGCCTCGGGGGGACCCCGCGCCGGCGCAGTGCCTCGCTCCAGCGGGGCGCGAGCGTGAGCAGGGCGCCGGTGGCCAGTACCGAGAGCAGGAAACCGTAACTACGGGCCAGCCAGGGGTCGTACAGCACGAGGAGCAGGACCGCCGTCGCCAGCGCCGGGATGAGCGATCTGCGGCGTCCGGTGGCCAGGGCCAGCAGGACGACGGCCCCGCAGGCCGCGGCCCGCAGCACGCTCGGATCGGGTCTGCACACGATCACGAAGGCGAGCGTGAGGGCGCCTCCGAGCAGCGCGGTCGTCCTGAGCGGGATGCCGAGCCGGGGTGCGAGTCCGCGGCGCTCCACCAGTTGAGCCGTGCCGGGTGCCCCGATGAGCAGGGCGAGGATGATCGTGAGGTTGCTCCCGGACACGGCGAGCGTATGGGCGAGGTCGGTCTCCTTGAAGGCCTCGTCCAGCTCCGGGGTGATTCGCGAGGTGTCCCCCACGACCAGGCCGGGCAACAACGCCTTGGCGTCCGCCGACAGCCCGTCGGTCGCCTCCCGCAGCCCGGCCCGCAACCGCCCCGCGAACCGCTGCACCCCCGACGGTCCGCCCACCACCTCCGGCGCGGTCTTCCCCCGCACCCGCAGCACGGCCGCGACGCGGTCGCCCTCGACCGCCGCGGGCGCCAACCGCGCGACGACCCGCACCCGCGTGGAGGGCAACAGCTCGAGCCACGGCGACCGTGGTGGCCCCGTCCCTCCGGCACCATGTGGCCCCGCGTCGACGATGACCAGCACGGGCGCCCGCGTCACCACCGCCGTCCCGCCCGCCTCTTCCACCCGCCGCACCTCCCCCTGGATCAGCACGGAGGCCGGGGCGACATGGTCCCCGCTGATCCGGGGCCGGCTGAGCCGTGGGTCGGAGCCGACCTCGACCTCGGCGGTCACGGTGGCGTACTGCCGCGCCAGCTCCGGCACGGGGCCACTGCGGACGTCGGCACCGTGCAGCCCCGCAGAGACGGCGGCCGCGGCGACGCAGAGCAGGACAGCGGCCACGGAGACCCGCGGCCACGCTGCACGCACCGGTCCACCACCCGTACGCGAAGCCCGGCCCACAGGCACAGGCACCGGCGCGGACTGCTCGGGCAAGGGACCCCGGTCCTGGTTTCCACCGGTGGGAGCGCCGGTCGTCCCTGGGTCGCCGGCGGG
Source organism: Streptomyces longisporus (assembly GCF_039532765.1). Classification (NCBI taxonomy): domain Bacteria; kingdom Bacillati; phylum Actinomycetota; class Actinomycetes; order Kitasatosporales; family Streptomycetaceae; genus Streptomyces; species Streptomyces longisporus. The sequence continues at coordinate 128,133 of NZ_BAAASG010000011.1, forward strand.
AGTACCGCCCTGGTTGCCGCCGCCGGAGTTTCGACCCCAGCCGCCACCACCGCCGTAATCGCGCTTGCCCTGCCCAGCGCAGCTTCCTCCGCCGTCCGCTGCCCGTCTCCGCACGAGCAGCAGCGCACCGGCCGCGAGGAGGCACACCACCACCGTGCCCGTGACCCACGCCGCCGTCGCGTCCAGCATCACCGCAGCCGTGGCCCAGACCGCGAGTGCAGGCGGTACGAGGCGCAGGTCCGTCGGCCCTTCCTGTCGGGGGTGAGCGGCTCCGAGCCGTCCTGAGGAGGCGGCGTGGACGGCCGCGCGCCCGGCGTGGGGATCGGGAGCGCCCCTCATGGCCGTACGAGTTTCCGGAGATCGGCGAAGCGGCGGTCGCCGATGCCATTGACCTCGCGCAGCTGGTCCACCGAGCGGAAACCGCCGTGCTGCGTGCGGTAGTCGACGATGTGCTGGGCCAGTACGGGCCCGACGCCCGGCAGAGACTCGAGCTGGTCCAGGGTGGCGGTGTTGAGCGGGACCGGAGCGGCGGGTGCGGCGCCCGCCGCCGAGCCGGCCGGGACACCAGGAGCCGCAGCGGGCGCCGGGGCGGCGGGGCCGCCGACCATCACCTGCTCCCCGTCCACGAGGAAACGCGCCCGGTTCAGCCCGTCGGTGTTCGTGCCGGCACGCACCCCACCGGCCGCGCGCAACGCGTCGGCTACGCGTGAACCGGCGGGCAGACGATGGATCCCGGGCTCGCGGACCTTGCCGCTGACGTCCACGACGATCTCGGCCCCGGTCGTGCCTGCGGCACTCGGCGCCCCGCGTAAAGCGTCCGGCCCCGGCCGCCCGCTCCCCTTCCGTTCGCCGAAGGGAGCCGCCGCCCGCACCACCTCGGGCGCCCGCACGGACTGTGTCCGCCCGGCCCAGAAGTGCTGAACGGCGAACACCGCGGCAACGACGAGCAGCACCGAGAGCGCGACCACGCTCCGCCGCTCCAGGCCGCACCTGGCCTGCAGCCACAGCGGCATCCGCTCCCGCAGCGCAAGCCCCGCCCGCATGCGCCAGGCCTCTGCGGACCGGCGGTCGTCCGGGCTCCCAGCGGCCACCCCGCCCAGGGGATCGTCGCTCTCCTCGACGGTCGCGGCCGGCGGTCCTGTCCCCGACTCCCGCCATTCCCCCGCCCGTTCGGGGAAGAGCACCTCCGCACGCCGTCGGAGGTCCTCCGCCGGCGCATGCGAGTGCCGATGCCGGACCCGGCTGTGGGCCAGGGGGCGACGATGACGAAGCCGGCCGTCGGATGCGGGGCTGCGCCCCGGGCCACTGGTCGCGGTCGCTGTGCGTGAACGTGATCGAAGTGCCATGCCACGACGATGGGGCACTCCGCCGCTCTCGCGATGATCTTGCTCAATTCCGGGGGATTACCCACCAGTTGTGGATAACTTCACCCCTCACACGGGTGAGGGCGCAGGGGCGCGGAGCCGTCACCGCGGCGAGACCACGACCCCCAGCAGCCCGGGCCCGGTGTGCGCCCCGATCACCGCCCCCACCTCACTCACATGCAGGTCGGCCAGCCCGGACACCCGCGCCCTGAGCCGGTCCGCGAGGGCCGACGCCCGCTCGGGGGCGGCGAGATGGTGGACGGCGATGTCGACCTGGGAGCTGCCGGCGCGGTCCGCCGCGATCTCCTCCAGGCGCGCGATCGCCCTCGACGCCGTACGGACCTTCTCCAGGAGTTCGATACGGCCGCCGTCCAGCTGCAGCAGCGGCTTCACGGCGAGCGCCGAGCCCAGCAGCGCCTGCGCGGCGCCGATCCGGCCACCGCGGCGCAGATAGTCGAGGGTGTCGACGTAGAAGTAGGCGGATGTGCCCGAGGCCCGCTTCTCCGCGGCCGTGACGGCCTCGTCCACCGTGCCGCCCGCCTCCGCAGCCTCGGCTGCGGCGAGCGTGCAGAACCCGAGCGCCATCGCGACCGCCCCGGTGTCCACCACCCGCACCGGCACCGGCGCCTCACGCGCCGCGAGGACCGCCGCGTCGTACGTGCCGGACAGTTCGGCGGAGAGGTGGAGGGAGACGATGCCGGTGGCGCCGGACTCGGCGACCTTGCGGTAGGTCTCGGCGAAGAGCTCGGGGCTGGGCCGCGAGGTGGTGACGGGGCGCCGCTTCTGCAGCGCCTGGGCCAGGGAACGCGTCGAGATCTCGGTGCCCTCGTCCAGTGCCTGGTCGCCGAGGACCACGGTCAGGGGCACCGCTGTGATGCCGTGGCGCTCCATCGTCCGGGGCGGCAGGTAGGCCGTTGAATCGGTGACGATCGCGACATGGCGGGACATGAGCTGGAGGTTACCTGCCGTAGCGCCCGGACGGCAGCCCGGCCCCTCTCACCTGGTCTGCCCTTGACCGGATCAAGTAGTGCTCTCGGGGCGGGGTTTCTTCTGCCAGGGGTAGGCGGGGCGCTGTGCCGGCGGGGTGATGGCGGGCCGCGCCGGCTCCTCGGCGGTGCGGGACCGGGATCCGTCGGGCCAGTTCTGCCGGGATGCCTCGGCATCGGCGGCGGGGGCCTCGGGCCACGGTGGCGGGGGCGACGCCGGCTCCGCCTTCGTCCAGTGCCGCAGGGCTCCCGCCTCGACGTCTATCTGCGCGCTCAGCGAGTCCAGGTCGTCGTCGGCGAAGCGGCGGGCGCGGTCGCGGGCCGCCCAGCGCAGTGCGTCCGCCGACTGCACGATGCGCTCGGTGCGCTCCCGCAGGGCGGGCAGCCGCTCGGCGAGCGTCGCGCGGTCCGGCTCGGCCTCCAGGCGCTTGAGATCGCCGTCCAGTTCGTGCGCATGCACGCTGAGGCGTTCGAAAAGGCCCAGGGACTCCTTGAGGGACTCGTCCTCGGCCGCGCGCGCGTGCAGCGCGTCCTGCGTGGCGCGCATGGATGTGCGCAGCTTCAGCCGCAGTTGGGCAAGCTCACCCGCCGCTCCGGGCTGGGCGAAGGACTTGGCTCGCAGGGTGTGGTCCTCGACGGTGCGGCGGGCCTGGCTGATCGTGCGGTCCACGCTGCGCTTGGCGGCGCCGACGGCCTTCACCGTGGCGTAGGCGCCGAGTCCCAGGAAGAGCACGAAGAGCAGGGCGAACACTGCGATCACTGCTTCCACCGCTCCTCCTCCGACCGGTCGCGACACACCCCGCGTCGCTCTTCCACGGTAAACGAGGCGGGCAGGCCCGGAGTTCCAGAAGAACCCCGAACCTGCCCGTAGGGGACTACCCCGAGGCGCTCACGCCCCTGCCGTCCGCGGCGCCTACGCCGGAACGATGTTGACCAGCTTCGGCGCCCGCACGATCACCTTGCGGATCCCGGCGCCGTCCAGCGCGGCGACGACCTTCTCGTCGGCCAGCGCGACTTTCTCCAGCTCCTCCTCGGAGATGGCAGGCGAGACCTCCAGCCGCGCCTTGACCTTGCCCTTGATCTGCACCACGCAGGTCACGGACTCGTCGACCACGTACGCGGGGTCGGCGACCGGCAGGTCCTGGTGGACCACCGAGTCGGTGTGGCCCAGCTTGCGCCACAGCTCCTCGGCGATGTGCGGGGCCAGCGGGGCCACCAGCAGCACCAGGGCCTCGGCGACGGAGCGCGGCACCGGGCCGCCCGCCTTGGTCAGGTGGTTGTTGAGCTCGGTGATCTTGGCGATGGCGGTGTTGAAGCGCAGGCCCTCCAGGTCCTGGCGCACGCCGTCGATCGCCTTGTGCAGGGCGCGCAGCGTCTCCACGTCGATGTCGGCGTCCTCGACGTCGACGACGGTGACCTCGCCGGTCGTCTCGTCGACGACGTTGCGCCACAGCCGCTGCAGCAACCGGAACTGGCCCACCACCGCGCGCGTGTCCCACGGCCGCGACACGTCCAGCGGGCCCATCGCCATCTCGTACAGGCGCAGTGTGTCGGCGCCGTACTCGGCGGCGATCTCGTCCGGAGTGACCGCGTTCTTCAGGGACTTGCCCATCTTGCCCAGCAGCCGGGAGACCTTCTCGCCCTGGTAGTAGTAGGCGCCGTCGCGCTCCTCCACCTCGGCGGCCGGCACCGCGATGCCACGGCTGTCGCGGTAGACGTAGGCCTGGATCATGCCCTGGTTGAACAGCTTGTGGAACGGCTCCGCGGAGGAGACGTGCCCCAGGTCGTACAGCACCTTGGACCAGAAGCGGGCGTACAGCAGGTGCAGCACGGCATGCTCGGCGCCGCCCACGTACAGGTCGACGCCGCCGTGCGGCTGGCCCTCGCGCGGGCCCATCCAGTACTGCTCGATCTCCGGGTCGACCAGCTGCTCGCTGTTGTGCGGGTCCAGGTAGCGCAGCTCGTACCAGCAGGAACCGGCCCAGTTGGGCATGGTGTTGGTCTCGCGGCGGTACCGCTTCGGGCCGTCGCCCAGGTCCAGCGTGACGTTGACCCAGTCCTCGTTGCGGGACAGCGGGGTCTCCGGGGACGTGTTCGCGTCGTCCGGGTCGAAGGTGCGCGGCGAGTAGTCCTCGACCTCCGGCAGCTCCAGCGGCAGCATCGACTCGGGCAGCGCGTGGGCGATGCCGTCCTCGTCGTAGACGATCGGGAAGGGCTCGCCCCAGTAGCGCTGGCGGCTGAACAGCCAGTCCCGCAGCCGGAAGTTGACGGTGCCCTCGCCGATCCCCTCGCGCGCCAGCCACTCGGTGATGCGCGCCTTGGCCTCCACGACGCCCAGGCCGTCCAGACAGACGCCCTCGCCGGCGGAGTTGACGATCTTCGCGTCGTAGGAGTCGAAGGCCTCGTCCCAGGTGGACGTGTCCGTGCCGCGGCCGTCGGTCGGCTCGACGACGCAGTTGATCGGCAGCTCGAAGGCGCGCGCGAACTCGAAGTCACGGCTGTCGTGCGCCGGTACGGCCATGATCGCGCCGGTGCCGTAGCCCATCAGGACGTAGTCGGCGATGAAGACCGGGACCTGCTCGCCGTTGACCGGGTTGGTCGCGTACGCGCCGATGAAGACGCCGGTCTTGTCCTTGGCCTCGGCCTGCCGCTCCACGTCGGACTTGGAGGCGGCCTGGGCGCGGTAGTCGGCGACGGCCTCGGCGGGGGTGGCGTGACCGCCGGTCCACACCTCGTGGGTGCCCTCGGGCCAGGCGGCCGGGGTGAACTTCTCGACCAGCGGGTGCTCGGGGGCCAGCACCATGTAGGTGGCGCCGAACAGGGTGTCCGGGCGCGTGGTGAAGACCGTGATGCGCTCGCCGTCGATCGGGAAGTCGACGCGGGCGCCCTCGGAGCGGCCGATCCAGTTGCGCTGCTGCAGCTTGATGGCCTCGGGCCAGTCCAGCGCCTCCAGGTCGTCCAGCAGCCGGTCGGCGTAGGCGGTGATGCGCATGTTCCACTGGCGCAGCTTGGCCTTGAAGACGGGGAAGTTTCCGCGCTCGGAGCGGCCGTCGGCGGTGACCTCCTCGTTGGCCAGCACGGTACCCAGGCCGGGGCACCAGTTGACCGGTGCGTCGGAGGCGTACGCCAGGCGGAACTCGCTCAGGACGTCGGCACGCTCCGTGGCGCTCAGTTCGTGCCACGCGCGCGTGTGTCCCGGTACGGCGCGCTCACCGGTCTCGAACTGGGCGATCAGCTCGGAGATCGGGCGGGCCTTGTTCGCCTCGCCGTCGTACCAGGAGTTGAAGATCTGCAGGAAGATCCACTGGGTCCACTTGTAGTAGTCCGGGTCGATCGTGGCGAACGACCGGCGCTTGTCGTGGCCCAGACCCAGCCGGCGCAGCTGGGCCTTCATGTTCTCGATGTTGGCCTCGGTGGACACCCGCGGGTGCGTGCCGGTCTGCACGGCGTACTGCTCCGCGGGCAGGCCGAAGGCGTCGAAGCCCAGGGTGTGCAGGACGTTGTGGCCGGTCATGCGCTGGAAGCGCGCGAAGACGTCGGTGGCGATGTACCCCAGGGGGTGGCCGACGTGCAGGCCCGCACCCGAGGGGTACGGGAACATGTCCATGATGAACTTCTTGGGCCGGGCGACGACCGCGGGGTCACCGGCCAGGTCGCCCTTGGGGTTCGGCGCCGCGTACGTGCCCTCGGCGTCCCAGAAGTCCTGCCAGCGTGCCTCGATCTCGGCCGCGACGGCGGCCGTGTAGCGGTGCGGCGCTGCCGCCTCGGCGGCGGCAGCGGGGTTCGTCTCGCTCATGATCCTTAAGCTCCATCGATCGTCTCTGCCAGCAGCGGTGTCGTTCGAGAAACGAAAAATCCCCTCGCACAGGAGGGGACGCCGCGCCGATTCCGACCATCCGATTCGCCCGGAGGTCGGGACTGATCAGCGCGGCCCGCTAAGCAGAAGGCGTACGGCACGCATGCGGTTAGGGTACCGCAGCGCTTGAGCACGATGCGACGCGCTTCCGTATGGCTCCTTGGCACCACTGTCATCACCCGACAAAAGCTGAACCAAGGTCAAAAGTTACTTCGCGTAACGCCCACTACCGGGACATCGCAACGAGCGCCTTGTCCTTAGATAACAACGCAATAACTCAAACCTCGTACCGATCGGTATGGAGCCACTTAGAGTTCGGCAGCGGGACCGCCTTCCCGAACTGCTTCGGAGTTGCCCCCATGAACCCTCGTCGTAGTAACACCTCGCTCCCCAAACCGGGCCGGTCGGCCTATGGGGTGGCGTCGGCTGTCGTACTGCTGCTCATACCCGTCGTCGTGCTGCTCGGAGGCGGGTGGCTGCAACAGTTCCTGAACTTCGGTGCGGGCGTCCTCTCGCTCGTCTGCCTCACCTGCTCGGTGATCTGGGGGCTGGTGGCCCAGGACCGGCTCATCCTGAACACGCGCCAGCGGATCATCGCCCAGGGCATCCACCGGGTGACGGCCGTCGGCTCGATCGCGTTCCTGCTGGTGCACATCACCGTCAAGCTGGCGCTGGACCACACGGTGCTGATCGCCGCACTGATCCCCTTCAGCCTCGGCGTCAAGGGCAGCGCGGGTCTCATCGGCCTCGGCTCGCTGGCCGGACTGCTCATGATCTTCGTGGGCATCACCGGTGCCCTGCGCAACCAGTTCGCCTCCCCGGCGCCGGTCGCGGCGCGCTGGCGCGCCATGCACGCCCTGGCCTACCCGGCCTGGTGCTCGGCGCTGGTCCACGGCCTGTTCGCGGGCCGCGCGGCAAAGCCGTTCTTCATGATCTCCTACGAGCTGTGCCTGGTCGCGGTGGCCGCCGCGCTCGCCCTGCGGGCGGCTCCCCGGCCGTTCAAGCGCCGGGTCGCCGACCGGCTGGCCGCCCTCCTGGGCAACGAGCCGGGCCAGTCCCGCGCCGAGGAGCTCGAAGCGAGCCGCGCACGGGTCGGCGAGACCTCCTCCGCACTGCCGGGCTACGAGAACGCGCGGGCGCCGAAGCCGTCCCCCGCCGACACGATGACCACGCCCGCGGCGCCCTACTACGACGCCCCCGCCGCCCGCACCATGACCCCGGAGCCCGCCAACGGCTTCGCGGCCGCCTACCGCGCGGTCACGCCCCAGCGCGGCCAGCAGCCCTACGCCGACCAGACCGCCCGCATGGACCTGCCCATGGACATGCAGCCCACGGAGTCGATCCCGCGCATGGACGGCAGCACCTCGGGCAGCTGGCCGGTCCCCTCGCCGCCGCCGGTCGGCGAGGCGCCCCCGTCGGCGTACGACCCGCTGCAGGACACCGGATACACCATCCCGGCCTATGGCAATCCGGGCACCGCCGGGTACGGCGGAAGTGACATGTACGACACCGGTGAGACGAACACCCTCTACGGCGCGTACAACCCGAACGACACGTACAACAGCGGTCCCGCCAATGAACCATCGCCCGGTGCCTCGTTCGACGCACCGGGTTCGGGCGAACCTTGGAACACGCCTTCCGGAGGCTATAGGTGAACGAGGCCCTGCCCGACGTCCCAGAAGTCCGCGTGGTCGGACTTCCGCAGCTCACGTCTGGCTTCGACCTTGTCGAAAGACTCGATCTGCCCATGCACCTCAAGGTGCACGGGCCGCTCGAACCGCTCGGCGGCGAGCAGCTCGCGAAGCTCGCCGAGAACATCAACCTGAAGGGCCGCGGCGGCGCGGGCTTCCCCTTCCACAAGAAGCTGCGCTCGGTCGCCGAAGCGGCGATCAAGCGCGGTGTACGGCCGGTCGTCGTCGTCAACGGAAGCGAGGACGAGCCGGCCTGCCGCAAGGACACGGTGCTGATCAACCGTGCCCCGCACCTCATCCTGGACGGCGCTCTGCTGGTCGCTGAGGCGCTGGGTGCCCGCACGCTCGTGGTGGGGGTCACCCGTGAGTCGACACAGCGCTCGATGGAGGCCGCGCTCGCCGAACGCGGCCTGAACAACGGCCGCCGATCGGTTCTACGCGCGCGCGTGCAGCGCAATCCCATCCGGATGGTGACCGGAGCGGCGGCCTCGCTGATCCGGTCCATCGACGGCGGCCCGGCGATCCCGCCCGGCCGCAAGGTCAGCGCCTCCCAGAACGGCGTCGGCGGCGCACCGACCCTGCTGTCGAACGCGGAGACCTTCGCCCAGCTGGCGATCGCGGCCCGCATCGGTCCGGAGCGCTACGGCAACACCGGTCTGTACGACGAGCCGGGCACCGTCATGCTGACGGTCTCCGGCGCGGTCGCCCGCCCCATGGTGATCGAGGTCCCCACGGGCGTCCCGCTGCGCTACGTCCTCCAGCTCGCCGGCGCCCCGCCGGTGCCCCAGGGCGTGCTGACCGGGGGCTACCACGGCAAGTGGATCGACGCGGCGACGGTCAACGAGGCGATCGTCTCCCGCAACTCCCTGGACGCGGTGGGCGGTGCGCTGGGTGCCGGCGCGATCCTGCCGATCAGTCAGGAGACCTGCCCGCTGGGCGAGTCGCTGCGCGTGGCGCAGTGGCTGGCCGAGGAGAGCGCGGGCCAGTGCGGTCCCTGCTACCTCGGTCTGCCGGCCGCCGCGCGCGGTATGGCCGACATCCTCAACGGCGGCGGCCCGGCCGCTCTGGAGGCGCTCAAGCAGGTCGCCAAGAACGTGAAGCGGCGCGGCGCGTGCTCGCACCCGGACGGCTCCGCGATGTTCCTGGAGTCGACCATCAAGGCGTTCACCGACGACCTGGCGGCGCATGTCCTCGGAAACGGCTGCGGACGGCCCGTGGAGGGCGTTCTGCCGCTCTTTGAGGGCGGCCAGATGCCTACGGGCATCCCGGGCGGCGGCGAGCCCGTGGAGAACGGCCCCAGCCGTCAGAAGATCTACGTCGACTGGACCCTGTGCCGGGGCCACGGTCTGTGCGCGGACATCCTCCCGGAGGTGTTCGAGCTCGGCGCCGACGGCTTCCCGACCGTCGCCCAGGCACAGGTGCCGCGCTACGCCGAGGCCAAGGCCCTGCGCGCAGTGCGCCGTTGCCCCGCGCTGGCCCTGCGCATCGAGGAGGAGACGCCGAGGGACCGGGCGCCCTCCCGCAACCTGCCGGTCCTCTCGCAGGGCCGCGGGCGGCGCGCACTGGGCCGCTGAGCCGACGTCAGGAGGGGGGCCGCCCACTGGGCGGCCCCCCTCTCGCACAACTGCCCCCGAAAACACGAAGATCCCGCCGGATCGAAACGATCCGGCGGGATCTTGGTTGTGGAGCTAAGGAGAATTGAACTCCTGACCTCCTGCATGCCATGCAGGCGCTCTACCAACTGAGCTATAGCCCCTTGCTTGGTCCTCCGGGCTTTCCCCCGGCGGCGACGCCAACATTACACGGTCCACCGGGTGGAACACCAAATCGTTTCCGTCGGCCCCGGGCAGGGCCGACGGCGTCAAGCGGTGACGAAGGAGTAGAACCGCTTGAGCGTGCAGTGTTCCTCGAGCAGGCGGCCGTAGATCGGCTCGCCCTCCAGCTCGCGGTACGTCTCGATCGGGTCGCCCTTTATGATCAGCGCCCGCGCGCACTCCTCGCACCAGTACTGGTAGTCCGGGTTGACCGGCTCCATGTCGCGGACGATCGGCGTACCGCTGCCGCACCAGTCGCACTTTCGCCTGTGTGCACCCATCGATCAGCTCCAGCTGTGGCCGCAGGCCGTGCACACGTAGGAGATTCCGCCGTTGTCGCCGAGAACCTGGGCGACGTGGAGGGAACCGCAGGAAGGGCAGCTCAGACGGGTGACCGTGTCCCGTGTCGACGCCGCTTCGAGGAGGTGGCCGACCTCCTCGAGGATGCTCGCAGGCATCACTGCTCCCTCCCGTCGGGCCGCGCCCCCTTCCGGCCGTTTGATTCTGCCACGGCCGGACCAATACGGTCAGCGACGCCTCAGTACCAGTCCGGACACGGCGCCTTCGCAGAGGTATACGCCTGCGGGGCCGAAGTGACTCAAGCCGTTGCCGGAACACGAAAAAACCCGCCCCCTGCGGGGACGGGATCTTCGTCAAGCGATCTGTGGAGCTAAGGAGAATTGAACTCCTGACCTCCTGCATGCCATGCAGGCGCTCTACCAACTGAGCTATAGCCCCTCATCCCCCCGCTTGGCGGGGCGAACGAGTAGAACTCTAGCCTGCGACCTGCCGGAAAGTGAAATCCGGGTGGGCGGACCGCCGGGCGTCAGTCGTCGTCGCCGAGCACCGGCTCCGGGAGCGTGCCGGCGTTGTGCTCCAGCAGGCGCCAGCCACGGGCGCCCTCGCCGAGGACGGACCAGCAGCAGTTGGACAGACCGCCCAGGCTCTCCCAGTGGCGGGCCTCCAGACCCAGGAGGCGTCCGATGGTGGTGCGGATCGTCCCTCCGTGGCTGACCACGACGAGGGTGCCCTCGTCGGGCAGCTTCTCGGCGTGCCGCAGCACCACGGGGGCGGCGCGCTCGGCCACCTCGGTCTCCAGTTCGCCACCACCGCGACGGACCGGCTCACCGCGCTTCCACGCGGCGTACTCCTCGCCGTACCGCTCGATGATCTCCTCGTGCGTCAGCCCCTGCCAGACGCCCGCGTAGGTCTCGCGCAGGCCCTCCTCGTGGGTGACGTCCAGGCCGGTGAGCGCGGCGAGCTCGGCCGCGGTGTGCGCGGCGCGCTGCAGGTCGGAGGCGACGATCGCGTCCGGCTTGAGGGAGACGAGCAGCCGGGCGGCGCGGCGGGCCTGGGCGAGGCCCGCTTCGGTGAGCGCGACGTCCGTGCTGCCCTGGAAGCGGCGCTCCACGTTCCAGGAGGTCTGGCCGTGGCGCCACAGGATGACGCGGCGGCCGCGGCCCGCCCGGCCCGCGGACACCTCACCGGTGGCGCTCATCACCACTCACCGCCCAGGTCGGCCGCCTCCTCGGCAGCCTGCAGCTTGGCGTGCTCCTCGGCCTTGCCGCGGGTGGCCTTGGCGTCGGCGGGCAGCTCCAGCTCGGGGCAGTCCTTCCACAGCCGCTCCAGGGCGTAGAAGACGCGCTCCTCGCTGTGCTGGACGTGAACGACGATGTCGACGTAGTCGAGCAGGACCCAGCGGGCCTCGCGGTCGCCCTCGCGGCGCACCGGCTTGGCGCCGAGCTCCTTGTTGAGCCGCTCCTCGATCTCGTCGACGATCGACTTGACCTGGCGGTCGTTGGGTGCGGAGGCCAGCAGGAAGGCGTCCGTGATCGACAGGACGTCGCTGACGTCGTAGGCGATGATGTCGTGCGCGAGCTTGTCGGCGGCCGCCTGGGCGGCGGTGGTGATGAGCTCGAGAGAGCGGTCAGTGGCGGTCACTACGTGGCTTTCCGGTCGGCGGTCACTTGACACCAAGGGTCTCACGGACCGCCGACAGCACCCCACGTGATTAAGGGATCACGTGGGGCGGCTCGGGCCGGCTAGGACGAGGACGGCTTGTAGTCCCGGCCGAGGATCACCGAGACGTTCGCGTTGCCGGTGGCCTGGCCCTTGGTGACCGAGGCGGCGGGCAGGCCCAGGGTCTTGGCGACCTCGGCGGCGTTCTCCTTGTCGGCGGCGTCGGTGTAGACGACCTTGGACGTGGCCGAGGCCGGGGCGGTGCCGCCCTCCAGGAAGGTGAAGCCGCCGTTGAGGAGGACCACGCGGGCCTTTTCTGTGTTGTCCTTCACACCGCTGGCGTTCTGCACGGAGACCCGGACCCCGGAGCCCTGGTCGGGGCTCTTCGCGCTGCCGCCGAGGACGTCCTTGACCACACTGGCGCTCGCCTGCTCGCTCAGCGTGCCGTCGTTCTGGACGGGCAGCAGGGCGGTCTTGTAGTCGCCGCCCTTGGCGAGGTCGGCGAGCTTGGCGAGGAAGGTGCCGAGGTCCTTGTCGGTCAGGGAGGGGTCCAGGATCTGCGCCAGAGTCTGCACGGTGGTGGTCGCCTCCGTGGGGTCGGAGGACAGCTTGCGCAGCGTGGCCTGCATGACCTGGCCGAACCGCTCCAGCTGGGCGTTCTGGGCCTCGCCGGAGCCGCGGTAGGTGGCGTAGGCGACGGCCATCTTGCCGCTGAGGGTCTGGTCCTTGCCCTGGTGGACGAGGGGCGCGCTGCCCTTCTTCGTGGCGTCCGGGTCGGGTACGTCGGCGTTGGTGTCGAGGTCGATGTTGCCGACGAGGTCGACGAGGTTCTGCAGGTAGGGGGTGTCCAGCCGCCAGGTGCCCTCGATGTTGGTGCCGAGGACCGTGTTGAGGGCGTCGCGGGTGCCGGAGGAGCCGTCGTCCTCGACCGACTTGGCGAGCGTGGAGGTGTTGCCGTTGTCGTCGGTCAGGGCGAGGGAGTTGGGCAGCAGGACGGTGGTGCCCTGCTTGGTGGTGGTGTTGTCGACGAGCAGCGCCGTGGAGGTGCCGCCCTTCTTGGTGTTGTGCAGGTGGACGACGATCACGTCGCGGTTCTGGGCGCCCGCGGCCGTCGTGGTGCCGCCCTTCTTGGAGCCGGGCGACGACAGGCCCGGCAGCTTCCCGGCGTACCAGAGGTAGCCGACACCGCCGACCGCGACCAGCGCCAGGACGACGACGAGGGCGATCATGCGGCTGCGGGCGCGGCGCTTGGCCTCCTCGCGGCGCTCGGTGCGGTTCTCGGTGAAGTTCAGCCAGTCGATGACGTCCTCGGACTCGGCGTCCGGGTCTTCGACGAAGGCGAACTGCTCGGTGTGGTAGTCCCGTTCGGGCCGGGGCGGAGCCTTCTCGCCCGGGGCGGGCTCCGCCGGGCCGGCCTGCTGCGGGATGTAGGCGGTCTGCTCGGCGACGACACGGGGCTGCTGACCGCTCGCCGCGGCCTGCCCGTAGGGGTCGTACGGCGCCCCGGGCGCGCCGCTCGGGTGCGAACCGGTGCCGTAGGGGTCGTAGGAGGGCACGGGCGGCTGCTGGCCGGTGCCGTAGGGGTCGTACTGCTGCGGGACCGGCTGCTGACGGCCGGTGGCGTACGGGTCGTACCCGTAACCCTGCTGCTGCCCGTAGGGGTCGTACGGCTGCTGGGGAGCCGTCTGCCCCGGCGCGGTCTGCCGGTAGACGGGCCGGCCGTACTCGTCGTAGCCGACGAGTTCGTACGGGTCCTCGTGGTCGCCGCCGTAGCCCGCGTCGTATCGGTCGTTCACCGGTGCCCCTCTCGGCTCACTCGCCGCGGTACAGCTCGCGCTTGTCGATGTAGCGCACGACTCCGTCCGGCACCATGTACCAGATGGGGTCTCCCTTGGCGACTCTCGCGCGGCACTCGGTGGACGAGATGGCCAGCGCGGGAACCTCCACGAGGGAGACACCGCCCTCCGGGAGACCGTGGTCGGTCAGGTGGTGGCCGGGGCGGGTGCACCCGATGAAGTGCGCGAGGGAGAACAGCTCCGCGGTGTCCCGCCAGGTCAGCAGCTGGGCGAGGGCGTCGGCGCCGGTGATGAAGAACAGGTCCGTGTCGGGGTTGAGCGCGCGCAGGTCGCGCAGGGTGTCGACGGTGTAGGTGGGGCCGCCGCGGTCGATGTCGATACGGCTCACCGAGAACTGCGGGTTCTCGGCGGTCGCGATGACCGTCATCAGATAGCGGTCCTCGGCCGGGGAGACATGGCGGTGGGTCTTCTGCCACGGCTGTCCGGTCGGGACGAACACCACCTCGTCCAGATGGAACTGCGCGGCGACCTCACTGGCCGCCACGAGGTGCCCGTGGTGGATCGGGTCGAACGTACCGCCCATGACGCCCAGGCGGCGCTTGCCCGGGTTCGACGGCCCGTTGCCGGGGCCGCTCACCGGGCGGGGTTCCGTGCCGTTCGTCGCGTCCTTCGCCGGACCGGTAGGCATGTCCTGCTCTCCCATGCGTGCAGACCCTACCGGCCCGGCCTGAGGGCACCGGCCCGAGGATGCCCGAGGTGCCCCGCTATGGGCACCGGGCGCCTCAGCGGTCGCGGTTGAAACGGGTGGTGATCCACAGCAGGAGCAGCAGGATGAACAGCGCGCTGCCACCGGTGACGTAGGGGCTGAGGCTCTCGTGGTTGCCGCCGTGCTCCTCGCCCTCGGCGGCAAGGGTGACCAACTGGGCTGCGGCGCTGTGGAAGCTCATCTCGGCAGGACCTATCCGGTGGGCGGGATAAAGACGTCGGCCCATGGTAAGCGGGGGCCTGCGCGGCGATCACCCCGACTCCGCTGTCGGGGAACCCGGTGCCGTCGTCAGTCGTCCTTCTGCTTGTAGCCCCGCAACAGGAACCACCCGGTCAGCGCACAACCCACCATCATCACGATCAGTACGACCCGGAGCAGATTCCCCGGCCCTTGGTGGGGGGCGGCGCTCGCGGCCTCGGCGAGCCAGGCGGCCGCAGGGGTGTGCTCCATGGTTTTGGACTCCTTCGGTGTAGTGCCCGTCCACGGTAACTCCGCCTAGGCTGGGGCTCGCTTCGGGGGCGCAAAGGGCCGCACAAGGGTCCGCAAAGGGCCACTACACGCACATGGGGGAGAACATGTCCGACGACGGCCACCACGAGCACAACGGACACGAGAACGTACCGAGCAGGCAGCGCAGGCGTTTCCCCGGGATCTCCTCGCGTGCGTACGAGCACCCGGCCGACCGCAGCGCGCTGGTGGCGCTGCGCAAGCTGAGCGGCTTCGACACGGTCTTCAAGGCGCTCAGCGGGCTGCTGCCCGAGCGCAGTCTCAGGCTGCTGTTCCTGTCCGACTCGGTGCGCGTCTCGGACCAGCAGTTCGCGCACCTCAACGACATGCTGCGGGACGCCTGTTACATCCTGGACCTGGAGAAGGTCCCGCCGATGTACGTCAACCAGGACCCGCAGCCGAACGCGATGTGCATCGGCCTGGATCAGCCGATCATCGTCGTCACCACCGGGCTCGTCGAGCTGCTCGACGAGGAGGAGATGCGGGCGGTCATCGGCCACGAGGTGGGCCACGCCCTGTCCGGGCACGCGGTGTACCGCACGATCCTGCTGTTCCTGACCCAGCTGGCGGTCCGGGTCGCCTGGATCCCGCTGGGCACCATCGCGATCATGGCGATCGTGACGGCACTGCGCGAGTGGTTCCGCAAGTCGGAGCTGTCCGCGGACCGGGCGGGACTGCTCGCCGGGCAGGACCTGGAGGCCTCGATGCGTGGCCTGATGAAGATCGCGGGCGGCAACCATCTGCACGAGATGAACGTGGACGCCTTCCTCGAGCAGGCCGAGGAGTACGAGGCGGGCGGCGATCTGCGCGACTCCGTGCTGAAGATCCTGAACCTGCTGCCGCGCTCGCACCCGTTCACCACCATCCGGGCGGCCGAGCTGAAGAAGTGGTCCGAGTCCCGGGACTACCAGCGGATCATGGACGGCCACTACCCGCGGCGCACCGAGGACAAGGACACCTCGGTCTCGGACTCGTTCCGGGAGTCCGCGGCGAGCTACGCGAGCAATGTGAAGAGCTCCAAGGACCCGCTGATGAAGCTGGTCAGCGACATCGCCGGCGGGGCCGGGGGCATCGGCGGGCGGATGCGGCGCGGCTTCGACGGCTTCACCGGCTCGGCTCCCTCGCAGGAGCGGCCGCCGCAGGACGAGCCGCCCACGGACGCCCCGCGGCGGGACGAGGACTGATCCGACGGTTCCAGGTCGGCGGGGACGGCGGCGCCCCGCCGGTCGCTCATACGCTGGGCTGCGCGCCGGGGGCCAGGGAGCCGCACAGAGCGGTGGCGCCGCCCGTGGCGTAGGGGTCGGTGCCCGCGGGGCCGCCCGCCTTGGCGGTCTGTCCGGCCAGCAGCGGGTGGAAGTGGTTCGTCGAGTCCTCGGCGCAGGACAGCGGGCCGGCCTGGACGTAGGAGACGACCAGCTGGGCCTGGTGCAGGCGCAGGTCGTCGCGGTCGAAGCGGAAGTGCAGCTCGCGCCGGACGGTGAAGAGGGAGGCCGGGGCCTTGGCGTCGGCGCCGGTCGGCTTCAGCGCGTAGACGAAGGTGTGGTCCGCGGTGACCTCGAGAGTGGCCGAGTCGGTCTCGGTGGCCTGCAGTGTGCCCTGGACCCGGATCCTGCCGTCGGCGAGCTGGGCGCGGGTCTGGTCGAAGCGAACCAGCCATCCGGTGGGCTGGTGACGGCCGTCGGCCGTCGGGTGCTCGAAACTCTGGTCGAACTGGTCGAGTTGGCTGCCGTCGAGCAGGACGCGCGCGGCGCGGACGTCCTGGCTGCTGAGCACATCGGGGTCGAGCGAGGAACGGACTATGTAGTCCTTGGCGGTGGTCAGGGCGGCCACCACCTGGCTGTCCGAGAAGTGCGCGGTGCGCCGCACGGCGGGCAGCGGTATGCCCTCGGCGCCGACGCGGAACTGCGCGGCCGGGCTGTGCGCGTACAGGAACTCGGGATCGGTCGCGCCCGGCACCTTGCCCTGTGGGGAGAGGGGTATGACGGTCATCCGCAGGGGCTCGACGGGCTGCCGGGCGGTGGCGCTCTGGTAGGGGTGCCGTACCCCCATGTAGATGGCGGTGCCGAAGGCGACCGCTATCAGCAGGACCAGGATCAGCGCCTGCCGGGACAGGCCTCTGCGCAGCGGCGGGCGGCGGCGTACGGCGGGCGCGTGGTCGGCCATGCGCTCCTGCGCGGAGAACTCCTGGAGGCGGGCAGCGCGGACGAACGACTCGTCGAAGACGACGGATCGGTATTCGTCCTCTCCTCCACCGCCGGGGGCGCCCTCGGGTGTCCCCTCAGGTGGGTCTCCAGGCCCTCCCATATATTCAGGGTAGGTCTCCGGAAGCCCCGGTAAACGCCCTGGTACACGACAACTTCTGACAGGTTCTCACCAGGTTCGAAAGTGAGCGCGAAGGGGGCGCTCGGGCCGCCGTTCAGGGGGTCGGCGGGATGACCGAGAGGGCTGGCTGAGAGTTGTCGGCGGAGGCGGAGGGCGGTGCCGCGCTGCCCTGTTCCAGGCCGGTCGAGGCGGGCGGCGGCGGTCCCTGGTCCCGGCTGCCCGAGGAGGCACCACGGTAGACCGCGGTGAAGGCCAGCGCGACCATGCCTATGCCCATCACGAGGGCGAGCATCCAGGCGACCGGGCGGTGCCAGCGGACCTGTTTTCCGTACGACCCCGGGGCGCCGTAGCGGCCTTCCAGGATGTCCGTGTCGTCCAGGTCGTCCAGGTCGGGATCATGGCCGAAACCGGAGGGTTCGTATCCCTCCTCGTACCGCTCGCCCCTGGCGTGGGCCCGGCGCGCTTCCGCCTCGGAGGCCTCCGCTCTCGCCTGGGCGGCGGCAAGGAGGCGTTCGACGGCGGTCGGCTCGTGCACCACGGCCGCCCGTACGAAGGCCTCGTCGAAGACCACGGAGGCGAACTCTTCGTCCGACACCCCGCGGTCGTGGTCGTCGTCGGGCTCCCAGCCGTCAGGGAACGGCGTGCCCCCCACGTCCTCCGGCACGGGATCCAGAGTAGACCTGGGGGGTCAATTTGGGCAGACGGTATGGAAATTCATCCGCCTTGTGAGACACCTCTCGTGCGGCACAGCCGCCCGGGAGGGCGCGGTCTCAGCGCCGGATGTGCCCGTCGCCGGTGACGATGTACTTCGTGCTCGTCAGCTCCGGCAGCCCCATCGGGCCGCGCGCGTGCAGCTTCTGTGTGGAGATGCCGATCTCCGCGCCGAAGCCGAACTGACCGCCGTCGGTGAAGCGGGTGGAGGCGTTCACGGCGACGGTGGTGGAGTCGACGAGCTGGGTGAAGCGGCGGGCGGCCTGCTGCGAGGTCGTCACGATCGCCTCGGTGTGACCGGAGGTCCACAGCCGGATGTGCTCGACGGCCTTGTCCAGGGAGTCGACGACGGCGGCGGCGATGTCGTAGGAGAGGTACTCGGTGTCCCAGTCCTCCGGCGTGGCCTCGACGACGGTCGCCTTGGAGTCCTTCGCGTACGCCAGCACCCGCGGGTCGGCGTGCACGGTCACGCCGGCCTCGGCGAGGGCGTCCAGGGCGCGCGGCAGGAACTCCGGGGCGATGTCCTGGTGGACCAGGAGGGTCTCGGCGGCGTTGCACACGCTGACCCGCTGGGCCTTGGAGTTGATCAGGATGTCGATCGCCATGTCGAGGTCGGCGTCCGCGTCGACGTAGACGTGGCAGTTGCCGGTGCCGGTCTCGATGACGGGGACGATCGACTCCGTCACGACGGTCTGGATGAGGGAGGCGCCGCCGCGCGGGATCAGGACGTCGACCAGGCCCCGGGCCCGCATCAGCTCGCGCACGCTCTCGCGGGACTCCCCGGGCACGAGCTGGACGGCGTCGGCGGGCAGTCCGGCGCCGCCGACGGCGTCCCGGATGACCCGGACGAGGGCGGTGTTGGACTCGTAGGCGGAGGCCGAGCCGCGCAGCAGGACCGCGTTTCCGGACTTCAGGCAGAGGGCGGCGGCGTCGACGGTGACGTTCGGGCGGGCCTCGTAGATGATGCCGACCACGCCGAGCGGGACGCGGACCTGGCGCAGGTCGATGCCGTTCGGGAGGGTCGAGCCGCGGACCACCTCGCCGACCGGGTCGGGCAGGGCGACGACGTCACGCACGTCGGAGGCGATGGCGCGCACCCGCTCCGGGGTGAGCGTCAGCCGGTCGATGATGGCCTCGCTGGTGCCGGCCTCGCGGGCCTTGGCGATGTCCTTGGCGTTGGCCTCGACGATCTCGCTCGTACGGACCTCCAGGGCGTCCGCGATGGCGGCCAGCGCGTCGTCCTTGACCGCGCGCGGCAGCGGGGCGAGGTCGGCGGCGGCGGCCTTGGCGCGGTAGGCGGCCCGGTTGACCGGGGACATGGAGTCGTACGGCGAAAGCGTGGTCATGAGGGAAGGGTAGTGCGCCGGGCGGGCCCGTTCAGCAAGCATTCCAAACCCCGAGACACACGCCCTTTTGCACCTAAACCGGCGCCGCTCTCGCAGTCCCCCATCAATGGTTACGGTCCGTGGTCGGATCAAAAGGGGTGTACGCCGACAGGGGTTGCGGGCGCCGGGCCGTAGCCCTCCGCTATCCGCTGGTGGTAGGTCTCGCGGTCGATGACCTCCAGACCGACGATCTCCCAGGGCGGCAGCTTGGCGGTCTGGCGGTGCTCGCCCCACAGGCGCAGGGCGACGGCGGCCGCGTCGTGCAGGTCGCGGGCCTCCTCCCAGTAGCGGATCTCCGCGTGGTCGCCCGCGTACCGGCTGGTCAGCAGAAAGGGGTGGTCGTGGGCGAGCTGCTCGAGGCCGCGCCGCACCTCCTTCAGGGGGGCCTCCTCGCCGGAGACACTGAGGGTGACGTGCCACAGGCGCGGCAGGTCGGCGGGCTCCTCGTACCGGTCGCCGGCCGCGACGCTGGTCAGGGCGCGCTCCTCGCCGGCCGCGCGGGAGGGGGCGCCGTCACGGGACGCCGCCGCCCCAGGGCGCACTCGTCTCACGACGGCCTCCTTCACGCAGTGATCGACTGGCGGACGTGCGGAATGTATCCCTGAGACAAAGTTGAGCAGGCCGCAAGGGCTCATGGGGCGGTTTTGCGGAACGTCCACCTCAGGACGCGCCGATTTGCGGGGCGTTCCCCCCGTTTTCGGCTGGAGCCGGGGGCGCCCGCGAGAGACATACCGCCGCACCGGAACTAGCTGCCTGCCGGGGACGCGGTGAAACGCCCGGAGGGCGGGGCCATCCGCAGGAGACACACCAGCCGGGCGGCCCGGATGCCTCCCAAAGACACAGCCAGCCTCAGGGACCACGCGCCCCGGAGACGCGGCAGCCGGGCCCCGGCGAGGCGCAGTCAGCCCCACCCCGCGTACCACGCCACAGAGACCGGGCAACCAGGCCCAGGGCCTGCGCCCCACAGACACGGCACCCGACCGTAGAAGCAGGCCCCAGAGACGCCGGAGCCCGGCCCTAGGACAGGCCCCCGCCGACCCATGGACCACGGCCCCACAAACCCAACAACCCACCCCGCCCACCACACCACGAAGACCAGGCAACCAGACCCAGAGCCCGCGCCCCACAGACACAGCGCCCGACCCTAGGACCAGGCCCCACAGACACGGGAGCCCGGCCCCAGGACAGGCCTCCGCCGACCCACGGGCTACGGCCTCACAGACACGGGAGCCCAGCCCCAGGACAGGCCCCCGCCGACCCATGGACCACGGCCCCACAGACCCAGCAACCCACCCCGCCCACCACACCACGAAGACCAGGCAACCAGACCCAGAGCCCGCGCCCCACAGACACGGCGCCCGACCCTGGGACCAGGCCCCACAGACCCAGCAGCCCGCCCGAGAACCGCGCCACGAAGACCCGGCAACCAGGCCCGGGGCCCCGCAGGACGTGGCAGCCCGGCCTCAGCCCCAACGCCCGAGCCCCAGGGGCTGCCCCCGAGACGCGGCAGCCTGGGACAGGTAAGGCAGGTCCCGCGGTGATGAGCGATGCCTGGCAGGTGTCAGGGGTGCAGGAGTACCAAGTCGTCCCGGTGGATGACCTCGCGTTCGTAGGCCGGGCCC
Source organism: Streptomyces longisporus (assembly GCF_039532765.1). NCBI lineage: Bacteria > Bacillati > Actinomycetota > Actinomycetes > Kitasatosporales > Streptomycetaceae > Streptomyces > Streptomyces longisporus. Next base: position 148,912 of record NZ_BAAASG010000011.1, read on the forward strand.
AGTTCGCGGGCCAGTTCACGGGTGGAGCGGCCGAGGAGTTGGGGGAGTTCCTTGGCGTCGAAGTTCACGAGGCCGCGGGCCACCGCGCGGCCTTCGGCATCCCGCAGTTCCACCGGGTCCCCGGCGACGAACTCGCCCTCCACCGCGGCGATCCCGGCCGGCAGCAGGGACTTGCGCCGCTCGACGACCGCCCGTACCGCCCCGTCGTCCAGCGTGAGGGAGCCCTGCGGGGTGGAGGCGTGCTGCAGCCACAGCAGCCGGTCGGCGGAGCGCTTGCCGGCGGGGTGGAAGTAGGTGCCCGTGTCACCACCGTGCAGGGCCTCGGCCGCGTGGATCGCGCTGGTCAGGACGACGGGGATACCGGCGGCCGCCGCGATCCGGGCCGCCTCGACCTTGGTGACCATGCCGCCGGTGCCGACGCCGGCCTTGCCCGCACTGCCGATCTCGACGTGTGCGAGATCCTCGGGCCCGCGCACCTCGGCTATCCGCGAGGTGCCCGGCTTGCTCGGATCGCCGTCGTACACGCCGTCGACATCGGACAACAGCACCAGCAGGTCGGCATGGACGAGGTGGGCGACGAGGGCGGCGAGCCGGTCGTTGTCACCGAAGCGGATCTCGTCGGTGGCGACAGTGTCGTTCTCGTTGACGATCGGGAACGCGCCCATCGCGAGCAGCTTGTCGAGGGTGCGGGAGGCGTTGCGGTGGTGGGCCCGCCGGCTCATGTCGTCGGAGGTGAGCAGTACCTGGCCGACCCGGACGCCGTAGCGGGCGAAGGAGGCGGTGTAGCGGGCGACCAGCAGGCCCTGGCCGACGCTGGCAGCGGCCTGCTGACGCGCGAGGTCCTTGGGGCGGCGGCGCAGCCCCAGCGGCGCGAGCCCCGCGGCGATGGCGCCTGAGGAGACCAGGACGATCTCCTTCTCCCCGCCGCTGCGGCTCTTGGCCAGGACGTCGACGAGTGCGTCGACCCGGTCGGCGTCCAGGCCGCCCGACGCGGTGGTCAGCGACGAGGAACCCACCTTGACGACGATCCTGCGGGCCTCGCTCACGGCCTGCCTTGCCCCTGCCACCTTGTTCTTCCGTCCCCTCGCACGCTCAGGCTCCCCCGCCCGGCAATCTACGCGAAGGGGACCGCATCCCGCGCGCCGGTCCGGTCCCCGGACAGAAGGTCGCCCCGAAGGGGCTTCGGGGCGCGGCCCGGCCGTCAGGCCGCCGCCGCAGTTCCGCCCGCGCCCGCCCGCGCCTTGATCACCCGGCCTGCCTTGCGCACCGCCCGCTTCAGGACGGAGGCGGCGGAGTGTTCGCGGTAGCCCTCGACGGCCCGGGCCTCGCGGGGTGCGGCGAGGTAGACGGAGTCGGGTATCGCGGCCGTCGCGTCACGGAAGTACGGGTAGGCGAGGTAGACCTCCCGGCCCTTCTTCTCCAGTACGGGCGCCGCCTGCTTCTTCGCCTTCACGAACTGCACGACGGGCACGAGGAGTTCGGGCCGCTGCTCGGCGACCAGGTGCAGTCGCAGCCGCTCCTCGACCTTGAGGCGGCGTGCGACGCCCTCGCTCCAGAACTCCTCCATCAGCGGCTTCGCCAGCTCGAACTTGTGCCGCCGTACCTTCTCGCTGTCCGTGAGGTACTTCGGGCCGAACTGCGGCAGCAGCGTGATCAGGAAGGGGCGGACCAGGAGCATGTCGCGCCTGTCCCCGGCGGGGACGAGTTCGGCGATCAGGTTCATGAGGGCACGCGCGGAGTCGAAGCGCAGGGTGTAGCCCCCGCTCTTGGTGACGTGCTTGCCGTCCTCGCGGCCCACCAGGTAGTAGCAGGTGTAGTCGGCGAGCACGGAGACTCCGTTCGCCCGCAGATACGCCTCCATCGTGAACAGGGCGTCCTCGCCGGTCCACAGGGACTCGTCGAAGCGCATGCCGTGCCGCTCCAGGAGCTCACGGCGGAACAGCTTCTGCGCGCTCAGCGTGAACTTGATGTTGGACGAGTAGACGTCGGTGCGGCCGAGGGTCTTGCCCCACATCGACCCCGGCGGCTTGCGGTTGATGCCCTCGACGCGGCCGAGCACCACGTCCGTCCCGTTGCGGTCGGCCATGGCAACCATGCGCTCCAGGGCCTCGGGACCGAGCCGGTCGTCGGCGTCGAGAAAGAAGACATAGCGACCGGCGGCCTTGCCCAGGCCGACGTTGCGCGGGCCGCTGGGGCCGCCGGAGTTGTCCTGCCGGATCACCGTGACCGACATCGCCGCGCGGGCGGCGAACTCCTCCAGACACTCCCCCGACCCGTCGGTGGAGCCGTCGTCGACCGCGATGACCTCGATGCGCTCCGGGTCGATGGTCTGCGCCTCGACGGACGCCAGGCACTCGACCAGGTACGGCATCGCTTCGTACGCACCGATGACGACGCTCACATCAGGCTGCGTCACGGTCACTGTTTCTCCCTCGCCAACGGGACATTTACCCCGTATCGCCTCATTCGCTACCTGGAAAGACGGCCGGTCCGAGCAGGCGGTTGCCCTATGGTCGGCTTTTAGTGACCCGGTTCACATGGCGAACTGACAGATACGGACACATGAACATACGAAGAAGGGCCCGGTTTTCGAGGATCACTCCTCGAAAACCGGGCCCTTCTCACTGGTTTCACACCGTGAGCGGCGGCCCTTTCACGCGGTGGGCGGCTGCGCCGACAGTGCGTCCGACAGCTCGTCCGCGCCGGGGGTACCGGCCGCCGCGGCCCGGGACTCCTGGCCGCGGTTGCGGCTGTCGGCCTTGAGCGCCAGGTTCGCCACCGCGGTGTTGAACTGCTGGATGGACGTCGGGTCGTCCGGGCCGAGCAGGTACTTCTTCAGCTCCTTGCGGTCCTTGGCCAGTGCGTCGGCGGCCGGGTCGCGGACCGCGTCCAGCAGTGTGCCCAGTTCCTTGGCGCTGGTGGAGAGGATCACCGCGGCGCGCACGGCGGTGTTCTGCCGCTTGAACTCCTCGACGCCCAGCCCGGCGGAGTCCGTGACCGCGTACGGCTTGCCGCTCGCGATGAAGTCGGAGACCACGCTGGAGATGTCGGAGACCATCGCGTCGGAGACGTTGAAGCAGTCGTACAGGCGCGGCTCGGCGCCCTCGATGACGCGGTGCTCCCACGCCGGGAAGGAGCGCCAGTAGGCCTCGTTCCACTCGCCGCGCAGCCGGGCGACCTCCTCGTACCTGGCGACGTCGACCACACCGTCACGGGTGGCCTCGGCCTCGTCGGCCCTCTCGCCTCCGGTGCCGACCAGTTCGGCGATCCGGGCCTCGATGCGGACGAGGTCCGCCTTCGCCTTCTCCTGCTCGGCCGGGTCGGAGGTGAAGCGGGAGTCGGCGGCGCGCTCGGCGGCGGCCGCCTCGACCAGGGCGACGATGCGCCGGTGGGCGGCGGCGGCCTTGGGCAGGACCGTGCCCGTGAAGGGGTGCGGCTTGTACAGGACACGCACCGGCGGGTCGGCCTTGACCAGCTTCTTCACGATGTTCTCGCCGGCGAGCATGATCGAGGTGTTGCCCGGGTCGCCGTCCCAGCCCTCCCAGGTGGGGGCGTAGAGCACGGTCGGACAGCGCCCGTCAGCGGCTCCGCCGCGGGGCCCCTCCGGCGCACCCTCCCAGGCCTGGATGGGCGCCAGCTGCGGGCGGCCGACCTCCACGATGTCCTCGTCGCGGACGCCGACGTCGGCGATGGCGTAGCGGTCGCGGCCCGCGCGGCCCGCGGTCCACACCTCGTCGTACGCCTTGCTGAACGGGTTGACGCTGGCCAGCTTGTCGCTGTCGCCGTGGCCGATGAAGACGTGCTTCATGGTGGGCACGCGCAGCAGGTGGATGTTCTTGCCCACGTTCGCGGCGTACAGCGCGACCCGCACCGTGGACAGGTCCATGTTCATCAGGTGCACCCCTCCGGGCACGCAGATGACGGGGACCGTGGTGGGCGCCAGGTTCTGCAGGATGATCCGCTCGCGCAGGATGATCAGCGGCCGGGAGTCCAGCTGCTCCATGGTCTCCAGCCACATGTTGACCTGGTAGGCGGAGTCCTTGGAGCCGGAGAAGTACAGCACCGTCTGCGGCTTGTACTCGTGCAGCCAGTCGTCGACGGCCTCGAGGACCTTGTCGGCGTTGGGCGGGATCTTGCGGCCACGGACGTACGGCACCAGCGCGAGGACGTACAGGCTGCCCAGGCCGAGGGTGATGCCGATGCCGACGAAGCCGGCCACGGACGAACCCGCCACGGCGGAGATCAGGATGCCGACGACGGCCGCGAGGTCGAGGTGGAGCATCTTCTCGGCCGACCGGTCGAGCAGCCCCAGCCGCGGCGCGTCCGGGATGTTGATCCGCGACTTCAGGTCGACGTTGCGGGTGGCGACCGGCAACCGGCGCCGGTTGCGGATCAGCGTGACCACGGCGCCGTGCGGGGCCTGGAGGCCGTAGAACGCGATGAAACAGCCGATCGCGCCGTAGTAGATCAGGTTGTTCGCGAGGTCCAGCCGGGCCAGCAGCAGGATCAGCAAAAGCTCTCGGATCAGGAAGCGGATCGAGAGACCGGCTCTGACCTTGCTCAGCCGGTTGACCAGATAACTGCCCTTCCGGTGCAGGTAGTGGTCGGCCAGGTACGTCACGGCGGCCGCTGCGGCGAAGGCGTAGACGCTCGGGACGAGCGCGGCCACCATGATCGCCGGGAAGCCCAGCATCATGAGGATCGCCGCGGCCAGTTCGGCCGCGCTGCCCACCCGGGCGACGCGAATAGCGGTGGATATCACGGAGAACCTGCTCTGGGAGGGGGAGTGCCGGTTTTGTTCTGAAGTGCGCAGGATTTGTGGCAATTCTATGGGAATTCGTCGGGTGTACGGATTCAGGCCCCTGCGAACACCCGGTCAATACACTGCATTGACACCGGAAAGCAGAGGCCTGAATAACGGAAGACTAATTCCCGTCGATTATTACATGCCGTCCTGTCGGTCCAGGACCGAGGCCAGCGCCTGCTCGAAGCCGGAGGCCTTCGCCGCGCCCGCCGTCGGGTCCTGCTGGCGGACGTCGATGACATGGCCGGTCAGCTCGGACAGCAGCACGTCCAGCGAGGTGCGGGCCACGGCCTCGGAGGAGAGCAGGGAACCCGCGGGCTCCTGGCCGAAGGCCTTGGTACGCATGGGCGTAGCGGTGCGCTCCGGGTTGATGCAGTTGACACGGATACCGTCGCCGGCCCACTCGTCGGACAGGGCCTGGGTGAGGTTCACCATGGCGGCCTTGGTCGAGGAGTAGAGGCTGTACTCCGCGCGGCCGCGGGTGTAGCTGCTGGAGGTGTACAGCAGCAGCTGGCCCTTGGTCTCCGCCAGGTACTTGTACGCGGAACGAGCGATCTGCACCGGGGCCAGGTAGTTGACCTTCAGCGCTTCCTCGATGGTCGCGTTGTCGGTCTCGGCCAGCTTGCCGATGCGCAGCACGCCCGCGGTGTTGACGACGTAGTCGATGCGGCCGGTCTCCGCGTACGCCTTGGACAGCGCGTCGTCGACCTCCTCGGGGTTCTCCACGTGCGTACCGGTGGTGGAGCGGCCGAGCGCGTACACCTTGGAGCCGTAGGACTCGGCGAGTTCGGCGATGTCCTTGCCGATGCCGTACGAGCCGCCGAAGATCACGACGGTCTTGCCGGTGAGCAGCTCGCGGTAGGCCTGCTCGCTCACCTGCTCGGGCGCGGCCGTGGAGGCGAGCTGGAACAGCTTGTCGGCGATGAAGACGTCGACCGGCTGGGTGACCTTCATGTTGTACTCGTCGCCCGCGACGACGTGGATCGGCACGTCCGGCAGGTACTTCAGTACGACGGAGCAGTCGTCCGTGGCCTGGAAGTTGGGGTCGCCCGCCGCGACCTCGTACGCCCTGCGGATGGTGGACAGCTTGAAGGCCTGCGGGGTCTGGCCGCGGCGCAGCCGGGAGCGGTCCGGGATCTCGGTGATGAACTCGCCGTCCTCGCCGTGCGTGCGCGTGACGATGATGGTGTCCGCGGACGGGATGGCGACGTCGACGGCCTGGTAGCGCTCGAGGGCGGCCACGCAGTCGTCGATCACGCGCTGCGCGAGCAGCGGGCGTACGGCATCGTGGAACAGGACGTTGAGGTCCTCGCCCTCGGCCAGGCCCTCGCCGAGGGCCTCGATGGCGCGCTCGGTGGTCTCGTTCCGGGTCGAGCCGCCCTCGATGATCTTCTTGACCTTCTTGAACCCGGCCTTGGCGACGATCTTCTCGATGTCGGGCACGTATCCCGGCGCCATCAGCACGATGACGTCGTCGATCGAGTCGGCCTTCTCGAAGGTGGTCAGGGTGTGCTCGATGACTGCCTTGCCGGCGATCTTCAGCAGCTGCTTGGGGATCGAAAGACCCACACGCTGGCCGGTACCACCGGCCAGGATCACTGCGGTGGTACGGGGCTTGGCTATGTGCTGGGACACAGAGGACCTACCTTGGGGCGACAGGGAACGCGGAAATGGTCCCACTTGCGGTTACCGCTGTGCAAGGTGAGCGCTGTTCGCTGCATATGTGCGCGCCATCTGTCATTCACCTGGCACTGCTGGTGACCGTGGGACCACCTCCGTCGGCTGCGCCGGAATTGCTGTGAGTAACTGCACAGGGACGGCGCACGGCAGCGCCGGATCGCCGAGGGGCCATACGCCCGTATGGGCGATGCGGTCAATCATCTCGGCGGCGGTCCAGGGGGCGGCCTCGGCGGCCCACTGCGGTGGCCGCGCCGTTATGAACGAGCCTGGAATACAGCTGGACAAGCAGTCCATTGCCCCGGAATTCCCTATGGGGATCCCGCAGCGACAGTTTGCGCGGACGGTCAGACCAGCCGCACGCCGGGTTCGCCCGATTCCACCCGCAGCCGCGCCAGCGTGCTCGGCGCGGCGGTCGGCCGACGGACCGTGTCCACCACCCTCACCTGCGCGTCGATGCCGTCGCGGTCGATGTCGAAGAGGTGGTAGCCGCGGTGGGCGTCGATCAGCTTCCAGTGCGGGTTGTCCGGCATCCGCCGGTCCCACTCGGCATGGAAGGCGGCCTGGTCCTGGTCGCCGTTGCTGGAGATGGACGTCCCGACGAACTCGGCGCCGACGACCTCGGAGTCCGGGTCGTCGTAGTCGGTCTTGAGGTCGCTGATCATCGTGAAGTGGCGGTCGCCGCTGAGCACCACCGGGTTGCGGATGTCGGCGAGGTCCTCCAGCAGGGCGTTGCGTTCCACCTGGTAGCCGTCCCAGGCGTCGTAGTACCAGAGCTTGCCCTCGCCGATCTGCAGATCGGTCTCGGCCATCATGATCTGCGAGGCGATCAGGTTCCAGCGCGCCGGGGAGTCCTGCAGCCCGTCCAGGAGCCACTTCTTCTGCTCGGCGCCGAGCATGGTGAGCGAGGGGTTCTCGGCGGCCGCCTGGCTGGTCACCTGGTCGCTGCGGAACTGCCGGGTGTCCAGGACGTTCAGGCGGACGAGGCGGCCGAACTCCAGCCGCCGGTACATCTGGATGTGCGGGCCGTTCGGGATCGCCGAGGCGCGGACCGGCATGTGCTCGTAGTACGCCTGGAAGGCCGCCGTCAGCCGGGCCACGAACGCGTCGTGCGGCTGCTTGTCGGGGTCCTGCGGGATCTCGCCGGCCCAGTCGTTGTCGACCTCGTGGTCGTCGAAGGTGACCACCCAGGGCGTGCTCGCGTGCACCGCCGCGAGATCGGGGTCGGTCTTGTACTGCGCGTACCGGTTGCGGTACTGCTCCAGGGTGTACGGCTCCCCCGTGCCCTCGTGCCTGCGCACGGCCGTGGCCGACGGCGTGGACTCGTAGATGTAGTCGCCGACGAAGAGGACGAAGTCGGGGTCCTGGTCGAGCATGTCGGCGTACGGCGTGAAGTAGCCGTGCTGCCAGTTCTGGCAGGAGGCGAGCGCGACGCGCAGCGAGCCGCCCCTGCTGTGCGGGTGCGGGGCGGTGCGGGTGCGGCCGGTGGGCGAGATCTGGCCGCTGGCGCGGAAGCGGTACCAGTACGAGCGGTCCGGGCGCAGGCCCCGTACGTCCACGTGAACGCTGTGCCCGTACTCGGGCCGGGCCTGGGCGACACCCCGGCGCACGGGCTTTCTGAACCGGTCGTCCTCCGCGAGCTCCCACTCCACCGGGACCACGGTGTCGGGCATGCCTCCGCCGTTCAGGGGGTCGGGGGCGAGCCGGGTCCACAGCACGATCCCGTCGTGCAGCGGGTCGCCGGAGGCGATGCCGAGGCTGAACGCGCCGTCGGGCAGGGTGGCTTCGGCCGCGCGGGCCGTGCCCGGCAGCCAGAGCTGGGCGGACGCGGCGGCGCCGAGGACGGCGGCACCGGCGGTCAGAAAGCGGCGTCGGTCGGGCGAGATTGCTCCGGTCATCGCGAACTCCCCTGTCTCGCAAGCCTGGACACGTGAAAGCTCACGCAGCCGGGCGGTCCACCCGCTGAACGGAGGCCTTCGCGTGCATGACAAATGGGCAGACAACAGAAGGCCCGTTGCGACACGGGAACAACACGACAACGTGATTTTGCCGCAACGGGCCCTACATGCCGTCAATTGACACCGGGCAGGGGGTTGTTCAGTGAGCGAAGTTCAAGCCGAGTTCAGCGTCGGCCGCGACCGGGACGGCGCCGTCGAAGACGTTTTCGCCCGGTGAACCCGCGTAAGGCTCGGCGCGTGAACTCAGCTCGTGAACTCAGCTCGTGAACTCAGCGGGTGAACTCACTCCCGAGCCGGGCGAGTTCGGGGTCCGTACCGAGAGCCTTGGCGCCGAAGGAGATGGAGCCGGTAGTGGTGACCCCGGAGGCAGTGGAACGGAATCCCCATACCGAACCGGCATTCGAGTTCTCACCGGGCGCGCCGACGACAAGATCCGCACGGCCGTCCTTGTCTCCGTCGAGGAGGGTGACCGCCCCGCCGAAGTGGTCGGCGCGCTCGGCGGTGCCCGGGACGCCCGCCGTGTTCTGGCTGAACACCTTCGTACCGGCGCCGGTGGGCCCGGACGCGCTGCCGGGAACGACGGCGACCGTCCCCGCATCGGTCACACCGGAGAAGTCCTCACCGGGAATGCCGACCGCGATGTCGGCGTAACCGTCACCGTTCACGTCACCGACGGCGACGTCCGTGCCGAAGAGATCGCCGGACTCCGTGGCCCCCGGCACGCCGGGCGTGTCCTGGTCGATCGTGCGCGGGTCGGCGGTCTGCGGCCCCTGCGCCGTACCGAGCACGATGCCGATCCGCTCGCCGTACTCGCTCGGGTCGGGCGTGCCCTCGCCGGAGTACGCGACCCGGGGCCGGCCGAAGACGAGATCGTCCCGCCCGTCGCCGTTGACGTCACCGAGCGCGATGCTCTCGCCGCCCTCGATCTCCCGCCCCTCGCCGTCCTTCAGATGCACCGGCGAGGCCAGACCGTTCCGGGTGCCGTGCAGGTAGAGGAGGGTGTGCCCGACGTTCTGGTCGCCCGGGTCGTCGAAGTCGTACGGTCCGGTCAGCACGACCACGTCGCCGATGCCGTCCCCGTCGACGTCCCCGCTCGCCACGTCCAGCACCTGCACATCGGCGTCGGTGAACGAGATGTCCTGACTGCGGGCGGGCACTCCGGTACGGCTGAACGGGCCCGACTCCAGCGACGAGGGCCCCGCCAGGTCGGCGTGCCCGTCCCCGTCGAAGTCACCGGCGACGACCCGCGCGGAACCGTCGGTGAGCGCGCCCGGCAGAATCGTCCCGCCGGAAAGCCCGCTCTTCCCGCCCCACAGCACGGTCACACTGCCGTGCCGGGCCACCCCGCCCTGCGTCCACCGCTCCCCCGCCGCCGGGACCACGAGATCGGTGTAGCCGTCGCCGTCCAGGTCACCGGCGGCGAGATGCGCACCGAAGTCGTCACCTGCCTCGGGGGTACCGGGGACACCCGGCGTCGCCTGGGTGAAGACCTGCTTGCTCGCGAGGTTCAGCCCATGAGCCGACCCGTACACGACGGCGACATAACCGGCGGCCTGCTTACCGCCGACCGTGGCGCCCGGCGCCCCGGTGGCGAGGTCCTCGTACCCGTCACCGTTGAAGTCCTGCCGGACACTCTTCACCGCGGCGGGCTGTGCATGGGCGAGCGGTGAGACCACACCGGTCGCGGCAAGCAGAGCGATCGCGACCGCGACGGCACGCCGCGTTCTGGGCACAACAACGGACTCGGACACGTCGACTCCGGGAATCTGAAGGACAGTTGACCACGGAGAGGCTCAAGATCCTCATCCGCGCTGCCCAGTACGACTCCCGGTGAGCCGAGGGGGTTGCCCTGGGATACCCAGCAATTTCTCCCGCCGTTAACCATCTCAGCCCGTCCGGCTCGTCTCAGCGCCGGTCCGGCCATCTCAGCCCGTCCGGCGTTTGAGGACGAGGCCGTTCAGGCCGAAAGCGGGGGTCTGGGGGGCGGCAACCCCCCAGCGACCCGAACTGACCCGCCGCGCGCCTACTCACCGAACGGTTCGAACCCGCCGAACTCCCGCAGGGCCTCGTCCCGCTCGGCCTCCCGGTCCCGGCGCCGCTGTGCCGCAGGCCTGGGCGCCTCGAACCGGTGGTCCTCACCGCGACGGCCCAGCATCTCCGCCCCGGCCATCACCGACGGCTCCCAGTCGAAGACGACGGCGTTCTCCTCGGGTCCGATGGCGACACCGTCGCCCGACCGGGCGCCCGCCTTCATCAACTCCTCTTCCACACCGAGGCGGTTGAGGCGGTCCGCGAGATACCCGACGGCCTCGTCGTTGTTGAAGTCGGTCTGCCGCACCCAGCGCTCGGGCTTCTCGCCCCGCACCCGGAACAGCCCGTCGTCCTCGCGCGTCACCGTGAAGCCCGCGTCGTCGACGGCCTTGGGCCGGATGACGATCCGCGTCGCCTCCTCCTTCGGCTTCGCGGCGCGCGCCTTCGCCACCAGGTCGGCGAGCGCGAACGACAGTTCCTTCAGGCCGAGATGGGCCACGGCCGACACCTCGAAGACCCGGTATCCGCGCGCCTCCAGATCCGGCCGCACCATCTCGGCGAGGTCCTTGCCGTCCGGTACGTCGATCTTGTTCAGTACGACGATCCGCGGCCGCCGGTCGAGCCCGCCGTACTGCTTCAGCTCCTCCTCGATGACATCGAGGTCGGAGACGGGGTCACGCTCCGACTCCAGCGTCGCCGTGTCCAGCACATGCACCAGCACACTGCACCGCTCGACGTGCCGCAGGAACTCCAGCCCCAGCCCCTTGCCCTGGCTGGCACCGGGGATCAGCCCCGGCACGTCCGCGATGGTGTACACGGTGGAACCGGCCGTCACGACACCCAGGTTGGGGACGAGGGTGGTGAAGGGGTAGTCGGCGATCTTCGGCTTGGCGGCCGACAGCACCGAGATGAGCGAGGACTTGCCGGCGCTCGGGTAGCCCACCAGCGCCACGTCCGCGACCGTCTTCAGCTCCAGGACGATGTCCTGCAGATCGCCGGGCACACCGAGCAGCGCGAATCCGGGCGCCTTGCGGCGCGCCGAGGCGAGCGCCGCGTTGCCGAGCCCGCCGCGGCCGCCCTGCGCGGCGACGTACGAGGTGCCGTGTCCGACCAGGTCGGCGAGCACATTGCCGGCCTTGTCGAGGACGACGGTGCCGTCCGGCACGGGCAGCACGAGGTCCTGGCCGTCCTTGCCCGAGCGGTTGCCGCCCTCGCCGGGCTTGCCGTTGGTGGCCTTGCGGTGCGGGGAGTGGTGATAGTCGAGAAGCGTGGTCACCGACTGGTCGACGGTGAGGATGACATCTCCACCGCGCCCGCCGTTGCCGCCGTCGGGTCCGCCGAGCGGCTTGAACTTCTCACGGTGGACGGAGGCACAGCCGTGACCTCCGTTACCCGCGGCGACATGCAGTTCGACGCGGTCCACGAAGGTGGTCATGGTGGGTGCCTCCAGTTACGTACGGGTGTTACTCATGTCAACACGCGAAAGGCGGACCCGCCTTCCCACAGGGGAAGTGAGGTCCGCCTCGCGAAGCGTTCGGGCTTCAGCCCCGAGTCAGGAAACCGACTCAGGCGACCGGAACGATGTTCACGACCTTGCGGCCACGGTGGGTACCGAACTCCACCGCACCGGGCTGCAGCGCGAACAGCGTGTCGTCGCCGCCACGGCCGACGCCCGCGCCGGGGTGGAAGTGCGTGCCGCGCTGGCGGACCAGGATCTCACCCGCGTTGACGACCTGACCGCCGAAGCGCTTCACGCCGAGCCGCTGGGCGTTCGAGTCGCGACCGTTCCGGGTGGACGATGCGCCCTTCTTGTGTGCCATCTCTCCTCAGTCCCTTACTTCGCAGCCGTGGGGATCTCAGTGACCTTGATCGCCGTGTACTGCTGGCGGTGGCCCTGACGACGGCGGTAGCCGGTCTTGTTCTTGTAGCGCAGAATGTCGATCTTCTGGCCCTTGTGGTGGTCCACGACCTCGGCCTGGACCTTGATGCCGGCCAGCACCCACGGGTCGCTGGTCACAGCGTCGCCGTCGACAACGAGCAGGGTCGAGAGCTCGACCGTGTCGCCAACCTTGGCGGTGGAAATCTTGTCAACCTCAACGATGTCGCCGACAGCAACCTTGTGCTGGCGACCACCGCTGCGCACGATGGCGTACACGCGGATCTCACTCTCTCGCTCGGGAACGGCACCCCCGCAGTCCAGCCACCCGGCACGGGCAGCCTCTCCGGAGCACCCAGTGCCCTGGAGGAATGAGGTTTACGGGGATGTGGCGCGCCCATATCCAAGGACACGCCGACGGTCAAGGTTACGGGGCCGTGGCCGGAGGGGTCAAACCGGGCCGGGCCTCGCACGCGTGCGGCCGGTCACAGGGACCGGCCGCACAGCGCGCTGCTCAGCTCTCGTCGGCGGCGGCCGAGACCGAGGTCTTCTTCGCCGCCGTCTTGGCCGCGGCCGTCTTGGCGGTCTTCGCCGCCTTCTTGGCCGTGACCTTCTTCGCCGCCGTCTTCTTGGCGGCCGCGGTCTTCTTGGTGGCGGCCTTCTTCGCGGTGGCCTTCTTGGCCGTCTTGCGAGCGGCCGTCTTCTTGGCCGGAGCCGCCTCCTCGACGCTCTCCTCCGCGGCAGCCGGCTCCTCCGCACCCGACGGGACGACCACGACGGCCGTCTCCTCGGACGCGGTCGGCGCGGCCTCCTTGCGCACCGCACGGCGCCGCGGGCGGGCCGGAGCGGCGCTCTCGGCAGGTGCCTCGGGCTCCGCGACGGCCTCCGCCGCCACCGCCGGTGCAGCCTCGGCGACCGGCGCGGTCTCGGCGACCGTCACCACGGCGGCCTCGGCCCCCGCGGGCGACCCGGCCGGCGCGGACACCTTGCGGGTCGCACGACGGCGCGTACGCCCCTTGGGCGCCGCCTCGTCCGCGGCCGGAACCACGGCGTCCTCCACGGCGGCGGGCTCGGCCAGCGCCTCGGCGGCGGGCTCCGGCTGCACCGGACGCTCCACCTCCGCCTCGACCGTCACGTCCTGAGCGGTCGGCGCCTCGGCCTCCTCGTACCGCGGTGCCTCACGCCGGGGCGCACCCGCCGGAGCGGACGCCCGACGGCTCGCCCGGCGCCGCGTACGGCCACGGCCGACCGCGGCCTCCGCCTCGGCGACGCTGCTGTACAGCTCCTCGTCCGGCGCGAAGGCGGGCTCGGACAGCGCGAGGGGTGCCGCTACCTCGGCAGCGACCTCGTCCTCGGTCTCCTCGACGGCCTCCGGGGCCTCGACGGCCGCCACGGCCTCGTGCTCGTGCACCTGTCCGTCGCCGCCGCGCCCGCGCTTCTTGCGCTTGCCGCCGCCACCGGGGGAGGTCGGCTGCTCCATGTGCACGATGACACCGCGGCCGTTGCAGTGGACGCAGGTCTCCGAGAAGGACTCGAGCAGGCCCTGACCGACGCGCTTGCGGGTCATCTGGACCAGGCCCAGCGAGGTGACCTCGGCGACCTGGTGCTTCGTACGGTCCCGGCCCAGGCACTCCAGCAGGCGCCGCAGCACCAGGTCCCGGTTGGACTCCAGCACCATGTCGATGAAGTCGATGACGATGATGCCGCCGAGGTCGCGCAGCCGCAGCTGGCGCACGATCTCCTCGGCCGCCTCCAGGTTGTTCCTGGTGACCGTCTCCTCCAGGTTGCCGCCCTGGCCTGTGAACTTGCCGGTGTTGACGTCGACGACGACCATCGCCTCGGTCCGGTCGATCACCAGCGAACCACCGCTGGGCAGCCAGACCTTGCGGTCCAGGGCCTTGGCGAGCTGCTCGTCGATCCGGTAGGTGGCGAAGACGTCGACCTCACTGGTCCACTTCGACAGCCGGTCGGCGAGGTCGGGGGCGACGTGCGAGACGTAGCCGTGGACGGTCTCCCATGCGTCGTCGCCGCTGACGACGACCTTGGTGAAGTCCTCGTTGAAGATGTCGCGGACCACGCGGACGGTCATGTCCGGCTCGCCGTACAGCAGCGTCGGGGCGTTGCCGTTCTTCGACTTCTTCTGGATGTCCTCCCACTGCGCCTGGAGCCGCTCGACGTCCCTGCGCAGCTCGTCCTCCGAAGCGCCCTCCGCGGCCGTGCGGACGATGACGCCCGCGTCCTCGGGGACGATCTTCTTGAGGATGGTCTTCAGCCGGGCCCGCTCGGTGTCGGGCAGCTTGCGGCTGATGCCGGTCATCGAGCCCTCGGGGACGTACACGAGGTAGCGGCCCGGGAGGGAGACCTGGCTGGTCAGACGGGCACCCTTGTGCCCGATCGGGTCCTTGGTGACCTGCACGAGCACGGACTGGCCGGACTTCAGGGCGGACTCGATGCGGCGCGGCCCGTTGGCCATGCCGAGCGCCTCGAAGTTGACCTCGCCGGCGTACAGGACGGCGTTGCGGCCCTTGCCGATGTCGATGAAGGCGGCCTCCATCGAGGGCAGCACGTTCTGGACCTTGCCCAGGTAGACGTTGCCGACGTACGAGGTGGCCTGCTCCTTGTTGACGTAGTGCTCGACGAGCACGCCGTCCTCGAGCACGCCGATCTGCGTGCGCTCGCCGTGCTGGCGCACGACCATCACGCGCTCGACCGCCTCGCGCCGGGCCAGGAACTCGGCCTCGGTGATGATCGGGACGCGACGGCGGCCCTGCTCACGGCCTTCGCGGCGGCGCTGCTTCTTGGCCTCCAGACGCGTGGAGCCCTTGATGGACTGCACCTCGTCGGACGGCTCGGCCTTCGGGCGGGGCTCACGGACCTTGACGACGGTGCGCTCGGGGTCGCCCTCACCGGGCTCGGTGTCCACGGAGGTGTCACCGGCACGACGACGACGGCGACGGCGACGGCGGCTGCTGGAACTGGAGCCGCCGCTCTCGCCGGCCTCGTCCTCCTCGTCGTCCTCGACCTGCTCGGCGGTGTCCGCAGCGTCCTCATCGGCCCGCGCGGCCTGTACGGCGGCAAGCTCGTCGGCATCCTCCGACTCGTCGTCACCCGCGGACTCGGCGGACTCGCCACGACGGCGGCGACGGCCGCCACGGCGACGGCGACGGCGCGAACCGGTGTCCTCCGACTCGTCGCCCTCGGCGCCGTCCTCAGCGGAGTCCTCGGCCTCCTCCGCCTCGTCCTCCACGGCGGTCTCGACGGCCTGCGGCTCGGCCTCCTCACCGAACGCGGCACCGCGGCGACGGCGGCGGCGCCGCGCCCCGGCCTGCTCCTCGGGGAGCTCCTCCGGCTCGGCGGTCTCGGACCCGGCGGCCGCTTCGGCGGCGGCCCGCTGCGGCGTCTGGAACTGCGGCTCGGTGAACACGGGCGCCTGGAACACGGCGACGGCGGGCCGGGCCGGACGACGCGGACCCTCGTCCTCGACGCTCTCGGCGGCCTCGACGGCACTCTGCGCGGGCTCGGCGAAACCGGTGGCGGCCTTGCGGGCGGTGCGGCGACGGGTACGCCGCGGCGCGCCGTCCTCCTCGGCCGGCTCGGCGGCGGCCGGAGCGGCGACGGGCTCTTCGGCAGCGGGCGCTTCTTCGACGCCGGCGGTCTCCTCGACCGGCGTGGACACGCGGCGCGTGGCACGACGACGCGTACGGCGCGGGGCGGCGTCCTCGGCCGGCTCGACGGCCTCGGCGGCGGGCGCCTCGGCCACGGCGGGCGCCTCGGCGTCCTCGGCAGTGGTCGCCTCGACGCTCACGGGTGCCTCGCCGGGCGCCGACACACGGCGCGTGGCACGGCGGCGGGTCCGGCGCGGAGCGGCGTCCTCGTCGGACTCGGCGGCCGCTTCGGCAGCGGCCGGCTCCTCGACCGGAGCGGCGGCGGGCACCACGGTCTCGGCGGCCTCGGCGGCAGCGGGCGCCCCGGCAGGAGCGGACACCCGGCGGGTCGCACGACGACGCGTACGCGCGGCGGGCGCAGGCTCCTCGACGACCGAAGGCGCCTCGGCGACCTCTTCGGTCTCCTCGACCTCGGCGGCTTCTTCGGCCTCGTCGGGCTTCTTCTCGCTGTCGCCGTCGGCCGGTATGGCCGGCGCGACGATCTCCTCCGGGGTTTCGGAGGCGGCCCCGGCGGGGGGACCCGCCGGGCGCGAGGCGGCACGGCGCCGACGACGCGGCGGCAAGGTGTCGCTGGGGGTGTTCAGTTCGGAACCCTCGGTGGGTTCGGTCGGTTCGAGCATGCGGGCTTTTCTCCCGTCAGGCTCCCGGGCGCCGCGCCTGGTCCGGCGTTGATCGCCGGTGACGTCCGCGGCTCGCGCGATGCGCGGTGCCGCCGTCCGGGGCGCGGGCGCCGCACGGGAGCTCTCTGTGTCCTGTCTCGCCGGTTCCGTACACCTATTGCATACGGCCTGGCGAAAGTCTTCTGTGTCGGTGCGCTGCCCGACCCAGGTGGCTCCCGAGTACGAGGGCGGCGCTTCGACGTCCGTCCTTCGCGGGACCTTCCTTACGCCGACGCCTTCGCGGCGGCAGCGGAATCGGCCGTGGGTAGGGCCGTCGCTGCCTCGCGGTCGGGCGCGAGCGGGTCGGTCACCGTGCCGGTCTCTTCATCGAACAGCCCCTGCGCCAGCCTGGTCACCGCTGCGGGGACCGGCGGCGCCAGGTCGGCCACGGCGCGGAGACCGGACAGGACGTCGTCGGGTCGTACGGCAGGCGTCACGTGCCGAACAACCAGCCGCAGTATCGCACAGGGCTGGTCGGTCGGCCTATCAGCCGGATCACTATGCGTTTCAAGTTGTACGACCGCGGGGCGTGCGTCGAAAGTCCGGACGCCGTTCTTGGTCATGCGCTGGACCTCTACGGCCTCGGCGGTGTTGAAGGCCGAAACGGCCCGCTCCGCCTCGGCCGGGTCGACGCCGTCCAGCCGCAGCTCCCACACGGAAGCCGTGAGCCGGTCGGCGAGTCCGGAGGTCCGGGCCTCGACCGCGTCGACGACGTCGAGCCCGGCGGGCAGCGACTCGTCGAGCAGCAGCCTCAGCTTCTGAGGGTCCCGCGCCTCGGTGAGGGCGATCTCCAGATACTCGGCCTCACTGCCCGTGCCGGTGGGTGCGGCATTGGCGTACGACACCTTCGGATGCGGCGTGAACCCCGCCGAGTACGCCATGGGCACCTCGGCGCGGCGCAGCGCACGCTCGAAGGCGCGCTGGAAGTCACGGTGGCTGGTGAACCGGAGGCGGCCGCGCTTGGTGTAGCGCAGTCGGATGCGCTGCACCGCGGGTGCGGGCGGCGGGCCTTCGGGCTGTCGCTTGCCCAGTGTCGTTCAGTCCTTCGTGAGAGCGGTCGTACTGCTACCAAGAGTACGTGTCTCGCGGGCCGTAGGTTCCCGCCGGGCCACGGCCTCCTTCCGCTCGGGCTCCCCGAAGAGCATCCGCCGGAAGTCGGCGCGCGCCTGCCGTGCGGACTCCCGGGCGGAGGCGAGCGCCAGCCGGGTGGCCCGCCCCACACTGCGCGCCGCCTCGGCGACGGGCCGCAGCACGGCATCCCGTACGACATGTCCGACAGGGGTGAGCACGGTCCGGTAGACCCAGCGCACGGGCTCCACGAAGATCCACCGGAAGAGGGTTGCCAGAGCCCGCCCCACGGCGAGCGAGATCCGCCCGGCCACCCGCCAGGCATGCCCGATCGCCTGCCCCACCTCGCGCCCGACGACGGCCAGGAACCGCCCGACGGGCACCAGCACCCATCGCCACAGAGCGAGCGCGGGCAGCACGAACAGCACCCGACCCACCCAGTACAGCCCGATCCCGACCCCGGTGGCGACCATGCCCGCGAGCCATGCCACCGCCCGGCCGACCGGCGCGAGCACGCGCGCGTACACCCATACCGCGGGGACGACGACGAGACACCGCACCAGCCACGCGACACCGGCGAACACACCGGTCCCGAGCAGGGCGAGCACCGCCCCGATCCCCCTGAGCACCCACATCACGCCCTGCCCGACAGGCGTGAGCACGCGCGTGTACACCCACACCAGGGCCTGTCCGAGCGGGGTCAGCACAGAGCGGTGGAACCACTTCAGCGACACCACGAGGAACACGTTCCCGAGCCACCCGAGGGCCCTGCCCAGCGGCACGAGGACATACCGCCACAGCCCCACGAAGGGCCACACGAACACCGCCCGCGCCATCCACAGCAGCGCACGGCCCACCGGCCGGAACACGGTGTCGTTCAGAAACCGTCCGGTGACGACGAGCGCATCCCACACCATCCGCACCGGCAACACCAGCACGAGCACGACGATCCGCACGGGAAGCCGGATCGCCACGACGAGGCACCCTTCGGGCGACTGCCGCGCGGGCTGCTGTGCGGGGTGTGCGGCGGGCGGCTTCTGCAGATCCATACCCACACAGACGCCGGGGCCGCCCGTCCGGATCCCTCGTCAGAACACCGATGAGTTCCGGAGCCCCGCGCGGTCCACCCCTGCACCAGCGAAAGTCACGCGCGAGCTCTGTGAGGGGACCATGACCAACCAAGCCCTGCCACCCGTCGTCGACGCCGCAACATGGGAGCAAAGGCTCGCAACACTGCGGGCCCGGGAGAAGGCCGCGACGCGGGAACTCGACGCCATCGCCGCCGAGCGCCGCCGGCTGCCGATGGTCGAGCTGCCCGACTACACCCTCGACGGCGAGGACGGCCCCGTCCGGCTGGCGGACGTCTTCGACGGCAGGAGGCAACTGATCGTCTACAACCACATGTGGTCCGCGGGCCAGGAATGGCAGTGCCCGGGCTGCACGGGATTCACCTCGCAGTACACCCGCCTTGAGTTCCTGGACAACTACGACGCGCGATTCGTCGTCGTCACCCAGGGGCCGATCGAGGAGGCACTCGCCTACAAGCGGCGCGTCGGCAACCGTATGACCTGGTACTCGACCGCCAACAGCCCCTTCGGGTCCGACGTCGGTGCACCGCCCGGCGGCGGGTTCGCGGTCAACGTCTTCCTGCGCGACGGCGACACCGTCTACCGCACCTGGCACACCGACGGCCGCGGCACCGAGCAGATCAGTCACAGCTTCGCGCTGATCGATCTCCTCCCGTACGGCCGCCAGGAGGAATGGCAGGACTCACCCGAGGGCTGGCCCCAGTCCCCCACCTACAGCCGGTGGGCGACGTCCAAGGACATCGCCGCGCTCTACGGCCCGGGCTCCGGCGACAGCTGATCCCCGGTGCCGGCCCACGCCCGGATCGCCTCCGCATGCTCACGGATCAGGGACATACGGGCCTGCCATTCCGCTCCGCTGCGATGGTCGGGGTGGGCGGTGATCTGGCCGCCGTGCTTGCGGTAGGCGAGTCCGGTCTCGCCGATGAACCATCCGTCCGCCAGGGCGTCCAGACCGAGCAGCAGCCCGGTGTCGCCCGAGGCCGGCAGGGCCATCCAGCCGCCCAGCAGCGCCAGCAGGGAGCGCCTGACGCACAGGGTGGCGGGGTGGACCTGCGGCCGATGGTGCTCGGCCCAGAAACCGAACGCGCTTCCCCGGGGGAGCCGGCCCGGTCGCGGGTCACTCGATTCGAACGAGACGGTGCTGCCGTCCTCGAGGAGATCGACGACCCGCGACGTGGTCCAACCGACCGAGGCGTCCTCCTCCAGCACGGCGAGGTCCCGGGCGAGAGTGCCGGCGGTGAGCTGGTCGTCGGCGTCCAGCGTCTTCACATAGGCACCGGTCGAGCGCGCGAAAGCCATGGTCCGAGCCACATGAGGCCCGCCGGCGCGAGAGGCCGAGATCCGGATCCGCGGATCGTCGGCCGGCAGACACGCCTGTGCGCCCACGTCGCTGCCGTCCTCCTGCACGCACCACTCCCAGGACCATCCGCCGGGAAGATCCTGGCGGAGCAGGGAGGCGTAGGCCTCGGGAAGGAAACGGACAGCGCCGCCGTGCACCGGCGTGACGACGGAGACGACCCTGTTCACGTCAGTGCGTGTGACCACTCGAAGCGGGCGCGGGACCTGCGTTCTTGACCGTCAGCGGCAGCAGCTTCTTGCCCGTCGGGCCGATCTGGATGTGCGTGTCCATCTGCGGGCACACCCCGCAGTCGAAGCACGGCGTCCACCGGCAGTCCTCGACCTCCGTCTCGTCGAGGGCGTCCTGCCAGTCCTCCCAGAGCCAGTCCTTGTCGAGACCCGAGTCCAGGTGGTCCCAGGGCAGGACCTCCTCGTACGTCTTCTCGCGTGTCGTGTACCAGTCGACGTCCACGCCGAAAGCGGGCAGCACCTTGTCGGCGCAGCTCATCCAGCGGTCGTAGGAAAAGTGCTCGCGCCAGCCGTCGAAGCGGCCGCCGTCCTCGTAGACGGCGCGGATGACGGCGCCGATGCGGCGGTCGCCGCGGGAGAGGAGGCCTTCCACGATGCCGGGCTTGCCGTCGTGGTAGCGGAAGCCGATCGAGCGGCCGTACTTCTTGTCGCCGCGGATCTTGTCCCGGAGCTTTTCGAGGCGGGCGTCCGTCTCCTCCGCCGAGAGCTGCGGGGCCCACTGGAAGGGGGTGTGGGGCTTGGGGACGAAGCCGCCGATCGAGACCGTGCAGCGGATGTCGTTGGAGCCGGAGACCTCCCGGCCCTTCGCGATCACCTTGGTCGCCATGTCGGCGATCTGCAGGACGTCCTCGTCCGTCTCCGTCGGCAGACCGCACATGAAGTACAGCTTCACCTGGCGCCAGCCGTTGCCGTAGGCGGTGGCGACCGTCCTGATCAGGTCCTCTTCCGAGACCATCTTGTTGATGACCTTGCGCATGCGCTCCGAGCCGCCCTCGGGGGCGAAGGTGAGGCCGGAGCGGCGGCCGTTGCGCGTCAGCTCGTTCGCCAGGTCGACGTTGAAGGCGTCCACCCGGGTCGACGGGAGCGACAGGCCGATCTTGTCCTCCTCGTACCGGTCCGCGAGGCCCTTGGCGATGTCGCCGATCTCGCTGTGGTCCGCGGAGGACAGGGAGAGCAGGCCGACCTCCTCGAAGCCGGTCGCCTTCAGGCCCTTCTCCACCATGTCGCCGATGCCCGTGATGGAGCGCTCGCGGACCGGGCGCGTGATCATGCCGGCCTGGCAGAAGCGGCAGCCGCGCGTGCAGCCTCGGAAGATCTCCACCGACATCCGCTCGTGGACCGTCTCGGCGAGCGGGACCAGGGGCTGCTTGGGGTAGGGCCACTCGTCGAGGTCCATGACCGTGTGCTTGGAGACGCGCCACGGGACGCCCGACTTGTTCGGTACGACACGGGCGATACGGCCGTCGGGGAGGTACTCCACGTCGTAGAACGCGGGGATGTAGACCGAGCCCGTCTTCGCGAGACGGAACAGGACCTCCTCGCGGCCGCCGGGGCGGCCCTCCGCCTTCCAGTCGCGGATGATCTTCGTCATGTCCAGTACGGCCTGCTCGCCGTCGCCGATGATCGCCGCGTCGATGAAGTCCGCGATCGGCTCGGGGTTGAAGGCGGCGTGGCCGCCGGCCAGGACGATCGGGTCGTCGAGCGTGCGGTCCTTGGACTCCAGGGGGATCCCGGCGAGGTCCAGTGCCGTCAGCATGTTGGTGTAGCCCAGCTCCGTGGAGAAGCTCAGCCCGAACACGTCGAAGGCCTTCACCGGGCGGTGGCTGTCCACCGTGAACTGCGGGACCGCGTGCTCCCGCATCAGGGCCTCCAGGTCCGGCCACACGCTGTAGGTGCGCTCGGCGAGGACGCCCTCCTGCTCGTTCAGGACCTCATAGAGGATCATGACGCCCTGGTTGGGCAGGCCGACCTCGTAGGCGTCCGGGTACATGAGCGCCCAGCGGACGTCACAGGACTCCCACGGCTTGACCGTGGAGTTGAGCTCTCCGCCGACGTACTGGATCGGCTTCTGCACATGCGGGAGCAGAGCTTCGAGCTGCGGGAACACAGACTCGGCGGCCGCAGCGACTTCGGCAGACATCTCGCGAACCTTCGTGGGATGGGCTGATGGGACCACCTGAACTGACAGGGGTGACCATCTAGCCTAACGCGACCATGCACCCGCCCCGACCGCTCAGACCTGCATCCCGTCCCTGACCTCCTGCCACACCGCCGGCAACTGCAGTTCCACGGCCGTGGCCCGCGCCTCCTCGCGCCCGTAGAGCACTCCGTACGTGAACGAGCTCTCCCCCGCCGCATGGGCCACGGCGGACAGCTCGCGCAGGGTCTGGCGGGTCATGAAGCTGTCCTGGTGGTCGCCGAGCAGGTTCTGCAGGGACTTCATCGACCGGGAAAGCTCGGTTGCCGGGCTGCCGAGGGCCGGTGCGGCCGCCTCCGCCGCGTACCGCGTCCGCTTGGCCTCCTTGCGGGCCTCGTGCAGGGCGAGGTCGCGGTCGTGGCCGGGTTCCAGGGCGATGGCCTGCTCGACCAGGCCGGACAGCTTTCCGAAGTCCTTCCGTACCGCCTTGGCGATCACCTTCTCCGGCTTCCCGGCGGCCGCCTTCAGCAGCGGCGGCTCCGCGACCAGCGCGTCCAGGCTGTCGAGCAGCTTCAGATAGCGCCGGGAGTCCAGGACGCCGGTCAGACGGCGGCGCGATCCGCCGCGGCGGGCGTTCATCCAGGTGCGCAGCCGGGTGCGGATCGGGCCGGAGAGCAGCGTCCTGGGCAGTTCGTCCAGGGCCGCCGCGAGGCGCTCGGTCAGCACCTCCCGGTCCCGGTCCACGCCGAGCTCGCCGGCCAGCCACTTCAGTTCCCCGCCGATGGGGTCGGTGACGCTGCGGTCCAGGACCTTGCCGTACGAGCGGAAGGCGCTGCGCATCCGACGGGTCGCGACGCGCATGCGGTGCACGGAGTCGAAAGCGTCCTGCCGTACGGCGGGGTCGAGTTCGACGATGGCGTCCCGCTGCTCACGGACGTAGGCGAGGACATGGTCGCCGGCCGTCACCGGCGGTGTCGCCTGCTGCCGCTTCGTCCCGCGCTTCTTCTTCGGAGCGGTCTCCGCAAGGGCCCGGGCCAGCTTGGAGGCCGACGCGGAGGGTCGTACGCCTGCCTTGCGCAGCCGCTTGTCGACCTTGTCGAGGAAGGCGGGGTCGCCGCCGTCGGCGAGCTCCACCTCCAGCTCCGTCCACTGGGCCGAGCCGCCGTCGCCGGTGAGCCGTTCGGCACGTACGGCGTCCACGCTGACCTCGGCGAGCACCCGGCCCCCGGCGTCGACCAGGTCACGGAGGTCACGGTCGGAGCGCAGCCGGACCACGGGCAGCAGCTCGGCGTCACGCACCCGCGAGCGGACCAGTCCGGCGAGGCTGCGCGGGACGGTGTCGGAGAGCGGGGCCTGGATCTCGTCGCGGACGCCGGGGGCGACCGGGAACTTCAGATGCCAGCCCGCGTCGGAGCCGCCGGTGCGGCGGCGCAGGGTGATCGCGGACGCGGCGAGGCGTTCGTCGGAGGTGTCGTAGTAGGTGGCGTCCAGGTGCGCGACCCCCTTGTCGACGACCGCGTCGACACCGGCGACGCCGGTCAGGTCGGGCAGGCCACTGTCGTCGGACTCGTACTTCCGCTCGATCTCCCGCTTTGTGTCCGCCATGAACCGAATCTAGTTGCTGCGGAACTGCTACGACAGAGGGGCGCCCCCGCCGAAGGCCTACGCCGACATGGGTCGCTGCACCCTGATCGACTGCAGCAGCCCCACCGCCATCCACACCGCGAACATCGATGAGCCGCCGTACGACACAAAGGGCAGCGGCAGGCCCGTGACCGGCATGATGCCGAGGGTCATGCCGATGTTCTCGAAGGTCTGGAAGGCGAACCAGGCGACGATCCCGGCGGCGACGATCGTGCCGTACAGCTCGGTCGAGTCACGGGCGATGCGGCAGGCGCGCCACAGCACCACGCCGAGGAGGAAGATGATCAGCCCCGCGCCGACGAAGCCCAGCTCCTCCCCCGCGACCGTGAAGACGAAGTCGGTCTGCTGCTCGGGCACGAACTGGCCGGTGGTCTGCGAACCGTGGAAGAGACCCGCGCCGGTCAGACCGCCCGAACCGATCGCGATGCGCGCCTGGTTGGTGTTGTAGCCGACTCCCGCCGGGTCGAGGCTGGGGTTGGCGAAGGCCGCGAACCGGTTGATCTGGTACTCGTCCAGGATGTGCAGCTGCCAGATGGCGATGCAGCCGATGACGCCGGCCGTGATCAGGCCGAAGACCCAGCGGTTGGAGGCGCCGGAGGCGAGCAGCACGCCCAGGATGATGGTCACCAGGACCAGGACCGTGCCGAGGTCGGGCATGAGCAGCACGATCAGGATCGGTACGGTGGCCAGGCCGAGCGCCTGGAGGACCGTGCGGTGGTCGGGGTACTTCTTGTCGCCCGCGTCGACCCGCGCCGCCAGCAGCATCGCCATCCCGAGGATGATCGTGATCTTCACGAACTCGGCGGGCTGCAGGGAGAAGCCGCCGCCGAAGACGATCCAGTTGCGGCTGCCGTTGATGGTGGCGCCGAGCGGGGTGAGCACCAGCAGGATCAGGAACACCGAGGCGCCGTACAGGATCGGGACGGCGGTGCGCAGGGTGCGGTGGCCGAGCCAGATCGTGCCGGCCATCAGGGCGAACCCGATGCCGGTGTTCATGATGTGCCGGATCAGGAAGTAGTACTGGTCGCCCTGGTTGATCTCGGTGCGGTTGCGGGTCGCCGAGTAGACGAGCAGCGAGCCGATCGCCGAGAGCGCGAGGGCCGCCAGCAGCATCGGCCAGTCGAGCCGGCGGGACACCGAGTCACGGGCGAAGATCCGGGTCCAGCCCGCGCGCCGCGGGCCGTATCCGGGGACGGAGAAGCTGCCTGCACCGGTCATGTGAGCATCCTCCGGCTTCCCCGCCTGCGCGGCCGCCTGCGGGTGGTCCGGTTGGTGGACGTGGGCGAGGGCGTGGTCGCGGCGGGCTGACCGGCGCCCGGGGACGGGCTGGCGTTGTCGTTGGCGTGGAGTTCCTTGGCCGGGTCCTTGGGAACCTTCGGCGAGGCGATCGTGCCGTCTGTCTTGACCTTGGGCAGGCCCTTCTGCGGGCTGGGCAGCAGTGCCTTCTTGCTGTCGATCGAGCCGTCCGGCTGGACGCCGTAGAGGGCGCTGTAGATGCTGCGGACGGCCTCACCGGAGGCGCCGGAACCGGTACCGGCCTGGGCGATCGTCATGACCACCGAGTAGTCCTTGGAGTACGTGGCGAGCCATGAGGTGGTCTGCTTGCCGTAGACCTCCGCGGTACCGGTCTTGGCGTGCAGGGTGATCTTGTCCTGCGGCCAGCCCTTGAACTTCCAGGCGGCGGTACCGGCGGTGATGACGCCCGCGAGGGCCTTGTCGATGCCCTTGTGCGTGGCCTCGCTGATCGGAAGCTTGCGCAGGACCCGGGGCTTGATCTCCTTGACCGTCCTGCCGTCGGCGCTGATGATCGCCTTGCCGATGGTCGGGACGTGCTCGGTGCCGCCGTTGGCGAGGGCCCCGTAGATCATGGCCTCCTGGATCGGGGTGAGGAGGGTGTCACCCTGGCCGATGGAGTAGTTGATCGAGTCGCCCTCGCGCATCTTGTAGCCCTCGAGGCAGCCCTCGTACTCGATCCTCTGGACGTAGGTGCCGCCCTTCTTGCCGCTCTTGCACCAGGCGTCCTTGTTGGCCTTCCAGTAGTCCTCCTTCCACTGGCGGTCGGGGACCCGGCCGGTGACCTCGTTCGGGAGGTCGATGCCGGTCTGCTTGCCGAGGCCGAACTGGTGGGCCGCCTTGTAGAAGTAGTCCTTGGGCTGGCCCTTCTTCGGGTTGATCCCGCCGTCCTTCTTCCACTCGCGGTCGGCGAGGCCGTAGAAGACGGTGTCGCAGGAGACCTCCAGGGCCCGGCCCAGCGAGATGGGGCCGAAGCTCTCGCCCTCGAAGTTCTTGAAGACCTGGCCGCCCACCGAGTAGGAGCTGGTGCACGGGTAGCCGCCGTCCCACGCGTAGCCGGCCTCGACCGCGGCGGCCGTGGAGACCACCTTGAAGGTCGAACCCGGCGCGGACTGACCCTGTATGGCCCGATTGAGCAGCGGGTAGTCGGAGTCCTTGCCGGTGAGCTGCTTGTAGTCCTTGGCGGAGATGCCGCCGACCCACACGTTCGGGTCGTACGTCGGAGCGGACGCCATGGCGACGATGCGGCCGGTCTTGGCCTCCATCACGACGACGGCACCCGAGTCGGCCTTGTACTTCTCGCCCGTGACCTTGTCGTACTGGGTGCGGGCGATCTTCATGGCGTTGTCCAGCTCGTACTCGGCGACCCGCTGCACGCGGGAGTCGATGCTGGTGACGAGGCTCGAACCGGCCTGGGCGGGATCGGACTTGGCCTTGCCGATGACCCGGCCGAGGTTGTCGACCTCGTAGCGGGTGACCCCGGCCTTGCCGCGCAGTTCCTTGTCGTACTGGCGCTCGAGGCCGGAGCGGCCGACCTGGTCGGAGCGGAGATACGGCGAGTTGGTGTCCTTGGCCTTCTGGATCTCCTCGTCGGTGACGGGCGAGAGATAGCCGAGGACCTGCGCGGTGTTGGACTTGCCGGGGCCGGGGTAGCGGCGCAGCGCCTCGGGTTCGGCGGTGATGCCGGGGAAGTCCTCGGAGCGCTCGCGGATCTGCATGGCCTGTCGGGGCGTGGCCTCGTCGGTGATGGGGATCGGCTGGAAGGGCGAGCCGTTCCAGCACGGCTGGGGCGTCTTGGCGTCGCACAGCCGGACCCGCTGCATGACCTCCTTGGGCTTCATGCCCAGGACCCCGGCCAGCTTGGTGAGGACCGCCTTGCCGTCGTCCTTCATCTTGAGCAGGTCGGTGCGGGAGGCGGAGACCACGAGGCGGGTCTCGTTGTCGGCGAGCGCCACACCGCGGGCGTCCAGGATCGAGCCGCGTACGGCGGGGTCGACGACCTGCTGGACGTGGTTGCCGGACGCCTCCTTCTGGTACTGGCTGCCCTCGCGGATCTGCAGGTACCACAGCCGGCCGCCGAGGGTGCCGAGCAGGGAGAGGACCAGGATCTGGATGACGACGAGCCGGATCTGGACCCTTGGGGTCCGTCCGGTCTCGGGAATATTGGTCACTGCGGCTGCCTCCCCCTCTCAGTGTGTGTGCGTGTCATATACGACGGAGCTGTGAATGGTGCCCGCCGCCAACTCCCGCCCCTTCACAGCCGCTTGACCCCCTTGATGCGGCCCACGCGGGTGGTGCGGGTGCGGGCCCTGGTCTTCAGGGCACCGAGGCCTCCGCGCTGGCCGCCGAGCTTGAGGCCCGTCCCGTTGGAGATCCAGCCGGAGGTGATGTCGGTGGCCTTCTTCGACGGGGAGGCGGCCTCGGCGAGCGGGTCGTTGTCCGCGCGCCGGGCCAGGGCCATGATCCCTGGCACCACGAAGGGGGCGAGCAGCAGGTCGTACAGGGCCGCCGAGAAGAGCAGGCTGACGAGGCCGACATGGCGGGCCGCGGTGTCGCCGACGAGCGCGCCGACACCGGCGTACAGCAGCGTCGAGCCGATGGCGGCGGCGACCACGACGAGCATGGGGCCGGTGGCCGACTTCAGCCGCCCGTTCTCCGGTCTGGCCAGCCCGGCGAGGTAGCCGATGACGCACAGCACCAGGGCGTAGCGGCCGGCGGCGTGGTCGGCGGGCGGGGCGAGGTCGGCGAGCAGGCCCGCGCCGAAGCCGACGAGGGCGCCGCCGACATGGCCGTAGACCAGGGCCAGGCCCACCACGGTCAGCAGCAGCAAGTCGGGGACGGCGCCCGGCAGATGGAGCCGGGCGAGGACGCTCACCTGGACCACCAGGGCTACGACGACCAGGGCCGAGGAGAGCAGGATCCGGTTGACGCGCATGGGGATTCAGCTCCTACTGCTACGGGGTCTGGCCGGGCGACGCGGTCGCGGATGCGGGCGCGGAGTCGGTCGCGGTCGCGGACGGGGTGACCGTGACGGTGACCGTCGGTGTGGGCGTCGGCTGCGGCTTGTCGGGGAGCACCGTGTCGCGCGGGTCCTTCTTCGGGGTCTCCACGACGACGCCGACGATGTCGAGCTTGGAGAAGCTGACGAACGGCGTGACATAGAGGGTGCGGGTCAGGTTCCCGCCGGACGGGTCGACGCGGGAGACCACACCGACCGGGACGCCCGGCACGAAGGGCTTGTCGGCCTCGGAGCCGAAGGTGACCAGGCGGTCGCCCTTCTTCACGTCCGCCTTGGAGTTGAGCAGTTCCACCCGCAGCGGGCGGTCGCCCTGCCCGGTGGCGAAACCGAGCTCGTCGCTGCCCTCCATGCGGGTGCCGACGGTGAAGTCCGGGTCGTTGGCGAGCAGGACGGTGGAGGCGTCGGGGCCGACGTTGGTGACCCGTCCGACCAGGCCGTCGCCGTTCAGCACCGTCATGTCCCGCTTGATGCCGTCGTTGGCGCCGACGTCGATGGTGATCGTCCAGGAGAAGCCCTGGGCCGCTCCTATGGCGATGACCTGGGCGCCCTTGATGCCGTACTGGCCCTCGGCGGAGACCTTCAGCATCTTGTCGAGCTGCGCCAGGCGGCTGCGGTTGCGGTCGTCGCTGCCGAGTTTCGCCTTGAGGGTGGCGTTCTCCGTCTCCAGACGGGCGAGCCGGTCGTGCCGGGTGCCCGAGTCACGGACCGCTGAGACGGCGTTGCCGACCGGGTCGACCGCCGAGGACACGCCGTCCTCGATCGGGCCGAACACGGTGGCCGCGACCTGGCGGGCACCGTCGACCGGTGAGTCCTCCCCGCCGCGGATGTCCACCGTGATCAGCGCGAACGCGATGGCGATCAGCAGCACCAGGAGCAGCCGGCTCTCTCGTGTGTCCCTCACGTGCGGCGGCCGTGCCTTCCTCATAGGAATGTGCAGAGGTTCAGGTGTTCAGTTCAGCTGGGCAGTTCCAGTCGGGCAGAGGCTTATGGGCGAGCTTATGCCTCTATATCAACTGCCTCTATATCAACGATCCGCCGTACGAGAGGAGATCGTCCCGTACGGCGGAATCGAAGAGTTGCCGTCATCTGCGCGGCTGGGCGTCCAGCACCTGCTGGAGCGCCTCGAACTCCTCGACGCACTTGCCCGAGCCGAGCGCGACGCTGTCCAGCGGGTCCTCGGCGATGTGGATCGGCATCCCGGTCTCCCGGCGCAGCCGCTCGTCGAGGCCGCGCAGCAGCGCCCCGCCGCCGGTCAGCACGATCCCCCGGTCCATGATGTCGCCGGACAGCTCCGGCGGGCACTTGTCGAGGGTCGTCTTGACGGCGTCCACGATGGCGTTGACCGGCTCCTCGATCGCCTTGCGCACCTCGGCGGCGGAGATGACGACGGTCTTGGGCAGTCCGGAGACGAGGTCCCGGCCGCGGATCTCGGTGTGCTGGTCGTCGTCGAGGTCGTACGCCGAACCGATCGTGATCTTGATCTGCTCGGCCGTCCGCTCACCGAGAAGGAGCGAGTACTCCTTCTTGATGTGCTGGATGATCGCGTTGTCCAGTTCGTCGCCCGCGACGCGGATGGACTGGGCGGTGACGATGCCGCCGAGCGAGATGACCGCGACCTCGGTGGTGCCGCCGCCGATGTCCACCACCATGTTGCCCGTGGCCTCGTGGACCGGGAGGCCGGAGCCGATGGCCGCCGCCATGGGCTCCTCGATGATGTGCACCTGACGAGCACCGGCCTGCGAGGACGCCTCGATCACGGCGCGGCGCTCGACGCCCGTGATACCGGAGGGCACACAGACGACGACACGCGGCCGCGCGAGATACCGCCGCTTGTGGATCTTCAGGATGAAGTAGCGGAGCATCCGCTCAGTGATCTCGAAGTCGGCGATGACGCCGTCCTTCAGCGGTCGCACGGCAACGATGTTGCCAGGGGTCCGACCGATCATCTTCTTCGCCTCGGCGCCGACCGCGAGGATGCCACCGGTGTTGGTGTTGATCGCGACGACGGAAGGTTCGTTGAGTACGATCCCGCGTCCCCTGACGTACACCAGCGTGTTGGCGGTCCCGAGGTCGACAGCCATGTCACGGCCGATGAACGACATTGAGTTCCCCATCAGGATTCGTCTGGCCTTCCTGGGAGCTTTTGAGGGCTTTTCAGGTCGGCGAAGTGGGTGCTGTGACGTGAAGGCTTCCATCGTAGACGCGCCTGCACGAACACTGCGCGAGGGTCTTCGCCATTGTCAGCAGATGAAGCGTCGCCTCGCTTGTGGAGACGGCCCATCGGGGGCACTCGTTCCCCCGATCGGCACGCATATGCCAGAGGACGGCCCGAAACCCTCGGCCGCCCCAGGTCAGACGGGCGAGCGACCTGACGGTCACTCAAAAATTCATAGGTTTGTCGCTCAACCGCGGCCGGGGAAAAAGATCTTCACCTCGCGCTCGGCGGACTCCTCGGAGTCGGAGGCATGGATCAGGTTCTCGCGGACGATCACGCCGTAGTCGCCGCGGATGGAGCCGGGTGCGGCGGCGATCGGGTCGGTCGGGCCGGCCAGCGCGCGCAGCCCCTCGATGACCCGCTCGCCCTCGACGATCAGCGCGACGACCGGACCGGAGGCCATGAACTCCACCAGCGGCTCGTAGAAGGGCTTGCCCTTGTGCTCGCCGTAGTGCTGCTGCAGGGTCTCCTGGTCCAGGGTGCGCAGCTCCAGCGCGGTGATCTGCCAGCCGGCCTTGCGCTCGATACGGCTGATGATCTCGCCGGTCAGGCCACGACGGACCGCGTCGGGCTTGAGCAGGACGAGGGTGCGCTGGGTCACTGCGGGCTCCTATGGAAGATCAAGGATGGTGCGGGGGTGTTCGAAGATTACAGGGCGTGTCCGGGCCCCTGTTACACAGCGTCAGGTGTGGAGGAGCCCGCCGAGCCCGTCTCTGCGGCGGCGAACCGCGCCTTCGCCTCGTCGATCTTCCTTCCGTAGTGCACCGAGGCCCACCACAGGGTCGCGAAGACCGCGCCCAGGAAGAACATCGTCGTGACTACGAAGCCGGAGGCGACGAGGGCGGCCTGCAGGGCCCAGCCGAGGGCGATGCCGCCCGGACGCGTCACGACACCGCACAGCACCACGCACAGGAACATCGCGATGCCGCTGACCGTCCACACCGTCGACGTGGCGAGGCCGGGGTCCTTCATGGCGACGAGTCCGGCGAAGCCGATCACGAAGAACTCGCCGATCAGGGTCGAGGCACAGAGCGTACGCACGAGTGGTCAGCCCCTTCCCAGCAGCAGCCGGGCCTCGCCGACGGTGATGACGGAGCCGGTCACCAGCACGCCCCCGCCGGCGAACTCGCCCTCCTCCTCGGCCAGCGTGATCGCGGCCTCCAGGGCGTCCGGCAGCCTTGGTTCGACCTGGACGCGCTCGTCGCCGAACACCTCCACGGCGATCGCGGCGAGCTCGTCGGCGTCCATCGCGCGGTGGCTGGAGTTCTGCGTGACGACGACCTCGGCGAAGATCGGCTCGAAGGCCTCCAGCACTCCTCGCACGTTCTTGTCGCCGCTCGCGCCGACCACACCGATCAGCCGGCTGAAGTCGAAGGCCTCGCCGATCGCCTCGGCGGTGGCTCGGGCGCCGGCCGGATTGTGGGCGGCGTCCAGGACGACGGTGGGCGAGCGCCGTACGACTTCGAGCCGCCCGGGCGAGGAGACGGCCGCGAAAGCCTTGCGGACGGTGTCGATGTCGAGCGGCTCGGGCCGCTGCGAACCGACCCCGAAGAACGCCTCCACGGCGGCGAGCGCGACGGCGGCGTTGTGCGCCTGGTACGGGCCGTGGAGCGGGAGGTACACCTCGTCGTACTCGCCGCCGAGGCCGCGCAGGGTGAGCAGCTGTCCGCCGACCGCGACCTGACGTGACACGACCCCGAACTCCAGGCCCTCGCGGGCCACCGTGGCGTCGACGTCGACGGCCTTCTTGAGCAGCACCTGGGCCGCGTCCACCGGCTGTTGGGCCAGGATGACCGTCGCGTCCTGCTTGACGATGCCGGCCTTCTCGGTGGCGATGGCGCCGGGCGTCTCACCGAGGCGGTCGGTGTGGTCGAGGTCGATGGGGGTGACGACAGCGACGTCCCCGTCGATGACGTTGGTGGCGTCCCAGGAGCCGCCCATCCCCACTTCCACCACGGCCACATCGACGGGCGCGTCCGCGAAGGCCGCGTACGCCATGCCCGTCAGCACCTCGAAGAAGGACAGCCGGTACTCCTGCTGTGCGTCGACCATCTCGACGTACGGCTTGATGTCCTCGTACGTCTCGACGAACCGCTCGGCGGAGATGGGAGCGCCGTCCAGGCTGATGCGCTCGGTGATCGACTGGACGTGCGGGGAGGTGTACCGGCCGGTGCGCAGTTCGAAGGCGCCGAGGAGGGCCTCGATCATGCGGGCGGTGGAGGTCTTGCCGTTGGTGCCGGTGATGTGGATCGAGGGGTACGAGCGCTGCGGCTCGCCCAGGACGTCCATCAGCGCGGCGATACGGCTGACCGAGGGCTCGAGCTTGGTCTCGCCCCAGCGGGTGGCGAGCTCCGCCTCGACCTCGCGCAGGGCCTTGTCGACCTCGGGGTCTTCCGGCCGCGCGGGCACATCGGCCTGCGGCGGGCCGCCCTGCGTGCGCAGGGTGCGGCTGCCGGCCTCGATGATCGCGAGGTCGGGGTCGCGGTCGGTCTCGGCGGCGACGATGTCGTCGAAGGGGTCGCTTTCACTCACGGGGTCAGTCTACGGAGGCCGACTGACAGTGCGCCCAGGGAGTGGGGTGGCCGGGTCCTGTCCGGCGAGTGCGGGTGCGTTGTGGCTGGTCGCTCCCCCACTCTCGGCTTCGCTCGAGCGGGGGGACCCCCATCGCGGCGGAGCCGCACATCGATACAGCCCCGCGCTCCTCAAGGCACGCGAAGGCCCCCGGCGCCTGTCAGCACCGGGGGCCTTCGGCCACGCATGACGACTCACGCCTCCGGCAGCCGGTCCAGCTGGGCCTGGATCCGCGTGATGTCCTCCTCCGCCTTCGCCAGGCGCCCGCGGATCTTGTCCACCACGTTGTCCGGCGCCTTCGCCAGGAACGCCTCGTTGCCGAGCTTGGCGGTGGCCTGGGCCTTCTCCTTCTCGGCGGCCGCGAGGTCCTTCGCGAGGCGCTTGCGCTCCGCCGCCACGTCGATCGTGCCGGACAGGTCGAGAGCGACCTCGGCGCCGCCGACCGGCAGGGTCGCCGTGGCCGTGAAGGAGTCCCCCTCCGGCTGCAGACGCAGCAGCTGGCGGATGGCCGCCTCGTGCGGAGCCAGCGCCGTGCCGTCCAGGGTCAGCCGGGCCGGAACCCGCTGACCCGGCTGCAGACCCTGGTCGGCGCGGAAGCGGCGGACCTCGGTGATGACGGACTGCAGGGTCTCGATCTCCCGCTCCGCCGCCTTGTCGCGGAAGCCACTGTCGCTCGGCCACTCGGCGATGACGACCGACTCGCCGCCGGTGAGGGTGGTCCAGAGGGTCTCCGTGACGAACGGGACGACCGGGTGGAGGAGCTTGAGGGTGACGTCGAGGACCTCACCGAGGACCCGCTTGCTGACCTCGGCCGGCTCACCGCCCGCCTGGAACGTCGTCTTGGACAGCTCGACGTACCAGTCGAAGACCTCGTCCCACGCGAAGTGGAACAGCGCGTCCGAGAGCTTCGCGAACTGGAAGTCCTCGTAGAACGCGTCGACTTCGGCGACGACGGAGTTGAGGCGGGAGAGGATCCAGCGGTCGGTCGCGGACATCTTCGAGGCGTCCGGCAGCGGGCCCTCGACCGTCGCGCCGTTCATCAGCGCGAAGCGGGTGGCGTTCCAGATCTTGTTGGCGAAGTTGCGGGAGCCCTGGACCCAGTCCTCGCCGATCGGGACGTCCACGCCCGGGTTGGCGCCGCGGGCAAGGGTGAACCGGAGGGCGTCGCTGCCGTACTTGTCCATCCAGTCCAGCGGGTTGACCGCATTCCCGAAGGACTTCGACATCTTCTTGCCGAACTGGTCGCGGACCATGCCGTGCAGGGCGATGGTGTGGAACGGCGGGGTGCCGTCCATCGCGTACAGGCCGAACATCATCATCCGGGCGACCCAGAAGAAGAGGATGTCGTAGCCGGTGACCAGGACGGAGTTCGGGTAGAACTTCGCGAGCGACTCGGTCTGCTCGGGCCAGCCGAGGGTGGAGAAGGGCCACAGGCCGGAGGAGAACCAGGTGTCGAGGACGTCGGTGTCCTGACGCCACCCTTCGCCGCTCGGCGGCTGCTCGTCCGGTCCGACGCAGACGACCTCGCCCTGCGGGCCGTACCAGACCGGAATGCGGTGACCCCACCACAACTGCCGTGAGATGCACCAGTCGTGGAGGTTGTCGACCCAGTCGAAGTACCGCTTCTCCATCTCCTGCGGATGGATCCTGACCTTGCCCTCGCGGACCGCGTCACCGGCCGCCTTGGCGAGCGGGCCGACCTTGACCCACCACTGCATGGACAGCCGCGGCTCGATGGTGGTCTTGCAGCGCGAGCAGTGGCCGACGGAGTGGACGTAGGGCCGCTTCTCGGCGACGATCCGGCCCTCGGCGCGCAGCGCGGCGACGATCGCCGAGCGGGCCTCGAAGCGGTCCAGGCCCTGGAAGGGGCCGTGGACGGTGATCACGGCGTGCTCGTCCATGACCGTGATGGCCGGGAGGTTGTGGCGCTGGCCGATCTCGAAGTCGTTCGGGTCGTGGGCCGGGGTGACCTTGACGGCTCCGGTGCCGAACTCCGGGTCGACGTGCTCGTCGGCGACGACCGGGATGGTGCGGTCGGTCAGCGGGAGCTTGATCTGCTTGCCGACGAGGTGCTTGTACCGCTCGTCGTCCGGATGCACCGCGACGGCCGTGTCACCGAGCATGGTCTCGGCGCGGGTGGTGGCGACGACCAGCGTCTCCTCCCCCTCGCCGTACTTGAGGGAGACCAGCTCGCCGTCGTCGTCCTGGTACTCGACCTCGATGTCGGAGATCGCGGTCAGACAGCGCGGGCACCAGTTGATGATGCGCTCGGCGCGGTAGATCAGCTCGTCGTCGTAGAGGCGCTTGAAGATGGTCTGGACGGCCTGGGAGAGCCCCTCGTCCATCGTGAACCGCTCACGCGACCAGGCGACGCCGTCACCGAGGCGCCGCATCTGCCCGCTGATCTGGCCACCGGACTCGGCCTTCCACTGCCAGACACGCTCGACGAAGGCCTCACGGCCGAGGTCGTGCCGGGACTTCCCCTCCTTGCCCAGCTCCCTCTCGACGACGTTCTGGGTGGCGATACCGGCGTGGTCCATGCCGGGCTGCCAGAGCGTCTCGAAGCCCTGCATGCGCTTACGACGTGTCAGCGCGTCGATGAGGGTGTGCTCGAAGGCGTGCCCGAGGTGCAGGCTGCCGGTGACGTTCGGGGGCGGGATGACGATGGTGTACGGCGGCTTGTCGCTCTTCTCGTCAGCCTCGAAGTAACCGCGCTCTACCCAGCGCTCGTACAGCGGCCCCTCTACATCGGCCGGCGCGTACTGGGTCGGCAGTTCGGTGTCGGGCGCTGGTGGCTGCTGCTGAGCGTTCTCGGTCACGGGGTCAGTTTAGGGGTGTCGCGGGCGTGTCCCGAAACGTGTTTGCTCTGTAACGGTGGGGGCCCCGATGCGGTGCGCTGTCCGTGTCTGCGCCAGGATGTCGGCACCACATAAACATTCTGGAGGGGAACCCAGTAATGAGCTACAACCAGCCGGGCCCGTACGGCGGGCAGCCCCAGCAGCCCGGACCGTACGGCCAGCCGGGCCCCTACGGCCAGCAGCCGCCGCAGGCCCCTCCGGCCCAGCCCGGCTACGGCTACCCCCAGCAGGCCCCTCCGCCCCAGCCCCAGCCGGGCTACGGCTACCCGCAGCAGGCTCCCCCGCCCCAGCCTCAGCCCGGCTACGGCTACCCGCAGCAGCAGGCCCCCTACGGCCAGGACCCGTACGGCCAGCAGCCCTACAACGTCCCGCAGCCACCGGCGCCGGGCGGCGGCGGCAAGAAGGCGGCCCTGATCATCGGCGCGGTGGCGGTCGTGGCGGCGATCGGGGTCGGGGTGTACTTCGTGATCGGCGGGGGCGGCGGCGGCAGTTCCATCGCGGACGACGGGCCGCACAAGCTGGTGGCGCAGGCGACGGTCCTCTCCGGGGAGTACAAGAAGGGCAGCGACTCCTCAGCCGGCCAGATGACCGACAAGGACGTCAAGGACGCCGAGTCGTGGGGCGTGCAGAACGCCAAGGACGTCAGCGCGCTCTACACCGCGGGATCGGGTCTCACCGCGAAGAACCTGATGTTCACGGGCGTGTACGGCACCATCGACGACCCGGAGAAGACCGTCGACGCCATGTTCGCCCAGAGCAAGACGGAGGCCGAGAAGAGCTCGTCCGGCGGCAAACTCGTGGGCAGCCCCCAGGAGTTCAAGCCCGCAGGCTTCGACAACGGCATCATGAAGTGCCAGGAGGTCGACACCACGACCTCCGGGCAGACCGTGAAGATGCCGATCTGCATCTGGGGTGACCACAGCACCCTCGCCTACGTGGTCACGTACGACTTGGCTTCCATGACCTCCGGCAAGAGCACCTCGCTGGACGACGCGGCAGCCCTGGCCGCCAAGCTCCGCAACGACGTGCGCGTCAAGGCCTGACGCCCCGACCACGAAGAAGGGGCCCCGGTCGGTCGACCGGGGCCCCTTCGCCGTGTGCTGTACGGCGGCTACGCCGTCTTCTGCTCGCCCGGCCCCCGCCCGTTCCGCGCGTCCCGCGGGATCAGCGTCGGGTTCACGTTGGAGTGGACGACGTCTGCCGTGACGACCACGCGGGCGACGTCCTTGCGGGACGGGACCTCGTACATCACCGACATGAGGACTTCCTCCATGATGGCGCGCAGGCCGCGGGCGCCCGTCTGGCGCAGGATCGCCTGATCGGCGATGGCCTCCAGGGCCTCGCGCTCGAAGTCCAGTTCCACACCGTCGAGTTCGAACAGGCGCTGGTACTGCTTCACCAGGGCGTTACGGGGCTCCACCAGAATCTGGAGCAGGGCCTCGCGGTCCAGGTTGTGGACCGAGGTGATGACCGGGAGGCGGCCGATGAACTCGGGGATCATGCCGAACTTGACCAGGTCCTCGGGCATGACGTCCTCGAACTGGTCCTTCGCCTCCAGCTCCCGCTTGGAGCGGATC
Organism: Streptomyces longisporus; assembly: GCF_039532765.1. Taxonomy (NCBI): domain Bacteria; kingdom Bacillati; phylum Actinomycetota; class Actinomycetes; order Kitasatosporales; family Streptomycetaceae; genus Streptomyces; species Streptomyces longisporus. Next base: position 186,420 of record NZ_BAAASG010000011.1, read on the forward strand.
GTCGCACCGAAGCCGATGCCCTTGGCCCCTGCGCGCGACTCGATGATCTTTTCCAGACCCGCGAAGGCGCCGCCCACGATGAACAGGACGTTCGTCGTGTCGATCTGGATGAACTCCTGGTGCGGGTGCTTGCGGCCGCCCTGCGGCGGGACCGAGGCCGTCGTGCCCTCAAGGATCTTGAGGAGGGCCTGCTGCACGCCCTCGCCGCTGACATCGCGCGTGATCGACGGGTTTTCGCTCTTCCGGGCGACCTTGTCGATCTCGTCGATGTAGATGATCCCGGTCTCGGCCTTCTTGACGTCGTAGTCGGCCGCCTGGATCAGCTTGAGCAGGATGTTCTCGACGTCCTCGCCGACATAGCCGGCCTCCGTCAGCGCCGTGGCGTCGGCGATGGCGAACGGCACGTTCAGCATGCGGGCCAGGGTCTGGGCCAGGAGGGTCTTGCCCGAGCCCGTGGGGCCGAGCAGCAGGATGTTGGACTTCGCCAGCTCGATCGCGTCGTCGCGACCGTTGGCGCCGCCGTTCTCGCCGGCCTGGACGCGCTTGTAGTGGTTGTAGACCGCCACCGAGAGGGCCTTCTTCGCCGGCTCCTGGCCGACGACGTAGCCCTCGAGGAACTCGTAGATCTCGCGCGGCTTGGGAAGTTCCTCCCAGCGCACCTCGCTCGTCTCGGCGAGCTCTTCCTCGATGATCTCGTTGCAGAGGTCGATGCACTCGTCGCAGATGTACACACCAGGCCCTGCGATGAGCTTCTTGACCTGCTTCTGGCTCTTGCCGCAGAACGAGCACTTGAGCAGATCGCCGCCGTCACCGATGCGTGCCACGGTGTGCTTCCCCTTCGCCTGGGAGACGCCTGAGTCCAGCGGCTCCTGGTGCTGCCTTAATCCGACGGTACCTTGCCGGGCCCCCCGTTCGGGCCCCCCTTGGCGCGGTTCACTTTGACGTGCAGCGTGTCAAAGCGCACTTACCGTGCCAAGGGGCGGCAGACGATACAGCCTCCGACTAGCGGACGGCCGCGTTGTTCATCTTCCGGGTGGAGATGATCTGATCGATCAGGCCGTACGAGAGCGCCTCCTCGGCCGTGAGGATCTTGTCGCGCTCGATGTCCTCGCGGATCTTCTCGATCGGCGTGGTGGAGTGCTTGGCCAGCATCTCCTCCAGCTGCGCGCGCATCCGCAGGATCTCGTTCGCGGCGATCTCCAGGTCGGAGACCTGGCCGCGGCCCGTCTCGCTGTAGGGCTGGTGGATCAGCACGCGGGCGTTCGGCAGCGCCATGCGCTTGCCGGGCGTACCGGCGGCCAGCAGGATGGCGGCGGCGGAGGCCGCCTGGCCCATGCAGACCGTCTGGATGTCCGGCTTCACGAACTGCATCGTGTCGTAGATCGCGGTCAGCGCGGTGAAGGAGCCGCCGGGGCTGTTGATGTAGACCGAGATGTCCCGGTCGGGGTCCATCGACTCCAGGCACAGCAGCTGCGCCATGACGTCGTTGGCCGAGGCGTCGTCGATCTGGACGCCCAGGAAGATCACGCGCTCCTCGAAGAGCTTCGCGTACGGGTCGTACTCACGGATGCCCTGCGAGGTGCGCTCGACGAAGCGCGGGATGACGTAACGGGACTCCGCCGTGGGGCCCGTGTACTCGGCGCGTGAGCGGTCGTACAGGCCGCTGCCGGGGAAGTCGTTCACTGTCTGTCTCCTAGGAGCTGAGGCGGTCGGCTGGGGGCTGTGCGGGGCCGTGGGGGCCCCGCGGCGGGGCTCAGGCCCCGGTACCGCCGCCGCCCGGCATACCGGCGGCCGTGGGGATGACGTCGTCGATGAGGCCGTACTCCTTGGCCTCGTCGGCGTCGAACCAGCGGTCGCGGTCCGAATCGCGGGTGATCTGCTCGACCGACTGGCCGGTGTGGAAGGCCGTGAGCTCGGCCATGCGCTTCTTGGTGTGCAGCAGCCGCTCCGCGTGGATCTTGATGTCGGAGGCCGAGCCGGCCAGGCCGGCGGAGGGCTGGTGGATCAGGATCTCGGCGTTCGGCAGCGCGAAGCGCTTGCCGGGGGTGCCCGCGCTGAGCAGGAACTGGCCCATGGAGGCCGCGAGGCCCATCGCGATGGTCACCACGTCGTTCTTGATGTACTGCATGGTGTCGTAGATCGCCATGCCGGCCGTGATCGAGCCGCCCGGGCTGTTGATGTACATGTAGATGTCCTTGTCCGGGTCTGCGGCAAGGAGCAACAGCTGCGCGGTGATCTTGTTCGCGATGTCGTCGTCGACCGGCTGGCCGAGGAAGATGATCCGCTCGTTGAGCAGTCGGTTGTAGACATGGTCGCCGAGGCCACCGCCGATGGAGGGCTCGCCGGCGGCGGAGGGCATCAGATTCGTCACGTATCCACCTGCTCGTCTTACGACGGCGCCGGGCCGTCTCACGTTTCCCTGCGGGGGCCTCCGGCGGTTTCGCGGAGTTCCCTGCCCCCATATTCATGGACCCTAACGCGCGGGTCCCTTCGGGGAATCCCGCGGAGGGGGGTGTTCGCCGGGGGCGTAGCCGTGGGTCGACCGGTCCGTTGCCTGCCGCCGGTCCGATGTGGCTGGTCGCACCCCGCGGCGGAGCCGCATATCGGCACAGCCCCGCGCCCCTACGGGGCGCGTACCCGGCCGCACGCCAGGAAGGCCCCCGGGGATGCGTCCCCAGGGGCCTTCCTGCAGCGTCTCGGAGCGCCGGGGGCGTCAGCCCTCGGTCTTCTCCTCGTCGGCCTCGGTGGCGTCGGCCTCCGTGGCCTCGGCGGCGACCTCGGCGGCCGTCTCGACCTCGTCCTCGTCGTCCAGGTCGATGACCTCGCCGTTGGTGTCCTTGACCGTGGCGGCCTCGACGACGACCGCGAGGGCCTTGCCGCGGGCGACCTCGCCGACCAGGAGCGGAACCTGGCCGCCCTCGACGACGGCCTGGGCGAACTGGTCGGGGGACATGCCGGAGGAGGCCGCGCGCCGCATGAGGTGCTCGGTGAGCTCCTCCTGGTTGACGTTGAGCTTCTCCTGCTTGACCAGCTCGTCGAGGACGAACTGGGTCTTGATGCCCTTGACCGCGGCTTCCTTGGTCTCGGCCTCGAACTCCTCGACCGTCTTGCCCTGGATCTCGAGGTACTTCTCGAGGTCGAGGCCCATCTGGCCGAGCTGGTGGTGCTCGAGGTTGTGCTTGCGGGTGTTGATCTCGTCCTCGAGCAGCTTCTCGGGGACGGGCACCTCGACGAGCTCCAGCAGCTTCTCCAGGACGCGCTCCTGGGCCTGCGTGGCCTGGTCGTACTGCTTCATGTTCTCGAGGCGCTTGCGGCTGTCCGCCTTCAGCTCCTCCAGGGTGTCGAACTCGGAGGCGAGCTGTGCGAACTCGTCATCCAGCTCGGGCAGTTCGCGGGCGGCGACCTGGGTGACCTTGACGGTGACCTCGGCCTCCTTGCCGGCCGCGGAGCCGCCCTTGAGCTCGGAGGTGAAGGTGGCCTCGCCACCGGCCTGAAGGCCCTTCACGGCGTCGTCGATGCCGTCGAGCAGCTCGCCGGAGCCGATGGTGTAGGAGACGCCGTTGGCGACGCCGTCCTCCAGGACCTCGCCCTCGACCTTGGCCTCCAGGTCGATGGTGACGACGTCGCCGTCCTCGGCGGCACGCTCGACCGGGGAGGTCGAGGCGAAGCGCTCGCGGAGCTGCTCGACCGACTTGTCGACGTCCTCGTCGGTGACCTCGACGGCGTCGACCTCGACCTCGATGCCGGAGTAGTCCGGGATCTCGAGGGCGGGGCGGACGTCGACCTCGGCGGTGAAGTTCAGCGTCTCGCCGTCCTTCAGCTCCGTGATGTCGACCTCGGGCTGGCCGAGGACGTTCAGCTCGGCCTCGTTGACCGCCTCGGTGTAGAACTTCGGAAGCGCGTCGTTGACCGCCTCCTCCAGGACCGCACCGCGGCCGAACCGCTGGTCGATGACGCGCGCCGGGATCTTGCCCTTCCGGAAGCCCTTCACCGTGACCTGCTGGTTGATCTTCTTGTACGCCGCGTCGAGGCTGTCCTTGAGCTCCTCGAAGGGCACCTCGACAGTGAGCCGAACCCGGGTCGGGTTCAGGGTCTCCACGGCGCTCTTCACGGTTCGGTCTCCTTGTGGCTGACTTCTTGGTTTCTGCCGGAGCCAGACTGGTCCGGCGGATTTCGCCGCCCGGAGGACCTCCGAAGGATCTCCAGTGGTGGTCCAGTGGATTCCTGTGGATGAGACACACGGGCGCGCAGCTTGCATAGTAACCGCAGCGGCTGAACGCCCCAAAGGCGATCATGCGAGGTGATCGCCCGGGGTGACCGGTGTTGACCGGTCGGTGGTCGGGGTGGCGGGATTTGAACCCACGGCCTTCCGCTCCCAAAGCGGACGCGCTACCAAGCTGCGCCACACCCCGTCAGGTGCGACACGTAGGGTACATGCCCGCAGACAGCGCGGCCGCCGCATTTACGGAGTGTGCGCCGAGGGGGCCGGACCCGCTACGATGCCTTCTGTGCCGCGGTCACCTGACCTGCGGCGCGTGCTGTGCGGGCGTAGCTCAATGGTAGAGCCCTAGTCTTCCAAACTAGCTACGCGGGTTCGATTCCCGTCGCCCGCTCTCCACGCATCAGGGCCGGGCGGAGGATCTTCCTCCGCCCGGCCCTGATCGTTTCGGGCGCCGCTACGTCCGGTGCATGGGGCGTGATCGTCCACGGGCGCGGCGCGGTGGCCTCCGCGTCCTGCGCGGGCGGAGCATCTGCCCGGATCAGAAGCTGATCGAGTTGATGGTCTCCGCTATCGAGTTCAGGAACCGGTTGATCGACGGGGCCATGCCGGTCGACGCGAGGAAGAAGCCGAAGAGCACCGCGACGATCGCCGGGCCGGCCTTGATCGAGCCTCCCCTGATCAACACCACCAGGATGATCGCCAACAGCAGCACCACTGACAGTGAAATGGCCACAACTGATCACACCCTCGGTCGGTCCGCTCTCCCGGCCCGGGGGTGCCAGCCCCGCGCACCCCCGCCAGAACCATCGTGCCACCAACAGGGCCCCCGTATGCGGCAGGTGAGGCATCGTCGGTGACACCTGTGCCGGACCTTTGCCTCAGCCATGCGGGCGCGGCACGTCCGAGAGCCCCGACCCCCGTTGCCCGCACAGCAATTCGACGGTGCACCCGCCCAGGAATTCAGCGGGATCGTTTCCATGTCCACACAACGCGTTCGCAGGTATTTCGAATTGTTGTCACGGGTGCAGCACAGTTGCCAACGCCGCCTCCCCGAAAGGCCAATCAAGCAGACATTCCACCGGAGTCACCCCCTGGCCATATGCCCCGTTTAGTCGGGACGAGTCGTGACAACCAGGACATGTGGTGGTGTGCCGACCGTCGTCTCCCTGAGGTGTCGACTTCCCTTAATCGCGGGCACTCGAAGCCAATTGACAGGAACCACGTGGGAGTTTTACGAAAACCCACAGACGACGCTAGGGTGCCTCAGATGTTTCACGCTGCCTCGTCCTCCGCACGCGCAGCGAGGTCCGGGATCGTCTCCCCCATGTTCCGGGGGGAAGATCTGTGACGAACTCGTTGCACCCGCACGGCCAGAACAGGGCGCCGCTCCCTCCGGCACAGTCGCCGGTGCCGGGAGTGCCGAGTCCGCGCTCACCGCAGAACCAGCAGAACCAGCAGAACAATCCCCCCAAGCCCGGCAAACAGCGCGACTCGTTCTTCGACAACGCGAAGTACCTGGCGATCCTGCTGGTGGCGATGGGCCACTCCTGGGAGCCGCTGAAGGGTGACAGCCGCATCCTTGAGGCCGCGTACACCGTCGTGTACAGCTTCCACATGCCGGCGTTCATCATCATCTCCGGCTACTTCTCGCGCAGTTTCGACATGCGCCCCGACCGCGTCAGACGACTGATCACCGGCGTCCTCGTGCCGTACGTCGTCTTCGAGACCGCGTACACCCTCTTCAAGCGCTACGGCGACCACGACCCGAGCATGACGGTCAGTCTGCTCGACCCCTGGTACCTCACCTGGTTCCTGGTCGCACTGTTCATCTGGCGGCTGACGACCCCGCTGTGGAAGACCCTGCGGTGGCCGCTGCCCGCCGCGCTCGGCATCGCGATGTTCGGGTCGGTCTCACCGGAGATCGGCAACGACCTCGACCTGCAGCGCGTGCTGCAGTTCCTGCCGTACTTCGTGCTGGGCCTGTACATGAAGCCCGAGCACTTCCAGATGGTGCGCACGCGGAAGATGCGGATCCTGGCCGTGCCGGTCTTCGTGACCGCGCTGGCCGTCGGCTGGTGGGCGGTCCCGCGGATGAACACCGCGTGGTTCTACCACCGGGACTCGGCCCAGGAGTTGGGCGCGCCGTGGTGGACCGGACCGGTCATGGTGCTCGCCATGTTCGGCTGCTCGCTGCTGCTGACCGCCTGCTTCTTCGCCTGGGTGCCGCGCCGGAAGATGTGGTTCACGGCGCTCGGTGCGGGCACGCTCTACGGCTATCTGCTGCACGGGTTCCTGGTGAAGGCCGGGGAGTTCTACGGCTGGTTCGAGCCGAAGTGGTTGCACCGGCCGCTGGGGGAGATCTTGGTGACGGTGGTGTTTGCCGGGGCCGTCACGTTGTTGTGCACTTCGCCGGTGCGGCGGGTGTTCAAGTTCGTCATGGAGCCTGAGATGAGGTGGGCTTTCAAGCCGGAGGTGGCGAAGGTTGCGCGGGGGCGCGAGATGGCCAGCGCTTGAGGATGTGCCGCGATCCGTCGTCGGGCGTCTGCGGGTTCGTTGTGGCTGGTCGCGCCCACGCGGCGGAGCCGCACATCGATACAGCCTCGCGCCGCTTTGGGGCGCTACTGCTGAGGCAGGCCGAGGAGCGCGCGCATTCTTGCGTACTTCTCGGTCAGACGTTTTCGGGTGGCCTCGTCGGTGAGGCGGGCCAGCCGGGCCGGATCCGCGTTGTGTGCCAGGTCCGCCTCCTTCACCAGCAGGGCGCCCGGTGTGGCGAGGATTCGGGACGCGTACTCCTCCGGTGCTTCCCCCGGGCGCTTCGTGACCGCCAGGACGATGTTCTTCGTGCGGGCGGTCAGGGGGGCCTCGTTCAGCCATTGTTCGGAGAGGGCGTCGTCCTCCACGGCGTCGTGGAGCCAGGCCGCTGCTGTCTGGTCCTCGTCGCCGCCTCGAGTGCGTACGCCCTCGGCGACCGCCTGGAGGTGCTCGGTGTAGGGGCGTCCCGCCTTGTCCGTCTGGCCTTCGTGGGCGGCGCGGGCGGTGGCTTCGACCTCGGCGAGGGTCATCGGCCCCCGAGGGGTTTCGCTCATCGGCTCAGCCCTGTGCCGGCGGCTGGGAGGTCGCCGTCGGGCCCTCCCGGCAGATCAGCAGGAGTGCGCGGTCGTCGTTGACGTCCTTCGCGACCGCCTCGATGAGGTGCCAGGCCGCACCGTGGAAGCCGCCGGCGACATAGCGGTCGGCCTCGCCCGTGAGACGGTCGATGCCCTCGACGATGTCCCGGTCGGAGGTCTCCACCAAGCCGTCCGTGAACAGCATCAACACGTCCCCGGGGCGGAGCGAGCCCTTCACGGGGTCGAACTGCGCGCCGTCGTACACACCCAGGAGCGGGCCCTCGGCCGCCTTCTCCTCCCAACGGCCGCTGCCCGCGCTGAGCTGGAGCCCCGGCGGATGGCCCGCGGAGTAGAGCTCGTAGTCGCCGGAGTCGAGGTCCAGGACGAGGTGGATCGAGGTCGCGAAGCCCTCGTCCCAGTCCTGGCGGAGCAGATAGCCGTTGGCCGCCGGGAGGAACGCGTGCGGGGGCAGGGAACCGAGAAGGCCGCCGAACGCTCCGGACAGGAGCAGGGCGCGCGAGCCCGCGTCCATGCCCTTCCCGGAGACGTCCGTCAGGACGACCTCCATCGTGCGGCCGCCGTTGGTGCGGGCGGCGACCACGAAGTCGCCCGAGAAGGACTGGCCGCCCGCCGGACGCAGCGCCATCTCGCGGTGCCAGCCCACCGGCAGCAGCGGCAGCTTGCTCTGCACCCGGATGCGTTCGCGCAGGTCGAAGAGCATGGTGCCGCCGCGCCGCCAGGGCACGCCGACCCGGCTGCGGAACTGGGCGATGAGCAGACCGAAGAACCCGCAGGCGGCCACCACCAGGACGACGCCGGGGGTGACACGGGAAGGGCCCTCCGTGTAGGGCCCCAGTTTCACCGACTCCACGATCAGCGCCGTGGCCGCGGCCGCGTACAGACCGAGCAGGCTCGCCGGGCGCAGCAGCAGGCCGCCCGCGACGATCGGCAGGACCAGTACGGCCGGGGAGCACCAGACGGAGTTGGCGAGCGTGACGGCGGCGATCAGTGGGACGGTGAGGAGCAGACCGGCGAGCGCGACCCAGTCCGAGCCGTCCCCCCGGAAGTAGTCCACGGCGCTTCTGCGCAGGCCGACGCGGACCCGGTGCCACTGCATCTTCAACCGGGCCGTGAACGTCTCGGCTGCTGCGCGCCGCTCTCGTCCTGCTGCCATTAGTTCGGGACCCTATCCATCGGACCAGCTGCTTGGCACGGGAGGTCCCACTTGTCCCCCGTCCGAGGTTCAACTTCACAGTGAACTTCACAGAAAGCCGTTGCGGGTCCGCCAAGGCGAAATTCCCTCGCTCGTCCCGCAATGCCCTGGTAGGCATGGTTCATGGGGACTGACTTGCGCGTACTGCGCCGGGAACAGTGGGACGAGTGGTACGACAACCTGATCCGCGCCTTCGGCGGGATTCCGGAGTCGGCCGAGGAACGGGCGCTGTTTCGTGAGCTCACCGAGACGGACCGTTCCATCGGCGCCTGGGACGGTGATGCGTGCGTCGGGACGGCCGGCGCGTTCTCCTTCCGGCTGACCGTGCCCGGCGGGGCCGCGGTGCCCGCGGCGGGCGTGACCATGGTGTCCGTGGCCGCGACGCACCGGCGGCGCGGGGTACTGACGTCCATGATGCGGCGGCAGTTGGACGACGTACGGTCCTGGGGCGAGCCGCTGGCCGTCCTGACGGCATCCGAACCCGCGATCTACGGACGGTTCGGGTACGGCGTCGGGACGTACCACGTCAACGCCGAGATCGACACGACTCGTGTACGGCTGTCCGTGCCGCCCGGCACCGATGACGTACGGCTGCGGTACGCCGAGCCGGCCGACGTGCTCGACGCGTGCGAGGCGGTGTACGCCCAACTGGTCGCGCGGCGGGCCGGGATGGTGGCGCGCATTCCGGGCTGGGAGCGGCTGTGGCTGCTCGATCCGGAGAGCGAGCGCGACGGGGCGTCGCCGCTGCAGTGCGTGCTCGCGGAGCGGGACGGCGAGGTCGTCGGGTACGCCCGCTTCCGAATCAAGGGGGACTGGGAGGCCGCCGGCCCCAAGGGGACCGTCGTCGCACAGGACGTGGACGCGCTGGACCCGGCGGCGCACGCGGCGCTCTGGCGGTTCCTGTTCGATATCGACCTGACGTCGAGGATCGACGCGCGGCGGCGGCCGCTGGACGAGCCGTGGCAGCACATGGTGTCCGACATCCGCCGCTGCTCGCTGCTGGTCCGGGACTCGCTGCACGTACGGCTGGTGGACGTCGGCGCCGCGCTGCAGGCGCGCACCTATCAGGCGCCGGTGGACGTGGTGCTGGAGGTCGAGGACGCCTTCTGCCCCTGGAACGAGGGCCGTTGGCGGCTGACCGGCGACCCGAAGGGCGCGTCGTGCGAGCGTACGGCGGACGCCGCCGATCTCGCCCTGTCCGTACGGGAGTTGGGCTCGGCGTACCTCGGCGGGGTCCCGCTGGCGTCGCTGGCGGCGGCCGGCCGGGTGCGCGAGCTGCGCCAGGGCGCACTGACGGAGGCGTCGCTCGCGTTCGGCTCGACGGTGGCACCTTGGCTGCCGCACGGGTTCTAGCGGCGCGTCAGCGCTGTTGGCAGGTGGGGCACCAGAAGAGGTTGCGGGCGGCGAGGTCGGCGGTGCGGATCTCGCCGGTGCAGATGTGGCAGGGGAGGGTGGCCCGGCGGTAGACGTACACCTCACCGCCGTGGTCGTCGACGCGCGGCGGGCGGCCCATCGCCTCGGGGGCGTGTTCCGGGCGGACGGTGTCGATGCGGTTGTTGCGGACGCCCTCGTGCATCAGCTCGACCAGGTCGGACCAGATCGCGTCCCACTCGGCGGCTGTGACGTCCCTGCCGGGGCGGTAGGGGTCGATGCCGTGACGGAAGAGGACCTCGGCGCGGTAGACGTTGCCGACGCCCGCGATCACCTTCTGGTCCATGAGGAGCGCGGCGATCGTCGTACGGCTGCGGGCGATGCGGCGGTACGCCGCCTGCGGGTCGGCGTCCTCGCGCAGGGGGTCGGGGCCGAGGCGGGCGTGTATCGCGTTCTTCTCGGTGTCCGTGATCAATGCGCAGGTCGTGGGGCCGCGAAGGTCCACGTACGAGGTGTTGTTGGCGAGGCGGAGGCGGACGGTGTCCGTGGGCGGGGGTGCCGGGGCGTCGCCGAAGGCGACCTTGCCGAAGAGGCCTAGGTGGATGTGGACCCAGTCGGTGTCCCGGAAGCCCAGGAAGAGGTGTTTGCCGTGGGCTTCGGTGTGGGTGAGTTCGGCGCCGTCGAGTAGTTCTGCGGCGTCGGAGAACTTGCCCTGGGGGCTGGTGACGTGGGGGCTCGTGCCGAGGAATCCCGTGGCGTAGTCGTTGGCCAGGCGGTGGATCGTGTGCCCCTCTGGCACGGTGGCTCCTGTTCGTCTGCGGGTGGGCGGACGTGGGGTTTTTCGCCCCCGCCGCCCTTACCCGTTCCCGTCCCCAGGGGCTGCCGCCCCTTCGGCCCCGCCCAGGGGGCTTCGCCCCCTGGACCCCCGATCGGCCTGACGGCCTCGTCCTCAAACGCCGGACGGGCTGAAAGGCTCAGGCGCCGGACGGGCTGGGAATTACTGCTGCGGGTGGTGGGGCGGGATCGGGGGCAGGTCGCCTGTCGTCTCGTAGGTCGCGAGCATGTCGATTCGGCGGATGTGGCGGGCGTCCTCGGAGAACGGGGTGCCCAGGAAGGTCTCGACGAACTTGGTCGCCTCCTCCTGGGTGTGCATGCGCGCGCCCACAGCGACCACGTTGGCGTTGTTGTGCTGGCGGCCGAGGGACGCCGTCTCCTCGCTCCAGGCCAGGGCCGCGCGGACGCCCTTGACCTTGTTCGCCGCGATCTGCTCGCCGTTGCCGGAGCCGCCGATCACGATGCCCAGGGCGTCGGGGTCCGCGGCCGTCCGCTCCGCGGCGCGGAGGCAGAAGGGCGGGTAGTCGTCCTGGGCGTCGTAGATGTGGGGGCCGCAGTCGACGGGGTCGTGGCCTGCCGCCTTGAGCCACTCGACGAGGTGGTTCTTGAGTTCGAAGCCCGCATGGTCGGAGCCGAGATACACGCGCATGGTTCCGAGTGTGACATGGCTGTTTCCGGGCAGCAGCCTCGGGTGTCGGCCGGGAGGCAAGGAGGCCCAGCACAGCGACCCCTGACCAAGGAACCTCAAGGAAACCTCAAGTAACGATCTGGATTCAAAGGTTCACGAATCTCTTTGCCTCCGTTTCACTGGTCCAACTCGTACGCGACCCGTACGGGACCGCTCACCCGGCGCAAAGGAACTCCCCCATGACTGGTCTCCAGGCCGGACTGAAGAACCGCCATCTGTCGATGATCGCCATCGGTGGCGTCATCGGCGCCGGCCTCTTCGTCGGCTCCAGCTCCGGTATCGCCACCGCGGGACCGGGCATCCTCCTGTCGTACGCCCTCGTCGGCACCCTCGTCGTCCTTGTGATGCGCATGCTCGGCGAGATGTCCGCCGCCAACCCGACCTCCGGCTCGTTCTCGGCGCACGCGGACCGGGCGCTCGGCCGCTGGGCCGGGTTCTCCATCGGCTGGCTCTACTGGTTCTTCTGGGTCGTGGTGCTCGCGGTGGAGGCCACCGCCGGGGCCAAGATCCTGGCGGGATGGGTGCCCGCCGTTCCGCAGTGGGGCTGGGCCCTGATCGTGATGGCGGTGCTGACCGCCACCAACCTCGTCTCGGTCGGCTCCTACGGCGAGTTCGAGTTCTGGTTCGCGGGGATCAAGGTCGTCGCGATCGGCGCGTTCATCGTGGTCGGCGGGCTCGCGGTCTTCGGTGTGCTGCCGGGCGTCGACAGCCACAAGGCCGGCCTGGGCAACCTCACCGGTCACGGCGGCTTCCTGCCCAACGGGCCCGGCGCGATCCTCACCGGCGTACTGCTGGTCGTCTTCTCCTTCATGGGCAGCGAGATCGCGACGCTGGCCGCCGGTGAGTCGGAGGACCCGCAGCGCGCCGTCACCAAGTCGACCAACAGCATCATCTGGCGCATCGGCGTCTTCTACCTGGGCTCGATCTTCGTCGTCGTGACCCTGCTGCCGTGGAACGACCCGTCGATCAAGAAGCAGGGCTCCTACGTCGCCGCCCTCGACTCCCTCGGGATCGCACACGCCGGTCAGATCATGAACTTCATCGTGCTGACGTCGGTGCTGTCCTGTCTCAACTCGGGCCTGTACACGGCCTCCCGGATGGCCTTCTCGCTCGGTGAGCGGGGGGACGCGCCGAAGGCGTTCGCCAGGACCACCTCGCGGGGCGTTCCGATGGCCGCGATCATCGCGTCCGTCGTCTTCGGGTTCGTCGCCGTCTTCTTCAACTACAAGTTCCCGGACTCGGTCTTCCTCTTCCTGGTCAACTCCAGTGGTGCGGTGGCGCTGTTCGTATGGCTGGTCATCTGCTTCTCGCAGCTGCGGATGCGGAAGATCATCCAGGCCGAGGCGCCGGAGAAGCTGGTCGTGAAGATGTGGCTGTACCCGTATCTGACCTGGGCGACGGCCGCGCTGATCGTGTTCGTGCTCGGTTACATGCTCACGGACACGGAGCACGACGGGCGCGAGACCGTACTGCTGTCCCTGCTGGTCGCGGCAGTCGTGCTGGTCGTCGCCGTGGTGAAGGAGAAGGTGCGCGGGGGCGGCCGGACTGCCGCGGGCGCGGCCTCGGCGGAGGTGCGGGGGCAGGACAAGGTCAGGACCGGCTGACGCCGGCGCCCCTCGCTTCACCGCTCACAGCACCGTGAAGCCGTCCTTGACACTGTCGTAGGTCTTGAGGGCCTGGGTTTCGGTCTCCGGCTGGTACCAGGTGTTGATCTGGTACGACTTCCCGTCCTGGTCGAAGCCCAGCAGCCGGGCGTGCCAGGGGGTGCCCTTCATGGTGAAGGTGTACTCCCAGACCACGGCCGGGTTGCCGCGGAAGGTCGTCCTCTCCAGGCGGATCTTCCGGTAGTCCTGGCCCTGGTGGGCGTCCTGCTCCGACTTCTGCCAGGCCTCCATCAGATCGCCGCGGGCGAGGGACGACTTGGCGACCAGTTCCTGTGTGCCGTCGGGGGACGTGTAGTGGACCTCCGCCCCCGTCTTCAGATCCCGCCGCCAGCCCTGCGGCGGCGCCCACGCGAACCCGCCTGCCTCCCGGTGCGCACCGGGAGGCAGGCTCTGCGGCCTGGACGTGCCCTCCACGGTGGGCGACGGGCTGTCGGCGGACGTGGTGACTGACGTGGTCGCCGCGGTCGAGGAGCCCGCGTGGCCGCCGCCGGATGATCCGGAGTTCGTCAGGAGGAATACGGCGACGACGGCACCGGCCGCGACCAGTGCGCCGACGGCCACGAGTACGGCACGGTGACGACTGCGGTGCGGGCCGTCGGAGCCGTTGCGATGTGCGGGGTCGGCGGCCGAGGTCTCGGAGCGGGCCTCCGAGCGGAGTTCGGAGGGGACTTCGGTGGAGGCGTTGGGGAACTGCACGGGCACTGGGGGTGCGGAAGGGATGGAGCGTGCTTCCGGGGACGGGGCCGAGGGGCGCTCTCGGCGGAACTCGTAGGTGTCCGGCGGTTCTTGGGGTACCGCGTCCTCGATGAGGGCGGGCGCGGGTCGCCTGGGGTCGCGGGCGGCGCGCATCAGGCGGGTGTCCAGGTAGACCGGGGTGGGCCTCTCGTTCGAGGCGTCGGCCCCGCCGGGCTGCTCGGGCTCAGGCTCGGCTTCGGCACCCGTCGGGCTCGGACCGGCACCCTCGACCGGTTCGGTGCCGGGTGGCTCCTGGGACTCGGACGGCTCTTCCGCATCCGCCGGGTACGCGACCCGGCGCAGGGCCTCCTCCAGGTCGGGAAGGGCCGGGCGGACCGCCGGTTCCTTCTCCAGCAGGGCTGCCAAGACGTCGCGCAGGGGGCCTGCCGCGGCGGGGAGTTCGGGCTCCTCGTAGAGGACCGCGTGCAGGGTGGCCAGGGTCGTGCCGCGGGAGAAGGGGGAGCGGCCGCCCAGGGCCGCGCAGAGTGTCGCACCCAGGGACCACACGTCCGACGGCGGGCCCTGGGGGCGGCCGGAGATGCGCTCGGGGGCCATGTAGTCGGGGGAGCCGACGAGCATGCCGACCATGGTGAGCGCCTTGGCGTCCTGGATCGCGGCGATGCCGAAGTCGGTGAGGACGACGCGCCGGCCGCTGTCCTCCACCAGCACGTTCCCCGGTTTGATGTCCCGGTGCAGGACACCGCGTGCGTGCACCTGACGCAGCGCCGCCACCAGTCCGAGCCCGATCCGTGCCGTCTCCCCCGGCCCCAGTGGCCCCTCCTCCACCATGATCCGTTCCAGGGAGCGGCCGACGACCAACTCCATGACGATCCACAGGCGTTCGCCCTCGTCGACCACGTCGTAGACCCGCACGACATGGGGGTGGTCGATCCGGGCGGTGGCCCTGGCCTCCCGCAGCGTGCGTTCGCGGCGGGTGCGGGTGTCCTCCGCGTCCAGGCCGTCTATGCGCATCTCCTTGACGGCGACCGGGCGGTCGAGCATCTCGTCGGCGGCTCGCCACACCCGCCCCATTCCTCCCTGCCCGATGCTTTCGACCAACCGATAGCGCCCCGTCACCAGCAGCCCTGGGACTCCGCCGCTCCTCGTATTCCCCGGCAATCCGCCGCACCCCCTCAGAAACCGAAATTCTCTCGACTACCTCAATTATCTCGACCGCGCCCCGACTGAAACACAATGGTCACACTTCACGGCGTACCAGCATAGTGCGGAGAAATCTTGTGGTAGCTCTTCAAGTACTGCGAATTCAGGCGCAGCCAAGGGGGATGTGAACATGAGTTCTCGTCGCACGACGACCATCGCGGGATCGCTGGTCGCGGCATCTTTTTCGGCGGTGATGATCCTTTCCAGCACCGCCGGCGCGGACGACCAGGGGCCGGGCAGCAGCAAGGGGGGAAAGGCCGTCGACGAGGCACCGGCGGGCGTGAGGACGACCACGCTCCTGCCCTCCAGGATCTCGGTCGACAATGGCTCGCAGAAAACGGCGCTCACCGCCACGGTGAAGAACGAGGGGACCAAGGACAGCGGAAAGATCCAGCTTCTGGTCGTCGGATTCGACGGCCTCACGGTCAAGAGTGTTCAAGGCTGCTCCCGGATTGACGGAAAGAACCTTCCGGCCGGCTCGAACAGCGGTTTCTCCTGCCCGATCGACAATCTCGCGGCCGGCAAGTCCAAGTCGTTCGCCGTCGACGCCACATTCGACCTGCGCAAGACCGGCAAGATCTGCCTTCCCGTGCAGTCCGGTGACGGGAAGAAGACGTACTGGCAGCAGGGCCCGGTTCCGTTCGGCACGACCAATCCGTCGCCGAACGCCCCGGCCACCCCGCTGCTCCTCGGCACCGACAACAAGCCGGTGGCCCCGGGCGGCAGCCGCGAGCTGCCCAAGACCGGTGTCGGGCGTGACGTCCTGCCGCTGGGCGCGGCGGGCGCGTCGCTGATCGCGGCCGGTGCGGCGGGGCTGTGGTGGTCGTCCCGGCGGCCGACCCCGCAGCGGCTGCGCGGCTGAGCCCCCTCGGACACACCGGTCGCCACTTCGCCCGCATAACCTGACGGCACTTGTCAGGTTATGCGGGCACGATGCGTCTCATGAACTCCGTCGACCACACCGCTGACCTGCTCGCCCTCCGTCCCGGCGACCCCGGCTACGACGACGAAATCGCCGGTTTCCAGACCGGGTTCGCCCAGCGTCCCGCCGTCGTCTTCGCCGCCGCCTCGGCCGAGGACGTGATCGCCGCCGTACGGCACGCGTCCGAACACGGCCTGCCGATCGGCGTCCAGGCCACCGGGCACGGGCTGCCCGGCGCCTGTGAGGGCGGGGTGCTGGTGACGACGAAGCGAATGGACCGGGTGACCGTCGACCCCGAGGCGCGCACCGCGCGCGTCCAGGCGGGCGTCCGCTGGGGCCAGGTCGTGGCGGCCGCCGAGCCGTACGGTCTGGCCCCGCTCAACGGCTCCGCGCCGAGCGTGGGCGCCGTCTCCTACACACTGAGCGGCGGACTGTCCATCCTGGCCAGGGAGTTCGGGTACGCGGCCGACCATGTGCGCTCCCTGGACCTCGTCACCGCCGACGGCCGGCTCCGGCACGTGACCCGGGACTCCGACCCCGACCTGTACTGGGCCCTGCTCGGCGGCGGCCACAACTTCGGCATCGTCACCGAGCTGGAGATCGGCCTCGTGCCCGTGCGGACGCTCTACGGCGGCTCGCTCGCGTTCGACGGCCGCCAGGTCGACCCGGCGGCCCTGCTGCAGGCGTACGAGCAGTGGACGCGGACCGTGCCCGACGGGCTGACCTCCTCCTTCGCGGCCGTACCGTATCCGGACATCCCGGCGTTGCCGCCGCATCTGCGGGGCCGGTACGTCGTCTCCGTGCGCGTCGCGTACACCGGGGCCGATGGGGAGCAACTCGTCGCCCCGCTGCGTGAGCTGGGGCCCGTGCTCGCCGACTCCCTGCGCGAGATGCCGTATGCCGAGAGCCACACCATCCACAGCGACCCCGACTTCCCTCATGCGTACTACGGGGACAGTGCGGTGCTGAGCGAGCTGGATGTGGAGCGGGCCGGTGAGGTGCTCGCGGCCGTCGGACCGGATGCCGGTGGTCCGATGTGCGTCCTGCAGATCAACCACCTGGGCGGGGCGCTCGCCCGGTCCGCGCCGAACTCGGTGCCGTATCGCGAAGGGCGGTTCCTGGTACGGCTGCTGACGGTGGGGGAGCGGGAGGCGGCGCGCGCGGTGCTCGATCCGGCGTTCGCGCTGCTCGCCCCGGTCACGATCGGGCGGGCGCTCAACTTCGCCTTCGGCGGCGGGGACCGCACGGAGGGGCTGTACGACGCCGGAACGCTGAAGAGGCTCGCCGAGCTGAAGTCGTCGTACGACCCGGCGAACCTCTTCCGCAGGAACTACAACCTCAGCGCTTGTCGATGAGCTTCCAGGCGGTGGGCATGACGCCCATCGCCAGGGCGGCCTTGAGGACGTCGCCGATCAGGAACGGGGTGAGGCCGGCCGCGATCGCCGCGGACGCGGACAGGTCGGCGGCGTAGGCCAGGTACGGGACGCCGACGGCGTAGATGATCGCCTCGCCGACCAACATGGTGCCCGCCATGCGCAGCACGGAGCGGTCGGCGCCGCGGCGGGCCAGGGCGCCCACGACGGTGGACGCGAGGAGCATGCCGAGGATGTAGCCGAAGGAGACGGAGACACCGGAGCTGCCGCCCGCGAACCACGGCACACCGGCCAGTCCGGCCAGCGCGTACAGGACGAGCGAGGCGAGGCCGCGGCTCGCGCCCAGCGTCGTGCCGACCAGCAGCGCGGCGAAGGTCTGGCCGGTCACCGGCACCGGGGAGCCCGGTACGGGCACGGAGATCTGGGCCGCGAGGCCGGTGAGCGCGGCGCCGCCGAGCACGAGTGCCACGTCCCGGACGCGGGACGCGGGCAGGAGGTCGGCGAGGACCTCGCGGGGACGGGCGGCGGCGGTGGCGGTGCTCATGGGGACTCCGCGGGTGACGGGGACATGCTGGGACACGGTGACGCTATCCCGGCGGCCTCGGGCCGATCACCGTCAGCGGTCGACAAATGCTGGAACGTGAGCTTGGTGGGCTTCGAACAAACGGTGCTGGTTACACGGGGTTTCGCGTGATACCGGTCACTGAGGCAGGGAGGCCGTGCTCACTCGGCAGGTTGCAGGCGGGTCTGTAGGGTCTCACCAAATGAATCCTAGTGGTCTGGCCGGATTCACCTTTTCTGGCCTACCCTTCGACCCATGGTTGCCCAGGCCCGGAACTTCACGTCGCGTCGCTATGTCGACCTGCGACGCCAGGGTGCTGCCACCTGTCGCCGTCCGGTGTGAGGCGGGCCGCGGCGCGCCTCGACCTCCGAGACGTGTCGGCCCCGTTCCCGAGGACGGTCTCCCATGCCCTCTGCCACGGCATCCACCCTTGCGTCCCCTGCGTCCCCTTCTAGCCGTCGCCGTACCAGCGCGAGCGTCGTGCTGCGGTCCGTGCTGGAGCACGGTCCGGTGGCCCGCAGCACCATCGCCCGGCTGACCGGTCTGTCGCCGGCGTCGGTGACGGACTACTGCGCCCGGTTCGCCGAACTGGGCCTGATCCGCGAGTCGGCCGTGCCCCGGCGTTCGAACGGCGTGGGCCGCCCGCATGTCCCCGTCGACCTGGACGACTCCCGGTTCGTGGTCGGCGGGGTGCATGTGGCGGTGCCGTACACCACGGTCGCGCTGCTCGATCTGCGCGGCCGCGTGGTGGCGCGGCGCGAGTTGAAGCACGAGCGCACCGATCCCGGGTGGGTGCTGTCCCGGGCCGCCGAGGGGCTCGGGGCGCTGCTTGCCGGAAACCCCCGGTGCAGAGCTCTCGGTGTCGGCGTGGCCGTCGGCGGCTGGGTGGACCGGGAGTCCGGGACCGTCGTCGAGCACGCGCTGCTCGGCTGGCGGGAGGTCGCGGTGCGGGAGGTGCTCGGCGAGCGCACCGGGCTGCCGGTCCATGTGGACGGCCACGCACGGGCGCTGGTCAACGCGGAGCGGCTGTTCGGGCGGGCGCGGGGCAGCGGGAGCATGCTGCATCTGTTCGTCGGCAACGTCGTCGACGCGGCGTTCGCCACCCATGACGAGGTGCACCACGGGCCTCGCTCCCAGGCGGGCGTCATCGCGCATCTGCCGGTGCCGGGCGGCACGGAGCCCTGCGCCTGCGGGCGGACCGGCTGCCTGCAGGCCGAGTTGAGTGAGCGGACGCTGTGCCGGCGGGCGCGGGAGGCGGGCGTGACGGACGGTGTGAACCCCATGCATGTGGTCGCGGCGGCCGCCGCGGACGATCCCGAGGCGGTACGGCTGCTGGTGCAGCGGGCGGGTGCGATCGGGAGGGCGGCGCGGCTGCTGCTCGATGTGCTCAATCCGGAGACGGTGGTCGTGACGGAGGTCGGGATCATTCACCGGGAGGACTGCCTGAACGCGTTGCGCGAAGGGGTCGGCGGCGAGCGTGCGGCGGCCGTGGTGCCGACGAGTTTCCCGGATTCGGTGCTCGCGGTGGCAGGCGGTTCGGTGGCCCTCGATGTGCTCTACCGGGATCCGCTGGCCGCTTGACCTGAGGCTATTTAATTCAGAATCGCCGAATATTGACAGGGATCGGCGCCGACCAGGAACATCGTACTCATGAGCCCGATCGTGAGCTGTCGCACCCTTTGTTGCTGACACGTTGCCGCGTGTGAAGCGCTCATTTCCTGCTGTGTGAATTCCTTTTCCTCCGGCCGTCTGCCGCCGGAATTCCGCATGCCTTTCTTTCCTTCCCGACTCACGGAGTCCTGCCATGCCCTCTTCTCCCGTGCCCGGTCTCGACCGACGGCTCTTTCTCACCTCAGTGCTCGGTGCCGCAGCCGGTGTCGCCGGTCTGACCGGCTGCGCGGGCGGCAGTGCATCCGCCGACAGCAAGGGCGTCTCGACCGCGCCACTCGCCGACAAGGTTCCGGCCGGTACGAGCCTGAAGATCGCCTCGTATCAGAACACCGAGCAACTCCAGTTCAAACTGGCCAAGTTGGGCGACCTGCCGTTCAAGGTGTCGAACTGGCTGAACATCGGTGCAGGGCCGGATGTGATCAACGCTTTCCGTGCCAAATCCCTGGACGTCGCCAACAATGCGGGAATCCCGCCGATCCAGGCGCACTACCAGGGCTTCGAAGCGAAGATCGTCGCGATCAACATCACCCGCAAGCCCAATTACCTCTTCGCCACCAAGCCCGGCAGCGACATCCGGTCGGTCGCCGACTTCAAGGGCAAGAAGCTCGCCTTCTCGCAGGGCCAGGCCCAGGGTGTCGTACTTCTGCGGGCGTTGAAGAAGGCGGGCCTCAAGTACGACGAGGTCGACCTCGTCCCGCTGACCAGCAACCAGTTCCTGACCGCCCTGCAGTCCGGCCAGGTGGACATCGCCCCGCTCCCCAACCAGCAGGCGCCCGCCTATCTCGGGCAGTACGAGTCCAAGGGCGCCCACGCCATCACCACGGACGTCGTCGACCTCCTGAATCTGCTGTGGGCGCCGACCTCCGTGCTGGGCGACCCCGCGAAGGCCGCCGCGGTCGCCGCGTACATCCCGTACTGGGCCAAGGGCCAGGTCTGGACGTACGAGAACCCCGACGCCTGGAACGAGGAGTTCTACGTCAAGACGCAGAACCTGACCCTCGCGCAGGCCCGGGGCATCAGCAAGCTGGCCAACAAGCCGCTCTTCCCGCCCAGTTGGACAGAGGCGATCAAGTGGGAGCAGGAGACCGCCGATCTGCTGGCTGAGGGCGGCTTCGTGAAGAAGTTCGACGTCTCCTCGCTCTTCGACCACCGCTTCGAGTCCATCGCCGCCAAGGCCGTGCCGGCGCAGTACCGGAGGTGACCGCCGTGACCACCACCACGCCCACCGCGCTCCTGGCGCAGGCTCAGGAGCACCAGAGCCAACCCGTACGCCGCCGCCGCGGCCTGTCCCCCGGCAGGAAGTTGCCGGCCTCCCGGCTGGTCGGCCCCGCCCTCTTCCTCGCCCTGTGGGCCGCCGCCTCGGCCGCAGGGCAGCTCGACCCGGCCGCGATCCCCGCGCCCTGGACGGTGCTGCGGACCGCGGGCCGGCTGTGGAGTGCCGGGACGCTGCCCACGGACATCCTGACCTCCCTCGAACGGGCGGCGTACGGCTTCACGATCGGTCTCGCGGCCGGGGTCGTGCTGGCGCTGGCCGCAGGCCTCAGCCGGGTCGGGGAGGCGCTGATCGACGGCACGGTGAACCTCAACCGGGCGATCCCGACCCTCGGTCTGATCCCGCTGTTCATCCTCTGGCTGGGCATCGGCGAGGCATTCAAGATCGCGATCATCGCGATCGTCGTCTACGTCCCCATCTATCTGAACACGCACTCCGCGCTGTCCGGCATCGACAACCGCTTCGTCGAACTCGCCGAGGTGCAGGGGCTGTCCCGCTTCCGGTTCATCCGCCAGATCGTCATCCCCGGCGCCCTGCCCGGATTCTTCGTGGGACTCCGGCTCGGGGTGACCGGCTCCTGGCTGGGTCTGGTGGTCCTGGAGCAGATCAACGCCACCAGCGGACTCGGCTACATGATGTTCCAGGCCCAGAACTACGGCCAGTCCGACGTCATCCTCGTCGGCCTGCTCGTCTACGGGATCTTCGGCCTGGTCTCCGACAGCGCGGTCCGTCTCATCGAACGGAGGGTGCTGTCATGGCGCCGCACACTGAGCAGCTGACCCGGCCGGCGGTCCAACTCCGAGGGCTTACCCGGTCGTTCGAGGGGCGGACCGTCCTCGACGGCATCGACCTCGACATCCCGGCGGGACAGTTCACGGCCCTGCTCGGGCACAGCGGCTCCGGCAAGAGCACGCTGCTGCGGGCGATCGCGGGCCTGGACCACAAGGTCGCCGGCAGCGGCCAGCTCACGGCCCCGGAGCAGGTGTCCGTGGTCTTCCAGGACTCCCGGCTGCTGCCCTGGCGCCGGGTCCTGGACAACGTACTCCTCGGCCTGGACGGCAGGGACGCCGACCGGAAGGGCCGCGAGGCACTCGCCGAGGTGGGCCTGAAGGGCCGCGAGCGGGCCTGGCCGAGCGAGCTGTCCGGCGGCGAGGCACAGCGGGCGGCGCTGGCGCGGTCGCTGGTCCGGGAGCCCGAACTACTGCTGGCCGACGAGCCGTTCGGGGCCTTGGACGCGTTGACGCGCATCAAGATGCACGCGTTGCTGCGTTCGCTGTGGCAGGTGCATCGTCCGTCCGTCCTTCTTGTGACGCACGACGTCGACGAAGCGATCGCGCTTGCCGATCGGGTGCTTGTGCTCGACTCCGGGCGGATCTCGGTCGATCTGGCCATCGACCGGGATGCGGCGGCGCGCGGCGAGTACCGGGAGCGGTTGCTTGCGGCGCTGGGGGTTACCGACGGCGTCGCCTGACCGCTCCTGGGGGCTGCCGCCCCCAGACCCCCGCTTCGGCCCCGAAAGGGCCTCGTCCTCAAACGCCGGACGGGCTGAAATGCCGCACCGGCGCTCGCAAGTCCCCCCTGCTGTCCGTCGCAAAGGACACCTCATGCCCCGCCAGCTCCATCTCAACGCCTTCCTCATGAGCACCGGCCATCACGAAGCCTCGTGGCGGCTGCCCGAGAGCGATCCGTATGCGCACGTCGAACTGGACCACTATGTGCGGCTCGCCCGGATCGCCGAACGCGGTACCTTCGACTCCCTCTTTCTCGCCGACGGGCCGCAGCTGTGGGGCAATCTCGCCCAGCGTCCCGCGGGCGCCCTGGAACCGCTCACCCTGCTGACCGCACTGGCGACGGCCACCGAGCACATCGGGCTGATCGCCACCGCCTCCACCTCGTACAACTCCCCCTACAACCTGGCCCGCAAGTTCGCCTCCCTGGACATCATCAGCGGCGGCCGGGCGGGCTGGAACATCGTCACCACGGCGGGTGCCGAGGCCGCGCGCAACTTCGGTCTGGAGCACGAGCCCGCCCACGCCGACCGGTACGCCCGCGCCGCCGAGTTCCTCGACGTGGCGCTGAAGCTCTGGGACAGCTGGGAGGACGACGCCATCGTCGGCGACAAGGCGGCCGGCGTCTGGGGCGACGACGCGAAGATCCATCCGCCCCGGCACAAGGGGACGTATTTCAGCGTCGAGGGCGCGCTCAACGTGCCCCGTTCGCCGCAGGGTTACCCGCTGCTGGTGCAGGCAGGGTCCAGCGAGGACGGCAAGGCGTTCGCGGCGCGCTACGCGGAAGCCGTGTTCACCGCCCAGCAGACCCTGGCCGACGCGCAGGCCTTCTACGCCGATCTCAAGTCCCGTACGGCGGCGTCCGGCCGGGATCCCGGGCTCATCAAGGTGCTGCCCGGGATCGTGCCGGTCATCGGGTCCACGGAGGCCGAGGCACGGGCGAACGAGCAGGTCCTGGAGGACCACATCGTGTACACGCACGGCGTGGACCGCCTGGCACGCCTTCTCCAACTCCCCGAAGGAACACTGGAGTTGGACGCGCAGCTGCCGTCCGATCTGCCGCCCGAGGACGCCATCGAGGGCGCCAAGAGCCGCTACACGCTCATCGTCGAACTCGCCCGGCGCGAGCGCCTCACCGTCCGCCAGCTGGTGGGCCGGCTCGGCGGCGGACGCGGCCACCTCACCTTCGCGGGCACGCCCGAGCAGGTCGCCGACGCGATCGGGACATGGTTCACGCAGGGCGCCGCCGACGGCTTCAACATCATGCCCGCCGTGCTGCCCTCCGGTCTCGACACCTTCGTCGAGCAGGTCGTCCCGATCCTGCGTGCCCGTGGTCTCCTCCGCACCGAATACGGACCCCGCCGGACCCTCCGGGAGCGCTACGGCCTCCCCCGCCCCGCCAACCAGTACTCCACCCAGGAACCCGCCCTCGTCTGAAAGGACCGGCCAACCGTGTCAGGCATCGAAATCCAGAAGGTCACCGCCCACATCGGCGCCCGTGTCTCCGGCATCGACATCTCCAAGCCGCTCGACGAGGAGGCGACCGCCGCGATCCGCGAGGCCCTCAACGTCCACAAGGCGCTCGTCTTCGACGACGTGAACCTCGACGACGCGGGCCAGCAGGCCTTCGTCGGCCACCTCGGCGACATCACCACCGCCCACCCGACGGTCTCCTCCGTGGACGGCGTCCCGAACGTGCTGCCCGTCGACAGCGAGCGCGGCCGGGCCGCCAACCACTGGCACACGGACGTCACGTTCGTCCTGAACCCGCCGCAGGCCAGCACCCTGCGCTCGATCACCATCCCGCCGTACGGCGGCGAGACCCTGATCGCCAACTCGGCGGCCGCCTACCGCCAGCTCCCCGACTCGCTCCGCCAGTTGGCGGACACGCTGTGGGCGGAGCACACCAACGACTACGACTACGCCGTACCGGAGGAGGAGCTCGACGAGCAGCAGGCCGCCCAGCGCGCCCAGTTCACCTCGATCAAGTACCGCACGGTCCACCCGGTGGTCCGTGTGCACCCGCTGACCGGTGAGCGCGGGCTGTTCATCGGCGGGTTCGCACAGCGCATCGTGGGCCTGTCGCCGGGCGAGTCCCGCAAGATCCTCGATCTGCTGCAGGCGTACGTCACCCGGCCGGAGAACATCCTGCGCCACCGCTGGTCGGAGAACCAGCTGGTCCTCTTCGACAACCGCATCACCCAGCACTACGCCGTCGACAACTACGACGGCCTGCCGCGCCGCCTGCACCGGGTGACCGTGGCCGGTGACATCCCGGTCGGCATCGAGGGCAAGGAGAGCTACTCGATCGAGGGGGACGCCTCGCACTACACCTCCGTAGCGGCCTAGTCACAGCACGTACCGGGCCTGTCCGGATAATGGGCGGTCTCTCCTCCTGAGCGGAGAGGCCGCCCAGACTGTGGGCGTTTTTGCCCATCTCATGGACTGGACGAGCCGCGCCCATGCCCAGCAGCACCACCGAGGTCGAGACTCCGCCGCAGGCGGACGCCGACGCCACCCTGTCCCACGGCCTGAAGCAGCGCCACCTGTCGATGATCGCCCTCGGCGGGGTCATCGGCGCCGGCCTGTTCGTCGGTTCCGGCGCGGGTATCGCCGCCGCCGGACCCTCCATCGTCGTCGCCTACACCCTGTCCGGCCTCCTCGTGATGCTGGTGATGCGGATGCTCGGCGAGATGTCGGCCGCGTATCCGTCGTCGGGTTCGTTCTCGGCGCACGCGGAACGGGCGATCGGGCCCTGGGCGGGCTTCACCGCGGGCTGGTCCTTCTGGGTGCTGCTCTGCACGGCGGTCGGCCTGGAGGGCATCGGCGCCGCGAAGATCGTGACGGGCTGGCTGCCGCACACGCCCGAGTGGGGCTGGGTGGCCCTGTTCATGGTCGTGTTCTGTGTCGCGAACCTGGCCGCGGTGAAGAACTTCGGCGAGTTCGAGTTCTGGTTCGCGGCCCTGAAGGTCGGCGCGATCAGCCTGTTCCTGGTGCTGGGGGTCCTCGCCATCGCGGGCGTCCTGCCCGGCACGGTCGCGCCGGGCACGTCGAACCTCACCGAGTTCCTGCCCAACGGCAGCGAGGGCCTGATCGTCGGGGTGCTCGCCTCGATCTTCGCGTACGGCGGCCTGGAGACCGTCACCATCGCGGCGGCCGAGTCGCAGGACCCGGTGCGGGGCGTGGCGAGCGCCGTCCGTACGGCGATGTGGCGCATCGCGCTGTTCTACATCGGCTCGATGGCGGTCATCGTGACGCTCGTTCCCTGGGACTCCAAGGAGGTCGTCGACAAGGGCCCGTACGTCGCCGCCCTCGACCACCTGGGCATCCCGGGCGCCGGACAGCTCATGAACGTGGTCGTCCTGGTCGCCCTGCTGTCGGCCATGAACGCCAACATCTACGGCTCCTCGCGGATCGCCTACTCGCTCGTCGAGCGCGGCCAGGGCCCGAAGGTGCTGGGCCGGGTGTCGGGCGGCGTCCCGAGGATCGCCGTCCTCGCCTCTTGCGTCTTCGGGTTCGTCTGCGTCGTCCTCAGCTACTGGCGCCCGGACGACGTCTTCCCCTGGCTGCTGAACATGATCGGGGCGGTGATCCTGGTCGTCTGGATCTTCATCGCGGTCAGCCAGCTGCGGCTGCGGGCCCGGCTGAACCGGGAGGCGCCCGAGAAGCTGGTGGTCCGGATGTGGGCGTTCCCGTGGCTGACCTGGGTGGCGCTGGCCGGCATGGCGGCGATCTTCGTCCTGATGGCCCGGGAGCCCGGCACCCGGGTCCAGCTCTACTCCACCGGCGGGATGACGGCCGTCCTGGCGGCGGTGGGGTACGCCTGGCAGCGGGCGAGGCGCTGACGACGGCCGCCCCGCGAAGAAGCCCCCGTGTACGCGCGGGGGCTTTTTGTTGCTAGCGTGTAGTTGCAAGTTACTTGCAATAAGAGTTCCGGAGGGGACCCCCATGCCCGTCTACACGCTTCCTGACCTGCCGTACGACTACTCCGCGCTCGCGCCCGTGATCAGCCCCGAGATCATCGAGCTGCACCACGACAAGCACCACGCCGCGTATGTGAAGGGCGCCAACGACACGCTGGAGCAGCTCGCCGAGGCGCGGGACAAGGAGTCGTGGGCTGCGGTCAACGGTCTGGAGAAGAACCTGGCGTTCCATCTGTCCGGGCACATCCTGCACTCGATCTACTGGCAGAACATGACCGGTGACGGCGGCGGTGAGCCGCTGGCGGCCGACGGGGTGGGCGAGCTCGCGGACGCGATCGCCGAGTCCTTCGGGTCGTTCGCCGGCTTCCGGGCGCAGCTGTCGAAGGCCGCCGCCACCACGCAGGGCTCGGGCTGGGGCGTCCTCGCGTACGAGCCGCTGAGCGGTCGGCTGGTCGTCGAGCAGGTCTACGACCACCAGGGCAATGTCGGGCAGGGCTCGGTGCCGATCCTCGTCTTCGACGCCTGGGAGCACGCCTTCTACCTCCAGTACCGGAACCAGAAGGTGGACTTCGTCGAGGCGATGTGGCGGGTCGTCAACTGGCAGGACGTGGCACGCCGTTACGAGGCCGCGAAGTCCCGTGCGGACGTACTCCTGCTGGCGCCCTGACCCCGTGAAGCGTCCTGCCTCGTGATCGTCTTCTCACCGTTCATGCGGGCAGGCGGAAGGACGGAAGCCCTCGCGAGGACGTGACTCGCGGGGGCTTTCCGGTGGGCCGTTCTACACCGCCGCCGTCTCGCACGGGACATTCAGCGAGATCAGCCCGACCGAGCCACCGCTCATACGGAGTTCGCTGACCGCCGCGTTGCGCAGTTGCGGGAAGACGCGGCGGTAGTCGCCCAGCGGGATGGACAGCAGGTCGCACAGGACCAGCCGGAGCAGGGTGTTGTGGGCGACGACCAGGACGCGTTCACCGTCGTGGGCGGCGGCGATGCGATGCAGGGCGGCGGCGCCCCGGTGCGCCGCGCCCGCTGGGTCCTCGGCGCCGGGGAAGGGGTGGGCCACGGGGTCGGTGCGGAAGGCCTCCGCCGCCTTCGGATCCTCGGCCGCGAACTCGGCGAGCGTACGGCCCTCCACCACCCCGAAGTGGCATTCCCGCAGGTCGGCTTCGCGGCGCGGGGTGAGGCCGAGGGCACGGCAGGCGGGTTCGGCGGTGGCGATCGCACGCGAGACGGTGGACGTCCAGATCGCGTCGACGGGATGGGCGGCGGCCCAGCGCCCGAGGGCCTCGGCCTGGGCGCGGCCGGTCTCGGTCAGGGCGACGTCGCTCACGCCCGCGTAACGGTTCTCCGCGTGCCACACGGTCTGGCCGTGACGGGCCAGCAGGAGGGTCGTGGTCATGAGCCCGCAGTATTCCGGTTGAGGCGCTGGTGTGCGTGTGCCGCCACCGGTGGGGGCAGCCAGCCACGGGTCGCCAGTTCGTCGACCAGGCGGGCGTACGGCTCGGCGAACAGGGCCGTGCGGTCGGGGCGGGGGTCGAGGACGGTGTGGAGGCGGACCATGCGGTCGGCGACGTCCGTCAGGGGGCCCGCGCCCGTTCCGTGGGCGGCCAGGGCGGCCATGCCGAGGGCCGGTTCGGTCTGTTCCGGTACGCGGGCGGGGCGGCCGAGGATGTCGGCGCGGAGCTGGTTCCAGTACGGGCTGCGGGCGCCGCCGCCGGTGAAGGTGAGCGGGCCGTCCATCGGGGCGCCCAGGTGGTGCAGGTAGTCCAGGCAGAGCCGTTCGGTGAAGGCGACGCCCTGGAGCAGTGCGGCCCACAGGTCGGCCTCCCCCTCGGGTTCGCCCAGGACCAGGGCGGAGGCGTGCGGCGCCAGGAACGGGAACCGCTCGCCGGGCGACACGAGCGGGTACGCCACCGCACCCGAGGGTTCGTAAGCGGCCGCCCGTTCGTCCATGACCCCCGGGTCCGCGCCCGCGAAGGCGGCGGTCAGCACCCCCGCCCCCACGCTCGACGCTCCGCCGGGCAGCCAACTCCCGTCCGGTGCACGGTGGTTGTAGACCACGCCCGTCGCATCGCGGACGGGGGCGGAAGAGGCCCCCTTGAGGACGAGCGTCGTACCGAGCACCGAGTTCCAGGAACCCGGCCGCAGCGCCCCGGACGCGATCTGCGCCGCGCAGCCGTCGGTCATCCCGGCGATCACCGGGGTGCCGGCGGGGATGCCGGTGGCCTCCGCGGCGTCCTGGCAGACCTCGCCGAGCGGGGTGCCGGGCCGTACGACCTCGGGCAGTTCGGGCGCGCCGGGGATGTCCGGCCAGGCGTCGCCCTCCACGTCGTAGGCCGTCTTGAGGGCGTGGCTGGAGTCGGTGGGGACCGGACGGCCGACGAGCCGGGCCGCCACGAGGTCGGGCTGGTGGGTGATGCGCCCCGGCCCATGGGTGCGCAGGAGCCACAGTGCCTTCGGCAGCCCCCAGGTGTTCTGCACCGTGAGTCCCGCCCCCCGCAGCCGCTCCGCCTCCGCCCAGGCCCGCCCGTCGTCGTACATCAGCGCAGGGCTCACCGGCCGCCCCGCGGCATCCGTCAGCAGCACGGTCCCGGACGTCCCGCACACCGCGAGCCCGCCGATACGGGAGGGCCGTTCCCGGAGGGCGAGGCGGGCCGCCGTGCACACCGCCGTCCACCACTCCCCCGGATCCTGCTCGTGCCGCACCCCGTCACGCACCCCCGCGAGGGGGGCCGAACCGGCGCCGAGGACCGTGCCGTCGGCGGCGACGAGCAGTACACGGACGCTCTGCGTGCCCAGGTCGATCCCCAGCCACGCCTCGCCCTCGTATCCCATCCGTACCTCCCACGGATCGCGACCCGGGATGTGAACTTCTCACTGTGCACTGAGATTTTCGCCTGCGCGAGGGATTGACGGCCCTCTTCCGCCGTTACACCCTCTGTTGGCGGAGGTCACGGATGGACAGGCACGGGCCGACACGGCCGGGCTGCGGTCCGACGATCCGGTACGGCCGACGGTCCGGCCTGAGAACCTGCTGCTGTTCGAGGCGACGGGCCCCAGGGCCAAGGACGACTGATCGGGACACGATGAGCAGCAACAGCAGCGGCAGCGCACACCTGCAGGGGCCCGCGGCCCGGCAGGCCGCCATGGCCGAACAGGTCCTGGCCGACGGTTCGGCGACCGCGGCCGAGCTCGCCGAGCGGTTCGGGGTGAGCCTGATGACCATCCACCGGGACCTCGACGAGCTCGAACGGCAGGGCCTCGTCAGGAAGTTCAGGGGCGGGGTGACCGCCCAGCCGTCGGGTGTGTTCGAGTCGAACGTGCAGTACCGCCTGAAGGCCATGCGGGCGGAGAAGGCCGCCGTCGCCGAGCAGGCGCTGAGGTCCATAGAGCCCGGCATGGCGATCATGCTGGACGACTCCACCTCCACCCTGGAGATGGCCCGCAGGCTGCGCCTCGGCGAGATCACCCCGCTGACCGTCGTCACCAACTTCCTGGAGGCGATCAACCTCCTCGCCGACCAGCGGGGCATCCATCTGATGGCCCTCGGCGGCGACTACGACCCGCTGCACTCGTCGTTCCTCGGGGTGTCCTGCGTGGAGGCGGTGCAGTCGCTCCGGGTGGACGTGTGCTTCGCGTCCACGTCCGCCGTGCACGGTGGTTACGCGTACCACCAGGAGCAGCACATCGTGTCGGTGAAGCGGGCGATGCTGGACTCGGCCGCCCGCAACGTCCTGCTGATCGACCACACCAAGCTCGCCCGGACCGCCCTGCACCGGGTCGTCCCGCTCTCCCGCTTCGACCTGCTTTTCGTCGACGACGGGGCGTCGGCGGAGGCTCTGCGGGACCTGGACGAGCACAAGGTCACCTATCAGGTCTGCGCGACGAGGGGCGGCGATGACCGAGCCGGAGCCACGTGATCTGCGCAGGACCTACCGGTCCCGTCCTGGTCACGTACGACCAGGAGGAGGCCCTCTGCCACCCTCGCCCTCGTCGTCCTCACCGACCCCGAGGTGCGCCTCATCCACCAGGAGGGGTCCGTGTCACCCGCTGATCCCGACCGCACCCATGTCTTCGACGCCGAGACAGGAGACTCCCTGCGATGAGTGAACCCGTCCGTGTCGTCGCCGCCGGCGACCACTTCATCCTGCCGTCACTCATCACGGCGGCGCTGTGCCAGGAACTCGCCTGTGAAGTACGTGAGTTGACCCTCGGCTGGCCACTGGACCCCTTCGGCCCGGTGGCCGAGGTGTCGGAGGCCAGCGACGCCGAGGACGAGCTGATCGACGCGCTCGCGGGGGCCCAGGTGCTGGTCACCCAGATGGGACCGGTGACGGAGCGCGTCCTGGACGCCTGCCCGGACCTGCGGCTGGTGGTCGTGTGCCGGGGCGGCCCGGTCAACGTCAACCTGGATGCGGCCAAGCGGCACGACGTCCGCGTCTGCTTCGCCCCGGGGCGCAACGCCGCCGCCACCGCCGAGTTCACCGTAGGCCTAATGCTGGCGGCCCTGCGGCGCATCCCGCAGGCCCACAACCTCCTTGCCGGGGAAGGCAGTTGGCAGGGGGCGACGTACTACACGTACGAACACAGCGGACTGGAGCTGGAGGACCTGCCGGTCGGGCTCGTCGGTTACGGGGCTGTGGGCAGCCGGGTCGCTCGGGCACTGTGTGCGTTCGGGGCGCAGGTGATGGTCTACGACCCGTATGTGCGGGGTGAGATCCATGGGCTGCGGGTGTTCTCGCTGGACGAACTTCTGCGGCGGTCCCGGGTGATCACTCTGCATGCGCGGCTCACCGACGAGACTCGGGGTCTGATCGGTGCGGGTGAACTGGCCTTGCTGCCAAAGGGGGCGGTGGTCGTGAACGTGGCCCGGGGTCCGCTGTTGGACGAGGACGCGTTGTGTGACGCGCTGGAGAGTGGGCGGCTGTCGGCTGCCGCCCTCGACACATATGCGACGGAGCCCGTGCCGCAGGGGTCGCGGTTGTTCGGGCTGCGGGAGCGGGTGGTGATGACGCCGCATCTGGGCGGGGCTTCGCGGGCGGTGGCTTCGAAGGCTGCTGGGATCGCTGCCGCTGAGGTGGGGCGGTGGGCGAGGGGTGAGCCCCTCGCGCACGCCTTGACGTGAGTGCCTCGAAAGGCCGTCGTTTGTCTGCCGCGGCGTTGTGGTTGATCGCGCCCCGCGGCGGAGCCGCTTATCGACACAGCCCCGCGCCCCTTCGGGGCGCTACCGGACCGTAAGGGAGAGCCGCTGTGTACGTCGGGATCGACGTCGGTACGTCCATGGTGAAGGCCGCCGCGTTCGACGGTGCGGGGCGTGAACTTGCCGTTGAAGCGCGGCCGGTGGGGCTGGCGCTGCACGGTGGGGTCGTCGAGCAGGACATGGAGGAGGTGTATGGGGCCGTCGTCGCCGTGCTTCAGGAGCTGACCGCGAAGGTGCCGGAGCCGATCGAGTTGGCGGGCCTCACCGGTCAGGGCGATGGCGTCTGGCTGGTCGACAAGGACGGGCGGCCGGTTCGGGCCGCTGCCTCCTGGATGGACGGGCGGGCGCATGAGTTGCTCGATCAGTGGCTCGCGGACGGGACCTTCGAGACGGTGTTCCGGCGGACGGGAAGTGCCATGTTCCCCGGGTGTCCGGGGCCGCTGCTGGCCTGGCTCGACCGGTACGAGCCGAAGTCCCTCGACGCGGCGGCCACTGCCCTGTACTGCAAGGACATGGTGTTCCGGCGGCTGACGGGGGCGCCGGTGACGACGGATGTGTCGGACGCGTCGATGCCGTTCCTCGATCCACGCACACGGACGTACGACAACCGGGTGGTGGAGCTGCTGGGGCTGACCCACCGCCGTGGGCTGCTCGCTCCCGTCGGGGATCCGATCGCGACGGCCGAGGCGCGCGGCGAGGGCCTGCCGGCCGGCACGCGGCTGGCCAACGGCCCGTACGACCTCCCGTCGTGTGCGCTCGGTGCGGGTGTCACGGCCCCCGGGGACGGTCTGCTCATCGTCGGCACCTGTCTGGCCAGTCTGGTCGCCACGACCGATCTCGACCTGACCGGCGAGCCGGCCGGCCTGTACATCTCCACCGACCGTCCCGGTCACTGGCTGCGCGCCATGCCCGCGATGGTCGGCACGGCCGCCCTGGACTGGGTGCTGTCGACGACAGGCGTGCACCACGAGGAGGTCGACGGTCTGCTCGCCGGGACCCCGCCGGGCGCGAACGGCGTCCGCGTCCTGCCGTACTTCGCCCCGTCCGGCGAGCGCGCGCCCTTCGTCGAGCCGCGTCTGCGTGCCGAACTCACCGGTGTGTCGCTGGAGTCGACGAAGGGTGACCTGATCCGCGCCACCTGCGAGGGCATCGGGTACGCCGCCCGCCACTGTCTGGAGGCGGCAGGCCTGACGGGCTCGCTGGCCGTCTGCGGCGGAGGGACGCGCAGCCCCGCCTGGATGCGGCTGCTCGCCGATGTGCTGGGGCGGCCGTTGCGGGTCGTCGAGGGTGAAGTGGGCGCGCGCGGCGCGGTGTTGGCGGCGGCCGAGCGGTACGGCGTCGCACTGGACGCGACGGCGTGGACCGAGCCGACGGCGGTCGTGGAGCCGGACGCGGCCCGGGCGGCGTACTACGCGAAGGCGTACGAGGACCATCTCGACCGGCTCGCGCAGGCGCGGGGAAGGGCGCGGGCCTGAACGACGCACCACCGGGACCCGAGGATTCCGGGGGCGCGTTCGCCGCGTACGCGCTGTACTACCGGTATGGCGAGGAGGCGCTGATGTTCTTCAAGGACAAGCACTGCCCGACCTGCGGGGGCAGCGGCACCCAGGTGTTCAGGCCGCTCAACGAGAAGGAAAGGCCGACCGTCGCGCCGGAGCACCGCCGGCTGACCGACCTGTGGCGCTGTACCGCCCCGGGCTGCCGGTGGTACCAGCGCTGGAGCAAGCAGAGCGAGGGAGGCCGGCTCCCGGAGGAGCTCAAGAATCCGGAAGCCGACCCTGTCTGATCCCTACAGGTTGCTGAAGTCCGGGCCCTTCGTCCGCGTCCGCTTGATCTCGTAGAAGCCCGGGACCGAGGCGACCGCGAGCGTGCCGTCCCAGAGGCGGGCGGCTTCCTCGCCCTTGGGGGCCGGGGTGACGACCGGGCCGAAGAAGGCGATCTGCTCGCCGTCGGGGCCGGGGACCGCGATGACGGGGGTGCCGACGTCCTGACCGACCTTGTCGATGCCCTCCTTGTGGGAGGCGCGCAGCTCGGCGTCGAACTCGAAGTCCTTCTGGTCGAAGTACTCGATCAGGTCGGCGGGCAGGCCGACGTCCGCCAGGGCGCCTTCGACGGCCTCGCGCGTCGGGCCCTGGCCCTCGTTGTGGATACGGGTGCCGAGCGCGGTGTACAGCGGGCCGAGGATGTCGGAGCCGTGCTTCTGCCAGGCCGCGGTGACCACCCGGACCGGCTGCCAGGCCTTGGTCTCCAGCAGCTCGCGGTACTCCTCGGGCAGCTCGTCGATCTTGGGCTCGTTGAGCACCGCGAGGCTCATGATGTGCCAGCGGACCTCGATGTTCCGGACCTTCTCCACCTCCAGCACCCACCGGGAGGTCATCCAGGCCCAGGGGCACAGCGGGTCGAACCAGAAGTCGACGGGCGTCTTCGCGGCGGAGCTGCTCGCGGTCTCGGACATGGCTCTCCTAGGAAAAGCGTGCGTTTCAACCCGCAACAACAGCCCTCCCCGTCCCCATTCCCGAGTGCCCGGTGCCCGTGCCCCATGGCAGGATCAGCCCTGTCCACATACCGAACACCAGCCGAGGGAGCGCTGCCCGTGCCCGGTGAGAACCTGACCCGCGACGAGGCCCGGGAGCGGGCCGCCCTGCTGTCCGTCGACGGGTACGACGTGTCCCTCGACCTGCGTACGGCGGTGGGGGAAAAAGCCGGGGACGGTCCGCGCACCTTCCGGTCCGTCACGACGATCCGCTTCCGCAGCAACGAGCCCGGCGCCGCCACCTTCGCCGACCTGATCGCGCCGAGTGTGACCTCCGTCTCACTCAACGGGAGGGACCTCGACCCCGGTCAGGTCTTCGACGGCTCCCGGATCCTCCTGGAGGACCTCGCCGCCGAGAACGAGCTGGTCGTCGACGCGCAGTGCGCCTACTCCCGCACCGGCGAGGGCCTGCACCGCTTCGTCGACCCGGAGGACGGCGAGGTGTATCTGTACACCCAGTACGAGCCGGCCGACTCCCGCCGGGTCTTCGCGGGCTTCGAGCAGCCGGACCTCAAGGCCCCCTTCCGCTTCGAGGTGCGGGCACCGGAGGGGTGGACGGTCTGGAGCAACGGGGCCGGCGAGCGGGCGGACGGGGTGTGGAGGTTCGCGGAGACCAAGCCGATCTCGACGTACATCACGTGCGTGGTGGCGGGCCCGTACCACTACGTCACGGACTCCTACGAGCGGACCTTCGAGGACGGTACGCGCCTGGAGATCCCCCTCGGCGCCCTGTGCCGCAAGGGGCTGGCGCCCTACTTCGACTCGGACGACGTCTTCCTCGTCACCAAGCAGGGCCTGGACTTCTTCCACGACCACTTCGACTACCCGTACCCCTTCGGGAAGTACGACCAGGCGCTCGTCCCCGAGTACAACCTGGGCGCGATGGAGAACCCGGGTCTTGTCACCTTCCGCGAGGAGTTCATCTTCCGGGGCAAGGTCACCCGGGCCTCGTACGAGAGCCGGGCCAACGTCATCCTGCACGAGATGGCGCACATGTGGTTCGGCGACCTGGTCACCATGGTGTGGTGGGACGACCTGTGGCTGAAGGAGTCCTTCGCGGACTTCATGGGCACCTTCGCGAACGTCGGCGCGACCCGCTTCACCGACGCCTGGATCACCTTCGCCAACCGCCGCAAGGCCTGGGCGTACCGCGCCGACCAGCTGCCCTCCACCCACCCGATCACCGCCGACATCCGCGACCTGCAGGACGCGAAGCTCAACTTCGACGGCATCACGTACGCCAAGGGCGCGTCGGTCCTCAAGCAGTTGGTGGCGTACGTCGGGCAGGACGCGTTCCTGGAGGGCGCGCGCCGCTACTTCAAGCGGAACGCGTACGGCAACACACGCCTCGGCGATCTGCTGTCGGTGCTGGAGGAGACCAGCGGCCGGGACATGGCGAGCTGGGCGCGGAAGTGGCTGCAGACGGCCGGGGTCAACTCCCTCACCCCGCAGGTGCTGTTGGACGCCGAGGGGCGGGTGGACGAGCTGGCCGTGCTGCAGGAGGCGGCCGAGTCGCACCCCGAGCTGCGGCCGCACCGGGTGGCGGTGGGCCTGTACCGGCGCACCGGCGAGGGCGCCCTGGAGCGTTACGCCCGGGTCGAGGTGGACGTCGACGGTCCGCGTACGGTCGTGGCGGAGCCGGTGGGCGCGGAGGCTCCCGAGCTGGTGCTCGTCAACGACGACGACCTCACGTACTGCAAGATCCGCTTCGACGACACCTCGCTGGCCACCCTGCGCGAGCACCTCGGGGCGATCACCG
Source organism: Streptomyces longisporus (assembly GCF_039532765.1). Lineage (NCBI taxonomy): Bacteria > Bacillati > Actinomycetota > Actinomycetes > Kitasatosporales > Streptomycetaceae > Streptomyces > Streptomyces longisporus. The sequence continues at coordinate 222,139 of NZ_BAAASG010000011.1, forward strand.
ACCCGCTGGCCCGCGCCCTGTGCTGGTCGGCCCTGTGGAACCTGACCCGGGACGCGCTGCTGCCCGCCGCCGACTTCGTGGACCTGGTGACGCGGTTCGCGCACCGCGAGTCCGACATCGGCGTGCTGCAGATGCTGCATGCCTGGGCGCACTCGGCGCTGGTCAACTATGCGCCGCCGGCCTGGCGGCCGACCGGCGAGCGGCTGCTGGCCGAGGTCGCCCTGCGGGATCTGCGGGCGGCCGAGCCGGGCAGCGAGCAGCAGCTGGCCTGGGCCCGCTTCCTCGCCACGGTGGCGGCGGGGCCGGACGAACTGGCGCTGCTGCGCGGCCTGTTGGACGGTACGGAGAAGGTCGACGGGCTGGAGGTGGACCAGGAGCTGCGCTGGGCGTTCCTGGAGCCGCTGGCCGCGCACGGGGCCGCGGACGAGACGGTGCTGGCGGCCGAGCTGGCCCGTGACGACACGGCGTCCGGCAAGCGGCACCAGGTCCGCTGTCTGGCCGCCCGGCCCTCCGAAGCGGTGAAGGCGCAGGCCTGGGCGCAGGTGGTGGAGTCGGACGCACTGTCCAACGCGCTGGTGGAAGCGACGATCGCGGGCTTCGCGCAGCCTTCGCAGCGGGAGCTGATCGCGCCGTACGCCTCGAAGTACTTCGCGGCGATCGAGCGGGTGTGGCGGGAGCGGTCGATCCAGATCGGCATGGACGTGGTCCGGGGGCTCTTCCCGTCCTGTCCGACGGAGCAGGGCGCGCAGGCGACGCTGGACGCGGCGGACGCGTGGCTCGCGGCCCACGAGGACGCGGCGCCGGCGCTGCGCAGGCTGGTCCTTGAGGCGCGCGACGATCTGGCGCGGGCGCTGCGGGCCCAGGCCGCGGGCGCCTAGGCCGCGAGCTTTGGCCAACGGTTGATCCGCCCGTGACCGTTACGGAATCCGGTCAATAACACCCGTAACCCCTGGTCCGACCCGAACGGACCAGGGGTTTTGCCTGCCCTATCGGCATCCGAACAAGCGTCCTTTAGTGCCACCTTGTCCGTTTTTGTCGACGAGCGTGTAACAGCGGTTAGAGGGGGGTTCGAGCGCGGGAAACCCCCCGGCATGAACCACAACACCCCTCTCCCCCCGGCCTCCCCCCGCCCCCTGCGCCACCTCGCCGAGGTGCACCGCCGTGTGCTGACGACGGCTCAGCTCCGGGCGCATGGCGTCTCGTCCGCGGAGATGACCGAGCAGTGCCGCACCGGCGGCCCCTGGCAGCAGCTCCTCCCGGGCGTCTTCCTGCTCCACCCGGGCCCGCCGACCAGCGAGGAGCGGCTGCACGCGGTCCTGATGTACGCGACGCGCGAGTCGGCCCCCGGAGTGCCGACGCAGCCGGGCGCGGAGAGCCCGCACCGGCCGGTCTACGCGGAGGCGATGATCACGGGCCTGGCGGCCCTGACGCTGCACGGCTTCACGTCCGCGCCGCCGCTGCTGTCGCTGGAGAAGATCGACGTCCTGGTGCCCCGGCTGCGCCGGCTGCGCTCGGCGGGCTGCGCGCGGGTCGTCCGCACGCACACGCTGCCGACTCCCCAACAGGTGACGGGAGTTCCGGTCGCGCCGGTGCCGCGCGCGCTGGCCGATGCGGTGTCGGAACTCGCGGACGCGGGCGCGGTACGCCGGCTGCTGACCGAGGCGGTGCGCGCCGGGCACTGCGAACCGGCCTCGGTGGTACGGGCGCTGAACCAGGCCAAGCTGCTCAGCCGCCCGCACGTGGTGGACGCGGTGGACTCCCTGCTGGCCGAGGGCCGCGCCATCGCGGAGGACCGGCTGTACCGGATGGTCCACGACTACGGCCTGCCCGACCCCGTCTGGAACGTGGACCTCCGTCTGCCGGGCGGCCCCCATCTCGGCGGCCTCGACGCGTACTGGCCGGAGCAGGCGGTGGCCGTGGAGCTGGACACCCGGGCGCCGCGGCAAGGCCTTCGGCAGGACGACGACGCCCTGTGGTCCGAGTACGCCCGAAAGCGGGAGCACTTGGAGCGCCTGGGCATCACGGTCGTCCACATCACCCCCAAGAAGCTCCGCGACTCGATGGAGCAGCAGGCGGCGGTCGTCCGCACGGCCCTGATGGCCTCCGGCGACCGGGAGCCCGCCGCGTATGTCGTGGTGCTGCCGCGGTAGTGACGGACCGGGGCGGGACCAGGAGGGGAGAGGAGGGGCCGCCGGGTGCCGGTGGCCCCTCCTCGTGTGTGGTCAGGAGGCCAGCGGCTGCGGCTGCTCGGGGGCGAGGTCGTACGGGGCGTCGAGGGTGCCCTCGTCCAGGTAGGGGAAGCAGCTCAGGGCGTCGCGGGCCGCGAGGTGCGCGGCCTCGATGACCCCCTCCTTGGTGCCGGGTGCCACCACCAGCGACACGGGGACGGGGTCGACCGGCGGGAAGCACTCCGCCGGGGCCTTGCGCAGCCCCCACAGCTCGTCGGCGTTGGCCGGCAGGCAGGTGTTGCCGAGCCCGGCGCGGATCGCGGCCCGTACACCGGGCAGGTCCGGGCCCTCGTAGACGCTCCGCCAGGGGAGCCGGCCGAGGGTGACGGAGTTGAGGACATGGACCCGGAGGTTGCAGGGCTCGGCGCACAGCACCAGCGGGAGCGGGGCACCCCCGTCCGCGTCCGCCAAGTGGCGGCCGAACCAGGCGAGTTGTATGCGGCCCAGGAACCGGTCCCGGCTGCCGCGGGGCGGGGCGGAGATCAGGGCGAGGTCCAGTTCGCCGTCCGCGACCCGGGCGGTGAGCGGTGCGCTCAGGCCCGTGCGCAGGGCTATTCGGGCCTCGGGCAGTAATCGGGTCAGCCCCGACAGCAGCTCGGGCATGGCGGGCTCGAACTGCTGGGAGACACCGACCGAGAGCACCACTTCGCGGCGCGGCACGGCGCTGACCCGGGCGACCGCCTCGTCGTTGAGGGCGACCATCCGGCGGGCGTATCCGGCGAGTTCCTCGGCCTGCGGACTGAGCCTGAGCCGGCGCCCGGTACTGGTGAAGACGGGGCCGTCGAGAAGGGATTCGAGGCGTCGTATGTGCTGGCTCACGGCGGGTTGCGTGAGGGAAAGCCGTTCGGCCGCACGCCGGAAACCTCCCGTTTCCAGAATGGTAACGAGGGTACGCAGCTGACCTACATCAAGGTTTCGGAACATGACCAGGCGCCCTACCCAGGCATGTCGCACAGATTCACTCCTTGACTGTTTGTTAACGAATCTTTTCCAGTTACACGGAGTTGCCGATAAGCTTCAATTATTGAAGCAATAAACAACTCTCGTTGGTCCTCCCGACGCCTCCCACCTAGGCTTTTGCCAACCGTCCAACACGTTTTCAGGGGGACCACGTGAACAAGTCCGCATACTTCGACGTACACACGACGATAGAGCGGGTCAGCACGGTAAACCTTCTCGAAAAGCTGGCGGAAGCCTCCAACCCGAAGCCGTACCCCATTGTTCGGTACGCCCAGGTCCTCAAGGAACTGCGCAAACAGTCGGCCGCCATCGGAAACGAGCAGCAGCAGATAGAATTCGGCCGACTGGTGGCCAATTCCCTGCGGGAACTCGCAGCGGAACTCGGCCTTCCGGAAAACCATTTCTCCGTTGACACCTCGGGCGACCCGCTCCTGGTCCGGGAGGGTGCGGGACAGCACTGGATCCTCCCCACCCACTTCGAGGGCGGCGCCTACTTCAGCGCCCCGCACGCCGACCACCAGTACGCGCTGCCGGCGGCACAGATCCCCCGCATCGACATCGGCCGGTACGTGCGGTTCGGCAAGGGCAGCGGGATCAACGCCGGCGGCGACATCACCATCGGGGACGGCGCCTGGCTGTCCCCCGGAAGCCTGCTCCTGCGCCAGGACCACAGCGCGTACGGGCGCCCTTCGATCGGCGCGCGCACCGTCTCCATGACGCACCAGCCCGGTGTCGTGCTGCGCGACTACGCCTGGGTGGGCCGCGACGCCATGGTGGGCTGGAACGCCGACTACCTGGGCCTGGCGAGCGTCGTCGGCACCCGGTCCTTCATCAACGGCTGGGTGGGCGACTACTCCATCGTCGGCGACCACGGCCGCATCCTGCAGTACCAGCCGTTCAAGGCCTTCCTGTTCGGCCGGTACGACCTGACGGTGGAGGAGGTCCTGCGGATCTCCGACTGGGGCCGGGTCGACGAGGACTGGCTGCGCGTCCACGGCGAGGAGCGCGGCGCCCTGCTCGACGCCGGTACGGACCTGTCCGAACTCGCGGACCTGGTACGGGAGGTGACACATCCGCGCTCGCGGGCCCTGCTCCTCAAGCCGGACTCGCTGCGGCTCGTACCCCTGCTCGCCCAGGGCCGCCTCGACATCGCCACGCACTCCCCGGACCTCACCCCCCATGTCCTGCAGTGGGCGGGTGACCACAAGGCCCTGCGGATCAGGGTCCGTTCGGACCTCACCACCACCGAACTGCCCTTCGAGACGGCCGGCACCTTCCACTACAACAAGCGGATCGGATACGACCTCACGGTCTCGGAACACGCCCCGGACACCCCGGTCGTCCCGCTCGCCGAGCTGGAGCGCACCCTGCTCCAGGGCGGCGTCCTGATCACCGACGTCCGCAACCTGCCGGCCGGCGGCGAGCGGCCCGACAACCTTGTCGAGACCCATGAACTGCTGCTCGGCGGGCGGCAGTACAAGGCCTTCAAGAAGAAGTGAGGTGAGTGAAGATGACCACGATCCGGAAAGTCGCCGGCACATACGAACTCGCGGTCGGTTACGCCGACAGCGGCCTGTCCTGGCCGGAGTACCTGGAGGGCCTCGCCGGGCAGGAGGAGCGGCCGTCGCCTCCCGGCACGGTCCCCTTCCTGCCCGAGGAGCGCTCCCGGGCCGCCGTCTACAGCTTCGGCTACACCCACGCCGTGGTGAACGGGGCGGCGGTGGAGAAGGGGAGGCTGGACTTCTACTACAAGGGAACCGGTGAGCTGCTGCGCACCGACGGGGACCCGCTCTCCAGTCCGGTGCCGCTGACCGGCGGCGGCATCGAGGTCGAGTACTGCGCCGTGTACTGCGTGAACAAGGAGGGCGACCCGGTCTACCTCGGCTTCACGCTGGCCAACGACTTCTCCGACGCGGGCCTGCGGCACGCGCGCCGCAATCTGGCGAACCTGTCGAAGCTCCAGCCGACGTCGGTGGCCGCCGAGGTGGTGCTGGCCGAAGTGCCGCCGTCCAGCGAGGTCACCGCGTCGATCAGCCGCGAGGGCACGGCCGTGTGGGAGCGCCGAGGGGCCCTCGGCAGGCGGGAGATGCTCTACTCCCCGCGCGTCCTGGAACGGCTGCTGCTGCGCCGGCGCGGCCTGTTCGAGGCGGGCACGGTCGTGTACCTGTTGCTGGGGTCGTGCATCAGTTCGCACAAGGACGGGACCGAGCTGCGCGAGGGTGACGTGATCACGATGCGGGACACGTACACGGGGCTCAGCCTCGGGAACGTGTTCCTCGGCTGAGCGGCGCCCGGGCGGGGGCGGCGGACGTCACTGTTCGCCGTCCCCGCCCTCTCCCGTGGTCTCGGCGATGTTCTTGACGACGGCGGGCAGCAGCCCGGGGAAGCGCTCCTCGAACTCGTCGGCCCGCAGCCGGGCGCTCTGCTGCTGGCCCTGGTGGCTGCGCCAGATGAGCCCGCACTCCCTGAGGACCCGGAAGTGGTGCGAGGCGTTCGACTTGCTGATGCCCAGGTCGTTGTAGATCACCGAGCACTCGGTCTCGCCGCGCTCGGCGAGCAGCGCGACAATACGCAGGCGCAGTGGATCGCTCAGCCCGTGCATCGCCTCGGCCAGGGTGACGTTGGCCAGTTCGGCATGAAATCTGTCCCGCATGACGTCGACCCTACTGCCAGAGACTCCGTCTTCCAAAGGTTCAACGACTCTTGTACCGTTGGACCATGAATCCAAGGATCTACCTCTTAGCCCTTGGCACCTTCACGGTGGGCACCGAGGGATACGTGATCGCCGGGGTGCTCCCCGACGTGGCCCACGACCTCCACTCGACGGTGTCCGTGTGCGGGCAGATGGTCACGGTCTTCGCCCTGGTCTATGCGATCGCCGGGCCGCCTCTGATCGGCCAGTTCCAGCACGTCCCCCTCAAACGGCTCCTGATCTGGGCCGCGGTGGGTTTCGCAGCGGCCAATGTGCTCGCCGCCGTCGCCCCCGACATCGCGACGCTGGCCGTGGCGCGTGTCCTTGCGGCGCTGGGCGCGGCGCTGTTCGCGGCGCCGGCGGCGGCCGCCGCGGCGGCGCTGAGCAAACCGGAGGAACTGCCGCGCGCGATCGCCGTCACGGCCGGCGGCAACGCGGTCGCCCTCACGCTCGGCGCCCCCATCGGAACGGTGGTGGGCGCGGCGCTGGGCTGGAGGGCGTCGTTCGCCTTCGTGGCCGCGCTGGCGCTCGTCACCGCCCTGTCCGTGCTGGCCTGGCTGCCGGACGTGCCCGGCACGGCGGGTGCGACGGCGGGGCGTCTGAACCTGCTGCGCCGGGGGCCCGTCCGCTGGGGCCTGGTGACGACCTTCGGTCTCTTCCTCGCGGCGTACACGATGTACACGTATCTGTCCCCGATCGCGCACCGGGCAACCGGTCTGGGCAGTACGGGAGTTGCGGCACTGATGGTCGTGTTCGGCGCGGGCGGCTTCACGGGCGGGCGCCTCATCGGCTCGGTGCTGAAGAAGCACGCGCTGGCGAAGGTGCTGCGCACGGTGCTGCTGCTCATCGCCGGATTCCTGGCGGTCCTGACACTCCTGACCATCGCTCACATCCCGACCACTGCCCGAGTCATCGCCTTCCCCCTCCTCTTCGCCTTCGGCCTGGCCTGGTGGTCGGGCGGCATCAGCCAGCAGACCCGCCTGGCCGGACTCGCCCCCGAGCAGCGCTCCCAGGCTCTCGGCCTGCACTTCTCCGCCCAGTTCCTGGGCGTCGCGGTCGCCGGAGCCCTCGGCGGCCTGACCCTGTCCACGGCAGGCGCGGCCGGAGTACCCGCGGTCGCGGCCGCGATCGCCCTGGCAGCACTGGTAAGCGTGCGCCAGGTCCTGCCGGCGGCTCACGTCGCCGGTCCGGCGACCGAGGCGGCGCCGACGGCCGCACGGGGGACGACTCGCGTGGAGTGAACGGCAGCGACAAGCGTCGTTCTGGCCCCGCCACGGGGACCGGCCCCCGGGCCCCCGCTCCTCAAACGCCGGAGAGGCTGAGTTCTCAGCCCGTCCGGCGTTTGAGGACGAGGCCGTTCAGGCCGAGAGCCTGGGCCTGCGAACCCCTGCGGGGCGGCGGAGGACTACCGCGGCCCCGGAAGGGCCGGCCTTGCGGTGGCGCCCGCGGCGACCCAGTCGAGGAGGGTGGCGTAGGAGGCGATCATGCGGGTGCGGCTGAAGCGCTCGCGGCTCGCGGTGAGGGACGGGGTGAGGGCGGTGCGGGAGGCTGCCGCCTCCGTCCAGGCCCGGGCGATCGCCGCCGGGTCGGGCGGGGTGACGAAGCCGTGGCCCGCCACGATCGCCGCGCTGTCGCCGACGTCGGTGGCGACCGGTACCGCGCCGCACATCATGCCCTCGACCAGGCACAGCGGGGCCGCCTCGCCCCAGGCGGAGGTCAGCGCGACGACGTCGGCACCGGCGTACACGGATTCCATGTCGTGTCGGACGCCGAGCAGGTGGACGCGGTCCGTCAGGGTCTGCTGCGGTCCGAACGCGGTCTCGATGTCCGCCTCCAGGCCCGGGTTCGCCGGTGTCATGCCCGCGCCGCACATCAGCACATGCCCGTCGGGCTCCCGCTCCAGCCACACCCGTGCCGCCCGCAGGAACAGCGGGACGTTCTTCATCGCGTCGTACCGGGCCGCGAAGACGACCACCGGCGCCGCGGCCGGGATCTGCAGGGAGGCCCGCAGTGCCAGCCGCCGGGCCGCGTCGGGCCGGAAGCGCAGCAGGTCCACGCCGTTCGGGATGACGTGCAGCAGCTCGGCCGGGATCCCCGCCGCCTGGTACGCCGCGCGCGTCGACTCCGCGCAGCACACGCACGCCACCACCCTGCCGTCGGCGATGGCGGCCTTCAGCTCGTCGAGGGCCGCCCCCTGGTTCTCCGGGTCGGACCGGTGCAGACAGACCACGACGGGGCGGCGCGGCAGGCCCGCCTGGTTCAGGAGGCGCAGCGGCTGCTCCTTCAGTGAAAGGATCACGTCCGCGTCCGCCGTCGCCCGCGCGGTGTCGGCCAGTTCCGGCCCGGTGAAGCCGACCGGATCACCGCTTACGGGGAAGACCCGGCCCAGGGAGGTGACGCCCACGCCCGCCGCGGTCAGCGACCGGTAGCAGGCGTCGTCCTCCATCCGCTGCCGGGTTGCCTCCCGGTGCACCTCGCCGTGGAGGCTCAGCACGCGATGCTGCTGGTCACCCTCCTGAAGTCCGAGTACGACGTCACTGTGAACGATCCGGGCCCCGCCGGAGAAGAAACCCTCGTAGACCGAGAGCACGTGCAGTCCGCGCCTCGTGGGCATACGACCACCCGCCTTGCACAAATCGAGCCATCCCCCGTGAAGTGCGGGTTAGCCGATATGAGGCGGCATGGACGTTTCGTACGGATGAACTAGGCGTCTCGTGTCCGAGTCGGCTGAATTACCGGGTGGTCTTTCGAAGCGGGCCCGCAACCGTCGCAGCACGCGCCGCACGGGCGCGGAGTCGTCCGTCACGACCGGTGCGTCCGGTGTCGCCGACAGGACGCCCGCCTTGGTCTGCCAGTCCTCGAAGACTCCGCGGAACAACTGGTGGGTTTCGTGTACGTCCTTCATGCACTCGAAGCTACTGAGAAATGGCTCGCTGCTACCGTCCAATGGCATGCGGAAATCACGGACCAATCCGGCGGGCGATCTCCTGCTCCACCTCGGGCAGGCCGCCGACGGGCCGCTGCACGAGCGGGTGAAGCGGGCACTGCGTTCGGCGATCAGGGACGGCCGGATCGAGGTGGGCACCGCCCTGCCGCCCAGCCGGCAGCTCGCCGCCGACCTCGGCTGTTCGCGCTGGGCGGTGACCGAGGCGTACGGCCAGCTGGTCGCCGAGGGCTATCTGGAGGCCCGGACCGGCTCCGCGACCCGGGTGCGCTGGTCGAACAGCGACAGCGACCGCTCCGCGCGGCGCGCGCCGCAGCAGGCTCCGGCGGCCCGCTACGACCTGGCCCCGGGCCTGCCGGACCTGCGGGCGTTCCCGCGGCGCCGCTGGGCCGACGCCGTCCGCGCGCAGACGACGACGGTGGCGTTCACGGAGTTCGGCTACCCGCCGCCCGGCGGCCATCCCCGGCTCAGACGGCTCCTCGCCGAGTACCTGGCCCGCTCCCGCGGCGTCTCCGCGAGCCCCCAGGACGTGACGGTGTGCACGAGCGTGACCGACGGGGTGCGCCGCTTCTGCCGGGCCCTGCGCGCCCGCGGCATCACCGCCGTCGGAGTCGAGGAACCGGGCTGGACCCGGCTGCGCGAGGTGATCCGCGCCGCGGGCCTGGACGTCGTACCGGTCCGCGTGGACAGTGCCGGCCTGCGCACCGACGAGCTCGCCGGACACCCCGGGCTGAGGGCCGTGCTGGCGTCCCCGGCGCACCAGTTCCCGCTGGGCACCGTGCTCGCCCCGGAACGGCGCGCGGCCCTGCTGCACTGGGCCCGCGAGGTGGACGGCGTCGTACTGGAGGACGACTACGACGCCGAGTTCCGCTACGACCGCCGGCCGGTCGCGAGCCTGCAGGGCATGGACCCTTCCCGGGTCGTCCTGTTCAAGTCGCTCAGCAAGATCCTCTCCCCCGCGCTCGGCATCGGATGGATCGTGGCGCCCGCCCGCTGGACCGAACACCTGCACAGGACCGACCAGACGGCGACCCAGCCCCCGCCCCTCGACCAGCTGGCCTTCGCCGACCTGCTGGAATCAGGCGCCTACGACCGCCATCTGCGCGCCTGCCGGAAGCGCTACCGCGACCGCCGCGACACCCTCGTCCGGGCGCTCGCCGACCGGCTGCCGTACGCCCCGGTCTCGGGTGTCGCGGCCGGTCTCCATCTCCTTCTGCGGCTGCCCGCCGCCGCGGACCCGGCGGCCGTGGTCCGGGCGGCGGCGGCCCGTTCGCTGCGCGTGGCGGACCTCGCCGCCTACCACGCCACCGAGGACCACGCCGACCACGGCCTGGTCCTCGGGTACGGCAACCTCGCGGACGGCGCGGTCCAGGAGGCGGTCGCCCGGCTGCGCGAGGCGATCGACGCGTGCCGTCAGCGGTCCTGACCGCCGCAGAACTCCGCCTCGATCACCGCCTGGGTGTGTGCCACGTCCGTCCAGTCCCCGTTGAGGTTGAAGGACAGCGAGTGGCGGCCGTCCGCCGTCGTCACCGCCTCCGAGATCGAGCCGAAGATGCCGCCCGCGTGGCCCCAGACGTGGACGCCGCAGCTGAGCCTGCGGTCGATGAGGCCGAGGCCGTAGCCGGCGTTCGGCAGGACGTCGGACTTGACCGTGGTCTTCATCTCCTTCAGCTGCGCGGGCGGCAGCAGTCGGCCGGTGAGCAGGGCCTTGAAGAAGCGGTTCAGGTCGGAGGTGTCGGAGATCAGCTCGCCCGAACCGTACGCCAGGGCGGGGTTCACGGTCGTGACGTCGTAGGTCGGGCCGGTCGTGGAGTCCGCGAGTTTGGAGTAGGTACGGCTGCTGGGCTGCGGGAGGGTGACCCGGTTTCCGGGGACCGAGGTGCCGGTCAGGTGGAGCGGGTCGATGATCCGCCGGCGGACCTCCTCGCCGTACGGATGGCCGGTGACCTTCTCGACCACCATCGCGGCCAGCAGGAAGTTCGTGTTGGAGTAGCTCCAGGAGGCGCCGGGCTCGAAGAGCGGCTTGTGGCGCATGGCGACCGCCAGTTCGGCCTCGGGGGTCCAGCGGTCGTACCGGTGCTTGTTGAAGCCGTCCTTGCTGAAGTACCACCGTTCGAACGTCTCGTCGTCGGTGTAGTCGTAGATGCCGCTGGTGTGGTTCAGGATCTGGCGGACGGTGATCCGGCTGCCGTCGTGGCCGTGGCCGTGGACCGCGCCCGGCAGCCACTTCTCCACCGTGTCGTCAAGCGACAGCCGGCCCTCGGCCTCCAGCTGCAGCACCACCGTCGCGACGAACGTCATCGTGATGCTGCCCGCCCGGAAGCGGTCCTCGGCCGAACGCGGCTTGCCGGTACGGAGGTTGCCCACCCCGGCGGTCGTCGACCAGGTGCCGTGGGCGTCCTTCGCGGTCGCCGTGACGCCTGGAATGCCGTCCTCTACCACGGCTTCGATCGCTCTGCGGGTCGCGTCATGGGCTCCGGTGCCGGTGGGCCCCGCCGCAAGGGCGGGGCCGGCCAGGGCGACGGACAGCGCCACCGCGGTGGCCGCCACCAGAGTCGTACGTACGGTCATGTCTTCCCCCATCTCGCTCGCTCGTCGCCGAGCTCGGTCGGGGGAGACAGACCCGGCCCGCGGTGCGGGGGTTGATGCACCGCGAGCCGGTTGAGCCGCTTTCAGCCCTTCTTGAGCACCAGTTCCGTGTTGCGGTCGTTCGGGTCGCCGGCGAGCATCGCGGTGCGGTCGGGGACGTTGTACGACAGCTCGCGGTAGAGGGCGGCCAGGCCCGTCTGGGTGAGGTCGGCGAAGTCCGTGCGGTGCGGGGCCGCGGACTCGACGAGGGTGGTGAACAGGGAGAGCGTGCCGTCCTTGTTGTCGGTGATCTCGATGACGCGCGCCAGCTGCGGGTAGTCCACGTGGGACGCGGTGGAGATCTCCCAGAAGGAGTGGCCGCCGGAGCCCTTGTGCGGCGTGATGTAGTTGCGGTGGATGTGGCCGTTCACCCAGGCCAGGACGTTGGCGTGGCTGCCGAGGAGGGCGACGACCTCCTGGCCGTTGTGCCGGCGTTCGTTCGGGTGGGCCGGGTCCACGTTCGAGGTGTTCGCCATGGACTGGCTGGTGTGGTGGCTGAAGACGATGACGTGCGAGTCCTTGTTGTCCCGCAGCTGCTTGTCGAGCCAGTTCAACTGGGCCGTGCCGATGGAGCCGTTGTAGTGGCCGCCCGGGTCGGTGGTGTCGATGCTGATGCCGATGACGTCGTCGGCGATGCGGAAGGTGTAGTACTGCGTGCCCGCGTCGAGGTTGGCGGTGGAGTAGCCGTGGCCGACCGGGCCGTTGCCGCGGTAGGCCGGGTCGAGGTGGGCCCTGAGGTAGTCGGCCTGGGTGAACGGGGCCCGGCTCTCGTCCGCGGTGACCGAGCGCATGTCGCGCGCGTGGGCCTTGAGCAGGTCCCGGTAGGCCGTGCCCTTGGGGTCCTTGTTCGCCCTGATGGCGTCCTGCAGCTTCTTCCCCTCGGCGGCGGACAGCGACATCAGCTTCTTGCCGCCGACCGCGTACTCGGCGAGCCAGGAGTCGCCATGGCCGAAGCAGCCGAGCGGCAGGGCGTCGTGGTTGCCGACCGTGGAGTACCAGGGCAGGTTCAGGCCGGGGCTCTGCACCTCGCGGATCGCGGCGGCCAGGAAGCCCTGCAGATGCGGGAAGCCGAGCTGCTTGTCGCCGTCGCGGACCGTGGATTCGGGCTGCCAGTACAGCTTGAGGCCGCTGTTCTGGACGCCCTCGTAGTGCCGCGGGTCACCCGAGTTGGGGGTCATCCGGCCGCCGCTCATGATCTTCATGTACCACTCGAGCTCGGACTTGGCGTTGTTGTCCGTGTTGTCGCCGGTGGTCATCGCGAAGTGCAGCGGGGTGCCGGTGACGGGGGCGCCGCGCAGCGCGTTGATCCGCTCGACCAGCGAGATCGCGCCCTGCACGGTCAGCGCCTCGTGCGGGCGCCAGGCGCCCTTGTCGGTGGAGCGCAGGCACTCCAGGCGCGACGGGTGCTGGACGTCGGTCAGGTGCAGATCGGTGAGCTGCACGAACGAGGCGAGCGCGGTACGGCGGCCGGCGCGGCCCGACTTGGGGGCGGCGAGCTCGCTGCGCACGACGCGGGACCAGCCGGGGCCGTCGCCGAGGCGGCGGAAGCCGGAGGAGTTGCGCGGGGCGGCGACCGTGGCGAGGGTGGTGCCCTTGGTGTAGGGCGCGAGGGGGGCGGCCGGCGCCCTGCGGGACTGCGCCACGACCCGGGTGGTGTCGGTGGCGGCCTGGCTGTCGGTGGGCCGCAGGGCGTATCCGACGCCTGCGGAGACGGCCGCCGCGCCGGTGGCGGCGAGGACGGTACGGCGGTTGATCGCCGGGCTGGTGGCGGCGACAGAGCGTATGCGCGACATGGCGCGATCTCCCCGAGTGGCAACGCGTCGGCAGTGGTCGCGGGCTGTTTCGCTGTCGCGAACAACCCGCTCGTACTGGATGGTTGGCACCGGGAATGACCTGCTGGTGAACGAGGCGGCAACGGGCAACGCCGATCACCGTACGTGGATCTTGGGCCACCCTGTGCGTTCACGATCGCTCTTCGGGCGGCCCGGGGGCGGTCACTCCGCGTTCATGTTGCTGGGTACTGAAAGGAGTTCACCCGCCCCGCCGCGGGCCGCTCCCGCCAGAGCGCAAGACCCACGTCGACCAGTGCGACCCGCGGCAGGCCGGCCACCGTCTCCAGGGGATGCCAGGCCGCCATGTCCGTCGAGCCGCCGATCTCGTGGCGGAGTTCGCCACCGGTCACCCGGCCCTCGTACACCAGTCGGATGCCATGACGGTCGACGGACCGTCCGAGGCGGCGCCGGGTGGTGAGGCGGATCGAGTCCACGCCCAGGAGGGCGGTGAGGTCCACGTGGTAGCCGGTCTCCTCCTCCACCTCCCTGACGGCGGCGTCATAGGGGTCCTCTCCGTGTTCCACGCCTCCGCCGGGCAGGGTCCACTCGGGGCGGCCCCGGCCGTCGATCCCGCGGGACAGGAGGAGCTGGTCGTCACGGACGCACAGGGCGTAGGCCGCCACCCTCAGTTTCCTGCGCACGTGGGGACGTTAGTCCGGCATCGCCGGTTCATTCAGCACTATTGGGGACTCATCCGTGTAAAGAGAATCGGGGGTTTTCCCCATACGTCCATATCGTTTCGGTCAACACTTCCCAAACAACTGTCCCTTGGGTAAAGCTGTGCGCTCGTCCGGCACTGAAAATCTTCACTCCTAGGGATGCCGATGACCCTCACCCCCCTGAGACCCGTGGCCCGAATAGCCGTGGCCGCCGGTCTTGTCGCCGCGCTCTCCGCGGCCGGGCCGATACCCATGGCCTTCTCCGCCGACGCGCCGTCCCCGGGCTCCACCGCCCCCTCGGACGGCAGCGTCAAGTCCGCGCAGGACAAGCTCGGTTCCGACGACGCGGACCTGCTCGCCGAGGCCAAGGCCGACGGCGACAAGAACGTCACGATGATGATCGCCACCGCCCCTGGGCAGACCGAGCAGGTCGCCGGGGAGCTGGACGCGGTCAAGGGCGGCTCGGTCGGCCGGACGTACGACAAGCTCGGTTACGTCCGCGCCACCGTCCCCACCGCGAAGGCGGACGCGGCCATCGCCGCCGCCGCGAAGCTCTCCTCCGTGCACGGCATCGACCTGCGCAAGGAGATACCGCTGGACGACCCGAGCGCGACGGGCGGCTCCAAGTCGGCGAAGCGAACGGTCGGTTACCCCGCCCCGGACAAGAACACGCCCGCCGAGAACCCGTACAACCCGTCCTTCGAGACGGGCGCCGTCGACTTCGTGAAGGACCACCCGAAGGCGGACGGCCGCGGCGTCACCATCGGCATCCTGGACTCCGGTGTCGACCTCGGTCACCCGGCGCTGCAGAAGACCACCACCGGTGAGCGGAAGATCGTCGACTGGGTGACGGCGACCGACCCGATCGTCGACAGCGACGCCACCTGGCGCCCGATGGTGACCTCGGTCTCCGGGCCCACCTTCACCTACGGTGGAAAGGCCTGGACGGCGCCCGCCGGGTCGTACCAGATCAGCACCTTCAGCGAGTCCGCCACCGCGGGCGGCGACGCGAAGGGCGACGCGAACCGCGACGGGGACACGACCGACAAGTGGGGCGTCCTGTACGACGCCGCCGCCGGCACCGTCCGCGTCGACCTGAACAACAACTACGACTTCAGCGACGACACGCCGATGAAGCCGTACAAGGACGGCTATCAGATCGGCTACTTCGGGACCGACGACCCGTCGACCGACGTCGTGGAGCGCCAGCCGTTCGTCGTGCAGATCCGCAAGGACGTGCCGATGGACCCGTACGGCGGTGACTGGGTCGGCAAGAAGGCCGACTTCGTCAACATCGGCGTCATCGAGTCCGAGCACGGCACGCACGTCGCCGGCATCACCGCCGGCAACGGCCTGTTCGGCGGGAAGATGAACGGCGCGGCCCCCGGCGCGAAGATCGTCTCCTCCCGTGCCTGCACCTGGACCGGCGGCTGCACCAACGTCGCGCTCACCGAGGGCATGATCGACCTGGTCGTGAACCGCGGTGTCGACATCGTCAACATGTCCATCGGCGGTCTGCCGGCGCTCAACGACGGCAACAACGCGCGCGCCGAGCTGTACACGCGGCTCATCGACACCTACGGCGTGCAGCTGGTGATCTCGGCGGGCAACTCCGGCCCGGGCGCGAACACCATCGGCGACCCGGGGCTGGCCGACAAGGTGATCTCCGTGGGCGCCGCCATCTCCAAGGCGACCTGGGCGTCCAACTACGGCTCGGTCGTGGACAAGAAGTACGCGATGATGCCCTTCTCCTCCCGCGGTCCGCGTGAGGACGGCGGCTTCACGCCGACCCTCGTGGCGCCGGGCGCCGCGATCAACACCACCCAGACCTGGCTGCCGGGCTCCCCGGTCGCCGAGTCGGGCTACTCGCTGCCGGCCGGCTACTCCATGCTGCAGGGCACGTCCATGGCCTCCCCGCAGGCCACGGGCGCGAGCGCGCTGCTCCTGTCGGCCGCCAAGCAGAAGGGCATCGAGCTCAAGCCCGCCACCCTGCGCACGGCCCTCACCTCGACCGCCCATCACATCAAGGGCGTTCAGGCCTACGAGGAGGGCGCGGGCCGCATCGACGTCGTCGACGCCTGGGACGCGATCCGTGACGGCGCCACCGCGAACGACACTGTGCCTTCTGACTACGTCGTGAAGGCCCCGGTCGACACCGCGCTCGACCAGGCGCTGAAGACGCCGGGCTTCGGCACCGGCCTGTACGACCGCGAGGGCGGCCTCAAGGCGGGTGACAGGAAGACGTACGACGTCACGATCACCCGGACCTCCGGCTCCGCCAAGGCGCTCCGGCACGACCTGAGCATCGAGAACAACGCCGGTGACACCTTCCGTATCGTCGGCAAGGACGAGGTGAAGCTGCCGCTGAACCAGCCGGTCACCGTCAAGGTGCAGGCGAACCCGAGGTCCGCGGGCATCAAGAGCGCGATCCTCGACGTCGACGACCCGAGCACCGAGGGCGTCGACAAGCAGATCCTCGCCACGGTCGTGGTCTCGTCGCCGGTGAAGTACACCTTCACGGCCTCGAACACGGTGCAGCGCAACAGCACGCAGTCGTACTTCGTGACCGTGCCCGCGGGCGCCAAGTCCCTCGAGGTCGCCATCGGCGGGCTGAAGGACAAGAGCCAGACCCGGTTCATCGCCATCCACCCGTACGGCACTCCGGTCGACAACACCGGCACCCCGTACTGCTACCCGAACTACCTCGACGGCAACGGCTGCAAGCCCGATGTGCGTGCGTACGCGGACCCGCAGGCCGGTGTCTGGGAGATCGAGGTCGAGTCGCGCCGTACCTCGCCGCTGCTCGACAACCCGTACAAGCTGGACGTCGCCGTCCTCGGTGCGGCCTTCGACCCGCAGACCGTGACCGTTCCCGAGGCGAAGGTCGGTACTCCGGCCGCCGTCTCCTGGAAGGTGACGAACCAGCTCGCCGCGCTCGACGGCAAGCTGGTCGGCGGCCCGCTCGGCTCGTCGAAGACGGCCCGCCCGACCATCAAGGAGGGCGAGACGCAGACCACCACGGTCGAGGTGCCCGCGGGCGCCAAGTCGCTGGACGTCGCCATCGGCAACGTCTCGGACGCCTCCGCCGACCTCGACCTGGTGGTGAAGAACGCGGCCGGCACGGTCGTGGGCCAGTCCGCCGACGGCGACTCGGAGGAGGCGGTCTCCATCGCCTCGCCCGCCGCCGGCACGTACACCGTCGAGGTCGCGGGCTACTCGGTCCCGTCCGGCTCCACCGCGTACGACTACCGGGACGTCTTCTTCTCCGCGTCCCTGGGCACCGTCACCGTCGACGGGTCGGCGCCGGTGAAGCTCGGCACGGGCGAGTCGGCGACCGTCTCCGGCAGCGTCACCGCCGCGGCGGCCGCTCCTGAGGGCCGTGAGTTCTTCGGCCAGGTCCAGCTGGTGAACGCACGCGGCACGGCCGCGGGCACCGGCAGCGTGAAGATCGAGAAGGTCACTCCGTAGCCGGTGGTACGGCGGTGAGGGCGGGCGTCCGTACGGGCGCCCGCCCTTTTCCGTCAGCGGGCCACGTCAGCAGGTGACCTCGGCCGATTCGGGCAGCGCCCGGGTGAGCCCGGCGCGTTCACGGGCGATCGACTTCTCGCCGACGATCACCTGGTCCGGGACGGTGGACTGCGGCGGGACGGCCACCAGGACGTGGTCGCCCTTGTGGAGGGCCTTGCGGAGGGTCTCGTCCTCGATCAGCAGGGTGATCTCCTTCCCGGACTTCTCCGGCTTGTACGAGCGGGTCACGCCCAGGGTGATCCGCTCCTGCCCGGCGGTCCCGGGGACCGGCTGCACCGCCGTCACCTCGCCCTCGGCGACCAGGCGGGTGCAGGCGAGGTAGCCGGGGCTGGAGAAGGCCGAGCGGGTCTTGGCGTTCCCGTCCGCCCTAGAGGCCGAGTCGGCGCTGCCGCCGGACATGCTGCCGGTGCCGCCGCCGGCCTGCACCACCAGCCAGCCCAGCCCCGACAGCACGGTCGCGACGGCGGCCACGGCGAGCGAGCCGAAGGCGAACCTGCGCGCCCGGCGCCAGTCCCGGGGGGTCCGTGCCGCAGCGGCCGTCCGCTCGGGGCGCGGATCCTCGGCCAGCGCGTCCCCGATGATCCCGAGCTGCTGCCGCAGCAGCGCCACATCGGCCCTCGCCCTGATGTGCTCGGCGGCGAGGCCGGCGTCCGTGCGGGCCTCCTCGGGCAGTTCCTCGCCGGTGATCGCGGCCATCAGCGCGTCCACGCTGTTGTGTTCGGCGGTCATCTCACACCACCTCGTCCTCGTGCAGGCGGGCGCGCAGTGCCCGTACCGCCGTGTGCAGCCTGCTCTTGACCGTGCCCTCGGGGATGCCGAGCTCGTCGGCTATCGAGCGGACGGGCAGGTCGGCGTAGAAGCGCAGGACGAGGACCTGGCGCTGGGAGTCGGGGAGCTCGTCGAGGCCCTGGGCGACGGCCAGGGAGAGCACGCTGGTGTCCTCTCCGGACGGGTGCTCCAGCTGGCGCAGGGAGGCGAGCCGCTCGCCGATCCGCTCCTGCCGCTTCTTGGCGCGGTGCCAGTCCATCGCCAGGTTGGAGGCGACGACGGCCGCCCACGCCGAGACGTCGCGCGGGGCCTCGTACCCCTTCGCCGCCCGCTCCAGCAGCCGCAGACGGACCTGCTGCACCCCGTCCGGCAGGTCCGTCTGCGGCACCCCGCCCAGTGCGAGCACCGCCCGCACCCGGCGTTCCTGAGCCGCGTCCAGAGGATCGCCATGATCGTCTCCCTGGCCACGGCGGGCCTTTCTGCGCAGCACAAGCCACCCCCTCACCGCGTTTCCTCTACGACGCCGGAGCCGACGGAAACGTTCGGCCCGGCCGCGGGGAATCGTGCAGAGGTGTACGTCACACCGGCGCGCGCGGCCAGCACAGCTTGCGGTACCGGGCCGTCGTAGAGCGAATTTCTCCAGCTCAGCGGGGGTGGAGGCGGAGTTCCGCAACTGTTGTTCGTGGCGCGGCGTCCCAGGCTTCGGGCATGGAGCGCAAAGAATTGGACAGGCGGACCCGGGTCGGCCGCATGATGGAAACGCCGCAGACATACAGGAACACGCAGAAGGAGTCGCCGTGAGGGTCGGAATCGTCGGAGCCACCGGGCAGGTCGGCACGGTCATGCGCAGGATCCTCAAGGAGCGCGACTTCCCCGTGACCGAGCTGCGCCTGTTCGCCTCGGCCCGCTCGGCGGGGACGGAGCTGGACGGTGTGACGGTGGAGGACGCGGCGACCGCCGACTACACCGGCCTGGACATCGTGCTGTTCTCCGCGGGCGGCGCGACCTCGAAGGCGCTGGCCGAGAAGGTCGCCGCGCAGGGCCCCGTCGTGATCGACAACTCCTCGGCCTGGCGCAAGGACCCCGAGGTCCCGCTGGTCGTCTCCGAGGTGAACCCGCACGCGGTCGCGGACCGCCCCAAGGGCATCATCGCCAACCCGAACTGCACGACGATGGCCGCGATGCCGGTCCTGAAGGTGCTGCACGCGGAGGCGGGCCTTGAGGCGCTGGTCGTCGCCACCTACCAGGCGGTGTCCGGCTCGGGTCTCGCGGGCGTGGCGGAGCTGCACGGCCAGGCCCAGAAGGTCGTCGCCGACGCGGACAAGCTGACGCACGACGGCTCGGCGGTCGACTTCCCGGAGCCGGGCGTCTACAAGCGCCCCATCGCCTTCAACGTGCTGCCCTTCGCGGGCAACCTCGTCGAGGACGGTCTGAACGAGACGGACGAGGAGCAGAAGCTCCGCCACGAGTCCCGCAAGATCCTGGAGATCCCCGAGCTCAAGGTCTCCGGCACCTGCGTCCGCGTCCCGGTCTTCTCCGGCCACTCCCTCCAGGTCAACGCCCGCTTCGCCCGCCCGATCTCCCCGGAGCGCGCGACGGAGCTGCTGGCGGGCGCCCCGGGCGTCGCGCTCTCCGAGATCCCGACCCCCCTTGAGGCCGCCGGCCAGGACCCGTCCTACGTCGGCCGCATCCGCCGCGACGAGACCGTCGACAACGGCCTCGCGCTGTTCATCTCCAACGACAACCTCCGCAAGGGCGCGGCCCTGAACGCGGTACAGATCGCGGAGCTGGTGGCGGCGGAGCTGAAGGGCTGAGCGCTCCGCTGCAAGTGGGGGGACATGCCGTCGATCGTCTGCGGCACCGCCGTGGCTGATCGCGCCCACGCGGCGGAGCCGCATATCGGCTGTAACATCAGCCGCTGACGCGGCGGGGCCCCGCGCCCCTTCAGGGCGCTGCCGAACCGCAGCGGGCTTCGCCCGACCCGCCTAGGGCCGCCTGACCTCGTAGAGGAAACAGCCGTACTCGACGGCCCGGACGTGGACGAGCGCCACGGACGGGTCGTCGAACGCGTTGTGGAAGGCCGCGTCGTCGGGGGCCTCGACCAGCTCCCCGCCGAGGATGTGCCCTTCGGCGGAGTAGCGGCGGACCGTGCGGTGGGCGTTGGCGAAGGGGTAGCCCTCGCCGTCCGGGCCCGGGCACTCGTCCGCGTGGATGAAGACCGGCCCCTGCTCGTCGTAGGCCCCGGGCTCGGCGCCCGTCTCGGCCGCCCAGCGGCGCAGGGGCGCGTAGGACACGAGGGCGATCCTCTCCCCCGGCTCGCTGCGGCGCAGACAGCAGCGCAGCGGGGCACCGCCCTCGTCGTCGGCCACGGGGACCGTCGGACGGCCCGCGTCGTCGGTGGTGCGCAGTTCCTTGAGGACGGACGGGGCGATGGGTCGTGCGATGTACGTCGTCATGCGTCCAGGCTGGCGCGGGCAGGGCCGCGGGACCGGCGGGATTCGGACGTGGCGGTCCGGGGGCGCTGACCGGTTGATCCATCGGGAAAACCCTCGTCGCCCTCCCCACGGTCCCGTGGAAGGATGGCTGAACCGACACATGACGAGGAGATGACCGCGTGCCTGGCACAAACCTGACCCGCGAAGAGGCGCAGCAGCGGGCGAAGCTGCTCACCGTTGACTCGTACGAGATCGATCTCGACCTCTCCGGCGCGCAGGAGGGCGGCACCTACAGGTCTGTGACGACGGTGCGCTTCGACGTGGCCGAAAACGGGGCCGAGTCCTTCATCGACCTGGTGGCCCCGACCGTCCACGAGGTGACGCTGAACGGGGACGGCCTCGACCCCGCCGAGGTCTTCAAGGACTCGCGGATCACCCTTCCGGGGCTGCTCGAGGGCCGTAACATCCTTCGGGTCGTCGCCGACTGCGCGTACACCAACACGGGCGAGGGGCTGCACCGCTTCATCGACCCGGTGGACCAACAGGCTTATCTCTACACCCAGTTCGAGGTCCCGGACGCCCGCCGTGTGTTCGCGTCGTTCGAGCAGCCCGACCTCAAGGCCACCTTCCAGTTCACGGTGAAGGCGCCCTCCGGCTGGACCGTCATCTCCAACTCGCCGACGCCCGAGCCCAAGGACGACACCTGGGTCTTCGAGCCGACGCCGCGGATCTCCAGCTACATCACGGCGCTGATCGTCGGCCCGTACCACTCCGTGCACAGCGTGTACGAGAAGGACGGGCAGTCCGTGCCGCTGGGCATCTACTGCCGGCCCTCGCTCGCCGAGTTCCTCGACTCCGACGCGATCTTCGAGGTCACCCGGCAGGGCTTCGAGTGGTTCCAGGAGAAGTTCGACTACGCGTACCCGTTCAAGAAGTACGACCAGCTGTTCGTGCCGGAGTTCAACGCGGGCGCGATGGAGAACGCGGGTGCGGTGACCATCCGGGACCAGTACGTGTTCCGCTCCAAGGTCACCGACGCGTCGTACGAGCTGCGCGCGGAGACCATCCTGCACGAGCTGGCGCACATGTGGTTCGGCGACCTGGTCACCATGGAGTGGTGGAACGACCTGTGGCTGAACGAGTCCTTCGCCACCTACACGTCGATCGCGTGCCAGTCGTACCACCCGGAGTCGCGCTGGCCGCACTCCTGGACGACCTTCGCCAACTCGATGAAGACGTGGGCCTACCGGCAGGACCAGCTGCCCTCCACCCACCCGATCATGGCCGAGATCAACGACCTGGACGACGTCCTGGTCAACTTCGACGGCATCACCTACGCCAAGGGTGCCAGCGTCCTGAAGCAGCTGGTCGCGTACGTCGGCATGGACGAGTTCTTCGGGGGTGTGCAGGCGTACTTCAAGCGTCACGCGTACGGCAACACCCGCCTGTCCGACCTGCTGGGCGCGCTGGAGGAGACCTCCGGGCGCGATCTGAAGAACTGGTCGGAGAAATGGCTCCAGACTGCGGGGATCAACGTCCTGCGCCCGGAGATCGAGACCGACGCCGCCGGTGTCGTCACCTCGTTCGCCATCCGCCAGGAGGCCCCGGCGCTCCCCGCGGGCGCCAAGGGCGAGCCGACGCTCCGCCCGCACCGCATCGCGGTGGGTCTGTACGAACTCGACGAGGACAGCGGCAAGCTGGTGCGTGACGAGCGCATCGAGCTGGACGTCGACGGTGAACTGACCGCCGTGCCGCAGCTGGTGGGCAGGCGCCGCCCGGCCGTCGTCCTGCTCAACGACGACGACCTGTCGTACGCCAAGGTCCGTCTCGACGAGGAGTCCCTGGCGTTCGTGACCGAGCACCTGGGCGACTTCGAGTCGTCGCTGCCCCGTGCCCTGTGCTGGGCCTCCGCCTGGGACATGACGCGGGACGCGGAGCTCGCCACCCGCGACTACCTCTCGCTGGTCCTGTCGGGCATCGGCAAGGAGTCCGACATCGGTGTCGTGCAGTCGCTGCACCGCCAGGTGAAGCTGGCGATCGACCTGTACGCCGACCCTGCGGCCCGTGAGGCCCTGCTCACCCGCTGGACCGACGCCACGCTGGCCCATCTGCGCGCGGCCGAGCCGGGCAGCGACCACCAGCTGGCCTGGGCGCGGGCGTTCGCGGCGACCGCCAGGACCCCGGAGCAGCTGGACCTGCTGGAGGCGCTGCTCGACGGTTCGCAGACGATCGAGGGTCTGGTCGTCGACACCGAGCTGCGCTGGGCGTTCGTGCAGCGGCTGGCCGCGGTGGGCCGGTACGACGAGGCGGAGATCGCCGGCGAGTACGAGCGGGACAGGACCGCCGCGGGCGAGCGCCATGCGGCCAGCGCCCGTGCCGCCCGGCCGACCGCGGAGGCGAAGGCGGAGGTCTGGGCGCAGGTCGTGGAATCCGACAAGCTGCCGAACGCCGTCCAGGAGGCGGTCATCGGCGGCTTCGTCCAGACCGACCAGCGCGAGCTGCTCGCCCCGTACGCCGAGAAGTACTTCGAGGTGGTCAAGGGCATCTGGGACTCCCGTTCGCACGAGATCGCCCAGCAGATCGCGGTCGGCCTCTACCCGGCCGTCCAGGTCTCGCAGGAGACCCTGGACCGGACGGACGCCTGGCTCGCCTCCGCCGAGCCCAGCGCGGCCCTGCGGCGCCTGGTGTCGGAGTCCCGGTCGGGCGTGGAGCGGGCACTGAAGGCGCAGGCCGCGGACGCGCAGGCGTAGTCGCACACGGAAGTACGAGAACGAGGGCGCCCGGTGTCGCACCGGGCGCCCTCCGCGTTTCCTCACCGCACGACCATCCCGCCCGTCACGTTGACGAACGTGCCGGTGATGCCGGCCGCGTGGTCCGAGGCGAGGAAGACCGCAGTGGCGGCGACCTCGGCGAGGCTCGGATTGCGGCGGGTCATGCGCATCCCGGCGAGGTTGTCGACGATGCCCCGGACGGCGGCTTCGTCGATGGCCGGGTTGACCGCGGAGAGCTTCTCGACGGTGAAGGTCTCGGGTACGCCGGCCGCCCACAGGCCCACGGCGCGCACCCCGCGGGGACCGCACTCCAGGGCCAGGTTGCGGACGAGCGCGTCGATGGCGGCATCGGCGGGTCCCGTGCCGCCCATCATCGGACTGCCGTACGCGGAGCCGCTGTTGAGCGTGAGGATCACGCCGGAACCGCGCTCGGCCATCCGGCGGGCGGCACCGCGGGCGGTGATGAAGTTGGCGCGGACGCCGCCCAGAACGGGCCGCAGGAAGTCGTCCACGGGCATGTCGGTGAGCGGGGCGCCCTGCACATCGCCGCGGGTGACGAGGTTGAACGAGACGTCGACGTCCCCGACGCCCGCGAGGTGCTCTTCGACGGCCGCCTCGTCGAGGGCGTCCACGACGGCGACCTCGGCGTCCTTGATGTCGGCGGCCACGGCCTCCAGCGTTTCCCGGGTCCGTCCGACCAGGTGGAGGCGGGCGCCCTCGGCGGCGAAGGCGCGGGCGACCGCACCGCCGATCGAGCCGCCGGCGCCGTAGATGATCGCGGTCTTGTCGGTGAGCAGCATGGTGATCTCCTCGGTGGAGGTGTTCCGTATCGGTCGGTCGTACAGACGCACCGCACCCCGATCACTCATCGGTCGTCACAGCCGCAGTGGCAGCCCGAAGGCCGGGAAGAGGTGCGGCTCGAAGGACGTGATCTCCACGATCCGGTCGTCGGCGTCGAAGCGCAGGACGTCGAGGACCTGGGCGCGGTGGACGTGCGTACCGGGTCTGCGGACGTAACCGCCCGCCGCGAGCTGTCCGTTGGCGCGGGCGGGCAGATGGCGCCAGTGGCCGAAGAACATGGGGGACGCGGGGTCGAGGGTGGGGCGCAGGAACTCGACGAGGGCGTCCCGGCCGGTGAACCAGAACGGGTTGGGCGGCATGGTGAGCGTGACGTCCTTGCTGAGCAGGTCGGTCATCGCGGCGAAGTCGAGCTGCTCGGCGGCACTCATGTACCGCTGCAGCACGGCGCGCTGGGCTTCCGTCGGCTCGCCCGCGCTCCACTCCGCGCGCTGCCCGGGCAGATGGTCGCGGAGGGTGGGGCGGGCCCGCTGCAGCGCGCTGTTGGCGGAGGCCACGGTCAGGTCGAGGGCCTCGGCGGTTTCGGCTGCGGTCAGGCCGAGCACGTCCCGCAGGATCAGTACGGCCCGCTGGCGGGGCGGGAGGTGCTGGATGGCGGCGAGGAAGACCAGCTCCAGGGTCTCGCGGGAGACGGCGGCGACGTCCGGCCGGTCCTCCTCGGCGGTGGGCAGCTCGTCGTCGGGGTAGGGCTGCAGCCAGGTGATGCGGGCGGGGGCCTCGCCGGTGCCGTGGTTCATGCCGGGGATGGGCTCGTAGCGCTGCGGGCGGCGGGCGGTGCGGCGCTGGAAGTCCAGGCAGGCGTTGGTGGCGATGCGGTACAGCCAGGTGCGGGCACCGGCGCGCCCCTCGAAGGACTCCCGGGCCCGCCAGGCCCGCAGGAACGTCTCCTGCACCAGGTCCTCGGCGTCGTCGTAGGAGCCGGTCATGCGGTAGCAGTGGACGTGGATCTCCCGGCGGTGGGACTCGGTGAGGGTGGCGAAGTCGGCTTCGGTGAGGGGGATTTCCGTAACGGCCTTCGGTGTGACGGAAGGCTCGGCGGGCCCCTGGGGTTCCTTCGCGGTGTCCCGGGCGGTCCGGGCGACCCGCCGCAGCCGCGCCACGGCGGCCGCCAGGTCGGCCACCCCGGAGTACAGCACCGAGGGCGGCTGCGGTGTGAGTTCCTGGACCTGCCGCCCGATGTCGTCGATCAGGCGCTGCACACTGGCCCCCGTCCCGGTCCCCTGGCGCTCCCGGTACGCCTTCTGCCGGCATGCGGCCGAGCAGTACAGGGAGCTGCGGCCGGTGCGGCCCGCCCGTGCGGGGAGCGGTTTGCCACAGCTGGCACAGGTGTCGGCGACCACGGGCACCTCCGGGGTGGTGAAGGCATTGCGTCACGCGGGGACGGTGTGACGCTATCGCGATACGGGGGCCCGGGGGGGCCTGCGGTCATGCCGGTGCGGACGGCGGGGTGAGGTGGGTGCGGGCGATCTTGCGGAACGCGGACACCAGACGGCTGCGGTCGCCGGCCCGGGTGGCGAGGGCGACCTGGCTGGGCTCCACGCCGTGCAGCGGGATCGCGGTGACGTCGGGGCGCAGGCGGGCGCCGGGCGGGTAGGCCGTGATGACCAGGGCCTCCCCGGCGGCGACGACCTCGAACTTGTCTTCCAGGTCCAGGATCTCGGGCCCGTCGGGCACCGGGCGGCCGTCCGGCCGGGGCTCGATGCGCCAGAAGGACGCCCAGGCGGGGTCGGCGCCGGTGATCCGGGGCATCGGCTCGTCCGCGATGTCGTCGACGGTGACGGACTCCTTGCCGGCCAGGCGGTGGTCGACGGGGACCACCACGGCCCTGGGCTCGTCGTAGAGGACGGTCACCTCCAACTGGTCGGTGGCGAAGGGCAGTCGGGTGACCACGGCGTCCACCCGGCGTTCGAGCAGCGCGGCGCGCGCCCCGTCCCAGCGCAGATGCCGGCTGCGCACGTCGGCGTCCGGATGCCGGCGCCGCAGCTCGCGCACGGCCGAGGTGACGATCAGGCCGCTGGTGAAGCCGACGGTCAACCGGCTGGGCTCGGCGGCGGCCCGGGCCTCGGCCGCGGCCTGCTCGGCGGCGCCCAGCAGCGCCCTCGCACGGGGCAGGAACACCTCACCGGCCTCGGTGAGCCGCGTGCCGCGCGGGGTCCGGTCCAGCAGCCGGGCGCCCAGCTGGTGTTCCAGGGCCGCGATCTGCCGGCTGAGGGACGGCTGGGTGATGTGCAGGGCCTCGGCGGCACGCCCGAAGTGGCGGTGCTCTGCCACGGCGGTGAAGTACCGGACCAGACGGAGGTCGAGGTCAGCCATGGCTCCAGCCTACTCACCTGCGGTGATGCCCGAACCGTATTGCTCCATGCGGAACAGGCTTTGGACGCGGCCGCCGTCCCCTTCGGAGGATGGAGGCACATCCACTCACCACCCTCGAAGGGCTGCACCATGCGTGTATTCGTCACGGGCGCGACCGGTTTCATCGGCTCCGCGGTCGTCCGCGAACTCCTCGACGCCGGGCACCAGGTCACAGGGCTTGCCCGCTCGGACGCCTCCGTGGAGGCGCTGCGGGCCGCCGGAGCCGAGGTGCGCCGCGGGGACCTCGCCGACCCGGCAGGTCTCGCCGAGGGCGCGGCCGCGGCCGACGCCGTCGCCCACCTCGCCTTCATCCACGACTTCTCGGGAACCTTCGACTTCGCCGCCGCGTGCGCGGCCGACCTGCGGGCCGTCGAGGCGATCGGGGCGGCGCTGGAGGGCTCGGACAAGCCCTTCGTGATGTCCTCCGGCACGGCGCTGCTGCAGCCGGGAAGGCTCAACACCGAGGAGGACACGGCCCCGCCGGAGTCGTTCGGGGCGGTCCGCGCGCGCAACGAGGACGCGGCCGTCGCGCTGGCCGACCGCGGGGTGAGGTCGGCGGCCGTCCGGTTCTCCCCGACGGTGCACGGCCGGGGGGACAAGGGCTTCGTCTCGATGCTGATCGGCACCGCCCGCGAGAAGGGCTTCGCGGCCTACGTCGGTGACGGCGCCAACCGCTGGCCCGCCGTGCACCGCACGGACGCGGCCCGTCTGGTCCGCCTCGCCCTGGAGTCGGCGCCCGCGGGCACCCGGCTGCACGCCGTGGGCGAGGAGGGCGTCCCGTTCCGGGACATCGCCGCCGTCATCGGCAGCCACCTGGACGTCCCGGTCAGGAGCATCACCGCCGAGGAGGCACCCGACCACTTCGGCTGGCTGGCCCACGTCGTCGGCCTCGACGTACCGGCCTCGAACACGCTGACCCGCAAGTGGCTGGGCTGGGAGCCGGCGGGGCCCGGTCTGATCGAGGACCTGGAGGAGGGGCACTACTTCACCGCGTGACGGCCTGCGCCCCCTCGGAAAGCTCCCCCGCCACCTCCCGCAGCACCCCGAGCACCCGCCCCACGGCCGCCCCCTCCCCGGCCCCTTTCCGTACGGCCGCCACCACGTGCCGCCGGGGCCGGTCCTCCGTCAGCTCCCGCATCGCGACACCCTCCCTGGCCACGACCGCCATGCGGGGCACCAGCGCCACCCCCATCCCGGCCTCCACCATCGCCAGGATCGCCGTCCATCCGGCTGCCGAATGGCCCTGCACGGGGCTGAACCCGGCCGCCTCGCAGGCCCCGCGCGTGATGTCCGACCAGGGCCCGCTGCCGCCGAAGATCCACGGCTCCCCGGCGAGGTCGGCCAGCCGCAGCCCGTCGACGGCGGCGAGCGGGTGGTCGCGGGGCAGGGCGAGGTCCAGGGGGTCGGCGAGCAGCGGGACACGGGTGAAGCGGGGGTCGGCGGCGGTGGGGGCCTGGGCGGCGAGGGAGAGCGCGAGGTCGACGTCGCCTGCGGCCAGCAGCTCGTACGCCTCGCCCGCCTCCGCCTCCCGCACCCGTACGCTCACGCCGGGGTGCCGGGTGCGCAGCGCCCGTACGGCAGGAACGACCAGAGCGGGTACGGCCGTGGAGAAGGCGCCGACCCGCACCTCGCCGGCCTCGCCCTGGGTGTAGGCCGCCAACTCGGCGTCGGCGCGCTCCAGTTGCTCGAACACGGCCTCCGCGTGCCGCAGCACCAGCCGCGCCGCGTCCGTCAGCCGCACCCGCCGCCCCTGCGCCTCCAGCAGGGGCACCCCGAGCTGCCTGGCCAGGTTGGTCAGCTGCTGGGACACCGCGGAGGGCGTCATCCGCAGCGCCTCGGCGGTCGCGGTGACCGTCTCCCGCTCCCTGAGCGTCCGCAGGATCTGCAGCTTCCGGATGTCCCACTCGACCATGGCGGCAACCTATACGGCGGCGCCCAGCACCACCCCGCCGAGGATCAGCGCCATGCTCAGGGCCTGCGTCCAGGCGACCTGCTCCCCGAGCACCGCCCAGGACAGCAGGGCCACGCACACGGGCTGCAGGTAGTAGACCGCTCCCGCGCGGGCCGCACCGATCAGGCCGATCGCCTTGTTCCAGGCGAAGAACGCGACGGCGGAGGAGGCGACTCCGACGTAGAGCAGCGGGATGACGGTCCCGGGCGTCGGCGCGAAGGCACCCTGCGCCGCCACGCTCACGGCCTGGGCGGGCAGCAGCAGGGCGGTGCCGAACAGGAAGGTCGTGAACAGGAAGGCGGTACCGCCCAGTCCGGCCGGCCTGCGCCGCAGCAGCGCACTGTACGAGCCGAAGCAGCAGGCGGCGGCGATCATCCAGAGGTCCCCCGCGGCGAGTCCGCCTCCTCCGCCCATGAGCAGCGCGACGCCCCCGCAGGCCGTCGCCAGCCCCGTGACCCGGCGCGCCCCCGGCCGCACGCCGCCCACCCGCTCGAACACCGCCATCAGCACCGGTGAAGCAGCCATGATCATGCCCATGTTGGCGGCCGGGACGGTCAGCCCGGCCTGGTTGACCAGGGTGTTGTAGACGGTGACACCGAGGAGCGAGGCGAGCAGCACGAACCCGAGGTGACGTCGTATCAACTCCCGTTTCCGCCAAGCCTGTCGAGCCCCGAACGGCGCCACCGCCACCAACGCGACCACCCACCGCCAGAACGCCTGCTGCACCGGCGGCACGCTGTCGTGCAGCGCCCGCGAGGTGACGAAGCTGCCGGACCAGACGACGGTGGCGAGGGCGGCGAGGGCGAGGCCTCGCAGCGAGCGGGTGGTGGGAGTGGAGGCGGTCCGGTCGAGGGCGACGGCCACGGAGGTCCTTTCGGCGACGGGTGATCTCGGTGGAGCTACCGTCGCAGGGACACACCTGTCAGGTCCATCGAATCTTTTCGACCGTTCATTTCAGCAGAACTGAACGTTCGAGGGTGGGCGGGCCTTGTCGCCTGCCCCGCCACCGTCGCGCCGAACGCCAGTGCCATGCCTGCCAGTTGGACCGGGGTGAGAGCCTGGCCGAGGGCCGCCCAGCCGACCACCGCCGCGGTCAGCGGGGAGAGCGGGCCGAGGAAGGTGACCTGGGTGGCGGTGAGGCGGCCGATGCCGCGGAACCAGAGCCAGTAGGCGACGGCCGTGTTGGCGAGGGCCAAGTAGAGGTAGCCGCCGACCGCGCGGGCGTCCAGGGCGGGCGGGGCGCCCTCGACGAGGAGGGCGAGCGGGGCGATGAGCAGCCCGCCGGCCGTCAACTGCCAGCCGGTGAGGGCGAGCGGGCCCACACCCTCCGGGCGCCCCCACTTCTTGGTCAGCACCGTGCCGGTGGACATCGACGCGGAAGAGGCGAGGGCCGCCGGCACACCCACCGCGTCAAGCGCTCCGGCCGCCTTCAGCACGACGAGGCTGACGCCGAACGCCGCCACGACCCCGGCGACAAGCGCCCGACCCGTCGGCCGCTGCCCCAGCAGCAGCGCCGACAGCCCCACCACGAACAGCGGCCCGACCGAGCCGACAACGGCCGCCATGCCGCCGGGCAGCCGGTACGCGGACAGGAACAGCAGCGGGAAGAAGGCACCGATGTTCAGCGCACCGAGCACGGCCGCCTTCCACCACCAGGCACCGCGCGGCAGCACCCGGGTGACGGCCAGCAGCAGCAGACCGGCGGGCAGGGCTCGCGCCAGAGCGGTGAACAGGGGACGGTCGCCCGGGAGGAACTGGGTGGTGACGGCGTAGGTGGTGCCCCAGGAGACGGGGGCGAGGGCGGTGAGCAGGACGGTCGCGGTCCGTTTCATGACCGGGTTCCTTCGGGGTGACGGGAGGTGAGGGGCGAGGCTTCCTCGGAGTCACGGGAAGCGAGAGGGGAGGTCTTGCGTACGACGGTCTCCGCGAGGGGCCGTACCGCGGCGGCCGGAAGACGGCGTTCCGTGCGGATCAGCAGGGCGGCCGCCAGCGCCGAGGTGAGGATCAGGACCGCCCAGGGCGCCCGGCCGTCCACCGCGAGCAGGGCCGTGAACAGCGACGGCGCCACCGCCTTCGCCAGCGACCAGGACATCTGGTAAGCCGCCAGATACCGGCCGCGCAGAGCCTCGGGTGCCGCCGACACGGCGAGGACCTCGGCGGCCGGGCTGTGGATCAGCTCGCCGAGCGTGTAGACGACGACCACCGCGACCAGGGCCCCGCCCAGCACCGGGCCGGAGTGCGGTCGCAAGGTGCCCAGGACGATCTGCCCGAGGAACGCCATCGCGAACAGGCTCCCGCCCAGCGCCGCGGCCCGGGTGCGCCGGGCACCGGCCCTGCGCACCCGCCCGCCGACGAACACCCCGGCCACCGCGCACAGCACGGTGTTGATCGTGAACGCGGCACCCGTGAGCGTCGCGGGCCCGTGCAGCCACTCCACGATGAACAGCGGGAAGAGCACGGACAGGGCCGAATAGTTCAGCGCGTTCAGGAAGTTGGCGCCCGTGACGACCAGGAAGGGCCGGTCGGCGAGCACGAGCCGGTAGCCGGCCCCGGCCTGCCGGGCCGCCGTACGGTCGTTGGCGGGGAGCGGCCGCAGCGGTTTCAGCAGCAGCGCGGCGAAAGCGAAGGACAGGGCGTTGCCCCAGGCCGCATAGGTGTAGCCGGTGGGTCCGGCGAAGGCGATGACCAGGGTGGCCAGCAGGGCACCGGCGCCGTAGCCGCCGTTCTGCAGCGCCCGCGTGGCGGCCTGCAGCCGGTCCCGCCCGGCACCCCGCGCCACCTCGCCGAGCAGCGAGGACTGTACGGCGGGGAAGGCGCGGTCGGCCGCGGCGGTGACCAGCGCGACCGCGGCGAAGGCGGCGAGGGAGTCGGCGAAGGGGTAGCCGGCGAAGCCGGCGGCACGCACCCCGTACAGCGCGAGCTGCACCCGCCGCGCGCCGAACCGGTCGACGGCCGCACCGGCGAGCGGCAGGGCGGCGAGGCCGACCAGCCCGGTCACGGTCAGCACCAGCCCGACGGTGGTGAAGGAGAGGCCGGTGACGTAGTGGAAGAAGACCAGGGTGAAGGGCACGTACATGCCCGTACCGACGCCGTTGACGGCGGCGGCGACGGGCAGGGCCCACGGGCCGGGTATCTGGCCGGGTATGCGGTCCGGTTTCTCCACGGTCGACCTCTCGGAATCGGATGCGCTCGGCGACGAGCGATCGGAAGGCAGCCTGACGACGGTTAGCTTGGCAGTGATTAGCTTAGCGCTAAGCAACTTTCCGTCAAGCTACTTTCTTGCGAGCGACTGTGCGTCCGCGGATACTCGGGGCATGAGTGCACCGCGCAAGGACGCCGTCGACGCGATCATCGAGCAGTGGGCGGGGGTGCGACCGGACCTCGACACCAGGGCGATGGAGGTCTTCGGGCGTATCTACCGCCTCTCGCGGACCATGGGCGACCGCATGGAGAAGGCGTACGCCCCGCACGGCATCTCACGCGGCGAGTTCGACGTACTGGCGACCCTGCGCCGCTGCGGAGAGCCGTACACCCTCTCGCCGCGTCAGCTCTCGGCGACCCTGATGCTCACCACGGGCGGCATGACCGGCCGCCTCGACAAACTGGAACGCGCGGGTCTGCTGCGCCGCTCCCCCGACCCGCACGACCGCCGGGCCCTCCAGGTGACGCTCACCGAGAAGGGATTGGCGGTCATCGACGAGGCGGTCGGCGCGGGCCTGGCCGTCCAGACGGAGGCCCTGTCCACCATGAACGACGAACAGGCCGGCCAACTGGCCGACCTGCTCCGGGAGTTGCTGGCGGGGACGCTGGAGGCCGGGCACTAGCCCACGTACCGGGCGACCGCTTCCTCGATCCGCCCCGTGTCCGCCGAGTCCGCCGCCCAGGCCACGTACCCGTCGGGGCGGACGAGGACGGTCGTACGCCGGTCGCCCGCCCAGTGCTCCACGGCCAGCCGGTCCTTGCGGGCGCCCCGGTCCTCGTAGCCCTCGGGGGTGATCAGTACGAACCTGCCGCCGCGCAGGGCCTCGTAGAGGCGGCCGCCCTTCAGGGCGACGTCCGGGACGCGGGTGCCGGTGAGGCGGTGGGCGCCGCGGGGGGCGGGGTAGCGGTAACCGATGCCGGTGATCTGGCCGACCGCCCTGCGCCGGGCCGGGCCCACGGTGTCGAGGAAGGTGGTGAGCGCGGCCCGCAGCGCCAGTTCCCAGGGGCGCTTGGCCATCGCGAGGCGGACGATGCCGCCGCTGCTGCGCAGCACGTCCTTGCCTACGGGGTGGCGCTCGGCCTGATAGGTGTCGAGGAGGGCCGCGTCCGCGTGGCCCTGGACGACGGCGGCCAGCTTCCAGCTCAGGTTGGCCGCGTCCTGCAGACCGGTGTTCATGCCCTGACCACCGGCCGGGGTGTGGACGTGCGCCGCGTCCCCGGCGAGGAAGACCCGGCCCACCCGGTAGGCGGGCGCCTGGCGTTCGTCGCTGTGGAAACGGGACATCCAGCGGGCGTCGTGCATGCCGTAGTCACGGCCGAGGGCGAGCCGGGTGACCTCCTTGACCTCGTCGAGGTCGAGGGGCTCGCCGTCGGGGACGTTGCGGGCGCGGTTCCAGGCGATCACGCGGTAGTAGCCGTCGCCGAAGGGCGCGAGGAAGGCGAAGGCGTCGCCGACCGCGTTGACGGTCAGCAGGTTCTCGGGCTCCTCGGCGAGGCGTACGTCCGCGAGGACGACGGAACGGATGGCGGAGCGGCCGGGAAACGGCAGCCCGATCGCGTCGCGCACGGCACTGCGCATGCCGTCGGTGCCGACCACGTACGCGGCCCGCAGGCTGTCGGCGGCCCCGCCGGGCCCGCGGACCTCGATCGTCACGCCGTCCGCGTCCTGGGCGAGCCCGGTCAGCTCGGTCTCGTAGCGGAAGTCCACTCCCGCCTCGACGGCGCGCCGCTGCAGGGCCTTCTCCACCTCGTACTGCGGGATGACGAGGAGGTGGTTGAAGCGGGAGGGGAGCGTGGAGAGTTCGATGGTGAGGCGGCCGAAGAGGCGGAGGCTGTCGAGGGGGCGGCCGGTGGCCTCCAGACCGTCGGCGAGACCGCGGGCGTCGAGCTGCTCGAGGGTGCGGGCGTGCAGGACGAAGGCGCGGGAGAGGTTGCTGATCTTGTGCGGGCGCTTTTCGAGGAGGGTGACGGGGACACCGGCGGTGGCGAGGTCACCGGCGAGCAGGAGACCGGCGGGACCCGAGCCGACGACGATCACGGAGCGCTGAGCCTTCATGATGACCTCCCTGTTGCCAACGCTTGTTTGCCAACGCTTGTTGATGAGCGTAGGGCGGCCGGGCAAGGGCAGTCAACACTTGTTGGCCAACGCATGTTGGCCTACGCTTGTTGATGTGAAAGTCAGCGACAGCAGCAGTACGGCTCCCGGTTCCGGCGGCACCCGCCGCCGCTCGGAGACCACCCGTAACGCCATCCTCGTCGCGGCCCGCGAACGCTTCGCGGCCGACGGCTACGAGCGGGCCACCATCCGTGCCATCGCGCGGGACGCGGGCATCGACCCCTCGATGGTGATGCGCTACTACGGCAACAAGGAGGGCCTGTTCGCGGCGGCCGTCTCCATCGATCTGAGAATGCCGGACATGGCAGCGCTGCCCCGGGAGGAGGTCGGCTGGAGGCTCGTCGCGCACTTCCTCGGCATGTGGGAGGAGAACGAGGTGCTGACGGCCCTGCTCCGGGTCGGGGCGACCAATGGGGCCGGGGCCGAGCGGATGCAGGAGATCTTCCGGGACCAGATGATGCCGGTGGCTTACGCGGTGTGCCCCGACCCCCAGCAGGCCCCCGCGCGGGCCGCGCTCGCCGCGGCGCAGCTGCTCGGGCTGGCGCTCACCCGCTACGTCCTGCGGTTCCCGCCGACCGTGGCGCTGAGCCGCGAGGAACTCACGGCCTGGCTGGCTCCGACGGTGCAGCGGTATCTGACGGCGCCGAGCCCGTGAGAACACAGCGGGGGCGTCGGTCTCACCGTACCCGCGGTGAGACCGACGCCCCCGGTGGGAAACGTGAGGTCAGGCCTTCGCCTTGGCCTTCGGCCGGCGGTCCTTGGACTTGTCCAGCGCCATCACCAGGCCCGCGATGACCGCGAACAGGGCCAGGGGGGCCAGGACGTACAGGCCCAGCGTCTCGCCGACGCTCAGGCCCTTGCCGGGGTCGTCGCCGTCGTCGCGGATCAGCGCGGAGGCGGGGGACGACATGAGCAGCATCATCAGCGTCGTACCGGCGGCCAGGGCGCCGGCGCGCAGGGCGTTCTTCTTGTCCACGCTGTCAAACGTATCGAACGACGATTGGGGTCGCTCGTTCGGGGGGTGCTCTACGAGATCGGCCCTCTCCTCACCCCGGCCGTACCGTCCGCAGTACGTCGATCAGCGCATGCAGCCGAGGCGAGCCGGCCAGGTCCTCCAGCGTCACCGGGCGGCCCTCCGCGTCCGCGATCGGCAGTCGCCAGTTCGGGTACTGGTCCCAGGTGCCAGGGAGGTTCTGCGGGCGGCGGTCGCCGACCGTGTCGGGGAGCCAGACGCCGATCATGCGGGACGGGGTGCGCAGCAGGAAGCGGTGGACCGCCTGGATCTCGGCCTCCTCCTCCGACTCACCGTGCGCACCGCCGGTGCCGTGCAGCAGGCCGAGGCGGGCGAGCAGGCCCAGCCACTCCCCCGTGTCGTTGGCCGCCTCCGCGCGCTCCTCCTCCAGCGGACGGGTCAACAGTCCTAGGCGGTCACGGAGTTCCACGTGTTCGCCGGTGAGGCGGGCGGCCGTGGGCGGCAGGTCGTGGGTGGTGGCGGTGGCGAGGCAGTCGGCGCGCCAGGCCTCGGGCGGCAGCGGCTGTCCGTCGCCCTCCCAGTCCCGCTCGAACCAGAGCACCGAGGTGCCGAGCACCCCGCGCTCGCGCAGCGTCTCCCGCACCCCCGGCTCGACCGTGCCCAGGTCCTCGCCGATGACGACCGCCCCGGCGCGCGAGGCCTCCAGCACGAGGATCGCGAGCATGGCCTCGGCGTCGTAACGGACATAGGTGCCCTGCGTGGGCGGGTGGCCCTGGGGCACCCACCAGAGCCGGAACAGTCCCATGACGTGGTCGATGCGCAGGGCGCCGGCGTAGCGGAACAGGGCCTTCAGCAGGCGGCGGTAGGGCGCGTAGCCGGACTCGGCGAGGCGGTCCGGTCGCCAGGGCGGCAGGCCCCAGTCCTGGCCGCGCGCGTTGAAGGCGTCCGGCGGGGCGCCCACCGACATCCCGGCGGCGAAGTGCTCCTGCTGCGCCCAGGCGTCGGCCCCGCCGGGGTGCACCCCGACCGCCAGGTCGTGCACGATCCCCACCGGCATCCCGGCCTCGCGCGCGGCGCGCTGGGCGTCGGTGAGCTGGGCGTCGGTGAGCCAGGCGAGGCGGGAGTGGAAGTCGACGCGGTCCATCAGTTCCCGGCGGGCGCGGGCGGTTTCCGCCGAGCGCGGGTCCTGGAGTGCGGCGGGCCAGCGGCTCCAGTCGGAGCCGTGCACCTCGGCGAGGGCGTACCAGGTGGCGTGGTCCTCCAGGGCCTCGCCCTGCTCGGCGAGGAAGTCGACGTATGCGGCGCGCCGGCCGGGCCCGAGCTCCACCTCGCGGATCAGCTCCAGCGCCTCCCGCTTGAGCTCCCACACGGCGTCCCGGTCGATCAGCGCGCCCTTCTCCAGCACCGCTTCGCGCAGTTCGGCGGCGCGCCCGAGCAGCGCCCGCAGCCGCTCCCGGTCCTCGACATGGGCGTGTTCCGGGATGTTCTCGACGCGCAGATGTACGGGGTCGGGGAAGCGGCGGGATGAGGGGCGGTACGGGGAGGGGTCGGTGGGGGCGCCGGGCACTGCCGCGTGCAGGGGGTTGACCTGGACGAATCCCGCACCGAGCGCACGTCCGGCCCAGGCGGTGAGCTCGGCGAGGTCACCGAGGTCGCCCATGCCCCAGGAGCGCCGGGAGAGCAGGGAGTAGAGCTGGACGAGCAGGCCGTACGAGCGTGCGGTGGGGGTGGGCAGCCGGGGCGGGGCGACGACGAGGTGGGCCTCGGCGCTACGGCCGTCGGGCGCGGTGGCCGTCAACCGGTGGACTCCCGGCGGGAGTTGCTCGACGGAGGTCCGCGTCTCGCCCTGCTCGGTCTCGATGCGCAGCCGGGCGCCGGCCGGGAGGGCTTCGAGGGCGGAGGAGGTGGCTCCGCTCCACTGGACCACCGTCGGCGGCAGCAGCCGTTCACCGAGCTCCCGCTCCCGGGCGGCGAGCGCGGCGCGGGTCAGTTCGTCGGTGCTCGCGTCGACGCCGAGGGCGGCGAGGGCGAGGGTGACGGCGGTGGCGGAGGCCGCGACCGTGCGGTCCGGGGAGGGGCTGTAGGAAGTGGCGACGCCGTGCAGGGCGGCGAGCCGGGACAGCTCCTCGGAGGGCGGGTCGGCCGACCCCTGCGCCGTCACTAGGGCCTCGGAGCGTCCGGCTCGGGGGCCGCCGCCTCGCTGGTCAGGGGCGCGGCGTCGGAGAGTGGCGGCTCACTGGTGAGGGGCTCGGCCTCGGGCAGTGGCGGTTCGCTGGTCAGCGGGGTCTCGGCGCAGGCGCCCTCCGCACTGAAGACGCAGAAAAGCGGCTCGGGATCGAGGGACGGCAGCTGCGCCACGGGTTTGGAGAGGGGGTAAGCCGGTGCGGCCACGGAGGCCTCCTTGTCGAGTACGGCGAGGTTGCGGGTTAACGCAGCCCTACCCACCGGACGCGGCGGCAGACGTACCGAAAGGGACTACGTGCCTCTCCTCACATTCTGCGTCAACTCCGAGGCGGCACAGGGATCACTATTCACTCAGTACATGTATCGAGTGCATAATGATCGCATGAGCACCCGTCACATCCTGCTGGGGCTGCTCGCTTCGGGGCCGAGCCATGGCTACGACCTGAAGCGACGGCACGACGAACGCTTCCCGCAGGCCCGTCCACTGGCCTACGGGCAGGTCTACACGACCTTGCAGCGCCTGGTCCGGGACGGCCTCGCGGAGGTCGAGGGCACCGATTCGGACGGCGGCCCGGAGCGGACGACGTACCGCTCGACCGACGAGGGGGTGCGCGAACTGGCCGCCTGGGCCCGGGAGATCGCCCCGCCGGCCCCTTTCGTGACGAACGAGATCTTCGCCAAGGTCGTCGTCTCGATCCTCTCCGGCGGCGACGCGGACGCATATCTGGCGGCCCAGCGCGCCGCACACATGCAACGGATGCGGGAGCTCACGGCGGTCAAGACGGCGCCCGGCGCCGATCTCGCGACCGTGCTCTCGGCGGACTACGCCCTCAACCATCTCGACGCCGACCTCCGCTGGATGACCACGACGGCGGCGCGGCTCACCACCCTGACCGCGGAGGTCGACGCAGCATGAGCAACGGGGACAGCACGGTGCCGCTTCTGGCGGCCCGTGACCTCACCAAGGCGCACGGCAGGACCGAGGCGCTGCGCGGCGCCTCGGTGGAGCTGCGGGCCGGCGAGATCCTCGCCGTGACCGGCACCAGCGGCAGCGGGAAGTCCACGCTGCTGCACTGCCTGGCCGGCATCGTCCGCCCGGACGCCGGCTCGGTGACGTACGACGGGCAGCGGCTCGACCAGCTGCCTCAGAAGCGGCTCAGCGAGCTGCGCCGGACCGACTTCGGGGTGGTCTTCCAGTTCGGTCAGCTGGTTCCGGAGCTGACGGTCCTGGACAACGTGGCGCTGCCGCTGATGCTCGCGGGCGCCGCCCGCAAGGAGGCCCAGGCGGCGGCGGGCGAATGGCTGGAGCGGTTCGGCGTACGGGGTCAGGAGGCGCTGCGGCCCGGCGAGCTGAGCGGCGGCCAGGCCCAGCGGACGGCGCTGGCGCGGGCCCTGGTCACCGGCCCCAGGGTCGTCTTCGCCGACGAGCCGACCGGTGCGCTGGACTCCCTGGCGACCGAGCAGGTGATGACGTCCCTGGTCCACACGGCTCGCGAGGCGGGCACGGCGGTCCTGCTGATCACACACGACGCCCAGGTGGCGGCGTACGCGGACCGCGAGGTACGGCTGAGCGACGGGGCCGTGCTGCCGGTGGGGGTGACCGCATGAGGGCCGAACTGCGGCTGGCGTGGCTGCTGACCCGGGGGTCGGACCGCCGTGAAGGGTGGCGCGTGCTGCTCACCGCCGTCGGTGCGGCCCTGGCGACCGGGCTGGGGCTGGTGATCGCCGCGCTGCTGGCGCTGGACGGCCAACTCACCATGTCGGTGGGCGGCGGCCTGCTGGACCAGCCCGGCACCCGTATCGGCGTGATCTTCGCACTGCTGATGCTGTTCATCCCGGTGCTCGGGTTCCTCGGCCAGTGCGCCCGGATCGGCGCCGTGCACCGGGACCGCAGGCTGGCCGCGCTGCGGCTGGCGGGGGCCACGTCCGCCCAGGTGCGGCGGATCGCGGCGCTGGAGTCGGGGCTGGCCTGTCTGGCGGGTTCGGCCGTGACCACGGTGTTCTCGGTGCTGACCCTGCTGCGGCTGTGGCACAGGCCCGCCCCCCTGGCCTGGGCGGGCATGGCCGTGGTGGCCGTCGGGGTGCCGGTGCTGGGCGCGGCCGTGAGTGCACTGGTGCTGCGCGGCGTGGTGGCCTCGCCGCTCGGGCGGATACGGCGGGTGCGGCCGGCCGAGGGTCCGGGGCGGATGTTCCGGGTGGCGACCGCGGCGCTCGCGCTGGCGGTGGTGTACATCGGGACGACCCCGTTCCACGAGGTCCCGTTCGAGTTCGCGCTCGCCCCGCTCACCGTGTTCGTGGTGTGCCTGCTGGTCGGCGCGGTGGCGGTGTGGCTGACCGGGGCCTCGGCCCGGCAGCTGGGCGAGGGGCTCACGGCCCGCGCCAAGAGCCCCGCGGTGCTGATCGCGGCGGGACGGCTGCGCGACGACCCGTGGGCGGCGGCCCGCACACATGCCGCGGTGCTCCTGGTGACGGTGGTGGCCTCGGGCTTCGCGGGCGTACGGCAGGTCATGCTGGCGCAGCTGCACTCCCCGCACGAGCACCCCGCCGCAGCGCAGGGGTTCTACGAGAACGGTCTGAACCTGACCGGCGCCGCGATCCTCGTCGCCCTCGCCCTGCTGCTGACCGCGCTCGGCGTGGGCACCGCCGAGTCGGTCGCCACCCGGCGCCGGGGCCTGGCCGCACAGGCCGCCGCCGGGGTGCCGCACGGCGTACTGGCCCGGGCGCTGCTGCTGGAGACGGCGGTGCCGCTGGCGCCCGCGATCGCGGTGGCGGGTCTCGGTGGCACAGTGATCAGCTTCTGGTACGGCTCGATCGCCTCGGAGCACCTGGCACTGCCCGTGCCGTACGCCGCGCTCCTGGTCCCGCTCGCGGTCTACCCGGCCTGTCTGCTGGCGGCAGCCACGTCACTCCCGCTGCTGCGCCGCTCGGTCCGCCCCGGGGAGCTGCGCTACGCATGACGGTCCGACCCCGGGAGTACGGGGGGCTCCCGGGGCCGGACCCCTGTGACCGCAGGCCCCGTCACCAGGGGTGTGCGAAGGCCCGGATCGTCAGGCGGAAATGCCGTCGATCCGGGCCATGGCGTCCTCCGCGCCGTACGGCTGCAAGTAGGGCAGCCAGCGCGGGTCCCTATGGCCGGTGCCGATGATCCGCCAGGCCAGGCCGGTGGGTGGAGCGGGTTTGTGGCGCAGCCGCCAGCCGATCTCGAACAGGTGTCGGTCGGCCTTCACGTGGTTGCAGCGGCGGCAGGACGCCACCACGTTGTCCCAGACGTGTTTGCCCCCGCGGCTGCGCGGGATGACGTGGTCGACGCTGGTTGCGACGCCACCGCAGTACATGCACCGGCCCCCGTCACGCGCGAAGAGCGCCCTACGGGTCAGAGGAACGGGCCCCCGATAGGGAACCCGCACGAATCGCTTGAGCCGGACCACGCTGGGTGCGGGGACTGTGACGGTTGCGCTGTGCATGAAGGCGCCGGATTCCTCCAGGGAGACGGCCTTGTTCTCCAGGACGAGGATGAGCGCGCGGCGGAGCGGTACGACGCCGAGTGGCTCGTACGACGCGTTGAGGACCAGGACATGCGGCACGGATGCCTCCTTGGGCGTCGGCGGCGCGTGGCTCGCGCCGGGACGATCTGTAGTCAGTCTCCCCTCTTGCCTGGTGGAAGCGCCACCATGTCCCGGTAACGGGCTGGGAGTGTTTTCGACCACATCTGATTCATCCCCCGGAGAGGCATCGGTTTATCCCACCTGCTCAGCTCAGGGTGAGCACGGTCTCTCCTCGGAAGACGGCAAGAATCCGCACATGATGCCCCGATAGTGTGGTGGAGCTGCCGCCCGGTGACCTTTTCGTGACCTTGACCAAGTCGGACCATCAGGACCGTGCCGGACGGCAGACCGTTGCACCTGGAGGTACCTGCCGTGTCCTTGCCCGCCGTCCTACTGGCCGCCGGTTCGTCGCCGTCGCCGACCTCCTCGGAGTCGACGACGGGATCTGCGGTCCGCACGATCCAGGACGCCCAGCAGAGCGCGACCAACGCCGCCAGCTGGGTCGAGCAGAACTGGTCCACGTGGCTCGCGATCGGCCTCAGGGTCCTGCTGATCCTGGTGATCGCCGGGGTGCTCAGAGCGGTCGTGCAGCGGGCGATCACCAAGCTGATAGACCGGATGACCCGCACCGCCGAGGCCGTCGACGGCACCTCGCTGGGCGGCCTGCTGGTCAACAACGAGCGCCGCCGCCAGCGCTCCCAGGCGATCGGCTCGGTGCTGCGCTCGGTGGCGTCCTTCGCGATCCTCGGCACCGCGGCCCTGATGGTCCTGGCCGCGTTCCAGATCAACCTGGCACCGCTGCTCGCCTCCGCCGGTGTCGCGGGTGTGGCGATCGGTTTCGGCGCCCGCAACCTGGTCACCGACTTCCTCTCCGGCGTCTTCATGATCCTGGAGGACCAGTACGGCGTCGGCGACACGATCGACGCGGGCGTGGCCTCCGGCGAGGTCATCGAGGTCGGCCTGCGCGTGACGAAGCTGCGTGGCTCCGAGGGCGAGATCTGGTACGTCCGCAACGGCGAGGTCAAGCGCATCGGCAACCTCTCCCAGGGCTGGGCGACGGCCGGCGTGGACGTGACCGTGAAGGCGAACGAGGACCTGGACCGGCTGAAGTCCACCCTGGACGAGGTCGCCGAGAAGATGAGCGCCGAGGAGCCCTGGAACGAGCTCCTGTGGAGCCCGATCGAGGTCCTCGGCCTGGACAGCGTGCTGCTGGACTCGATGGTGGTCCGGGTCTCCGCCAGGACGATGCCCGGCAAGTCCCTCACCGTCGAACGCGAGCTGCGCTGGCGCATCAAGCGCGCCTTCGACGCGGCGAACATCCGCATCGTGGGCGGTGCGACGGCCCCGGCCGACGAGGAGGAGGCCGCCGACCCGACGGCAGCGGTCGCGGCCCCGTCGGTGCTCTCCAACCCCGACTCCCCGCAGTCGGCGGCGGCGTCACCGCTCATCCAGCAGCGGTCGGCGACCAAGTAGGGCCGACCCCCACCACCTTCCACCGCCCCCCGAGGTAACGAGTCCGTTGCCTCGGGGGCGTTTTCTATTGACGCCTCCTTCGCCCTGGGCTTACGTTCCTTTCCAGCCAATAGGAAACTTTCCTAACAGTGATCGGGAGACGGTCCTCCGGTGATCGTCCGATGGACTTACCTCCCCGGTCGCTGAGAAGCTGGGCAGTCGAAAGGCAGGTGTCGACACACATGGCAGGAACAGCCGGTACGCCGGGCACCCCGCGCGTCCTGCGCGCCATGAACGACCGCGCCGCCCTGGACCTCCTCCTGGAGCACGGCCCCCTGTCCCGCACCCGGATCGGCAAGCTCACCGGCCTCTCCAAGCCGACCGCCTCCCAGCTGCTCGCCCGCCTCGAAGCGGCCGGGCTCGTCCTCGCCACCGGCACCACCGAGGGACGCCCCGGCCCCAACGCCCAGCTGTACGAGGTCAATCCGGCCGCCGCGTACGCCGCCGGGCTCGATGTCACCCCCGAGCGCGTCCTCGCCGCCGTCGCCGACATCACCGGCCGCACGGTGGGATCCTTCGAACTCCCGACCCCGGGCAGGCGACCCACCCAGCCCGTCGTCCGGCAGGTCACCGACGCCCTCGACGGTGCCGTGAAGGCCGCGGGACTCGCCCGTGACGACGTCCACCGGCTCGTCATCGGCACCCCCGGCGCCTTCGACCCCAACACCGGCCGCCTGCGCTACGCCTCGCACCTCCCCGGCTGGCACACCCCGGCCCTCCTCGACGAGATCGCCGCGGCCCTGCCGATGCCGGTCGAGTACGAGAACGACGTCAACCTCGCCGCCGTCGCCGAACAGCGACTGGGCGCGGCCCGCGGGCACGAGGACTTCGTGCTGCTGTGGAACGAGGGAGGCCTCGGTGCCGCCCTCGTCCTCGGCGGGCGACTGCACCGCGGCTGGACCGGCGGCGCGGGAGAGGTGGGTTTCCTTCCTGTTCCCGGTGCACCCCTGGTCCGGCATGTCACCAAGGCCAACAGTGGCGGCTACCAGGAGCTGGCCGGCTCCCAGGCCATCCCGCACCTCGCCGGTGAACTCGGCATCGGGCAGATCCCCTCGGGGCCGTACGCCGAGGTCGCCGCCGCCCTCGTCGAGCGGGCCGCCGCCGAGGACACCGTCCTGCACCGCAAGCTGCTGCAGACATACGCGACCCGGCTGGCCACCGGTCTCGCCTCCCTCGTCTCCGTCCTCGACCCCGAACTCGTCGTCCTCAGCGGCGCCTCGCTGACCTCGGGCGGCGAGGTGCTGCGCGCCCTCGTCCAGGCCGAGCTGGAGGAGCTGGCGGCCTCCCGGCCCCGGCTCGTGGTCGGCGACGTCCGTGAACACCCCGTGCTGCGCGGCGCGTTGGAGAGCGCCCTCGCGACCACCCGCGACGAGGTCTTCGACACCTCCCGCTGACACCCGTACGCACCGCGCACGGGCCCTGTACTCACCCCCCGCCTTCCCTCACCATCCCCTGCCCTGTCCCTGGGAGACCCTGCCATGCCCGGAATATCCCGGAAAGCGGCCCTCGCCCTCGCCGCCTCCGCCTCCCTCGCCCTGCTCGCCACCGCCTGTACCGGCCAGTCCTCCTCCAGCGCCGACGACGACGCCTCGAAGGACACCACCATCAACTTCTGGCACGCCTGGAGCGCGCCCAATGAAGTGAAGGCCGTCAACTCCCTGATCACCGGCTTCGAGAAGGCACACCCCAACATCCATGTGAACGTCGTCGCCAACATGACCGACGACAAGATCAACCAGGCGCTGCGCACCGGCGGCGACAAGGCCCCGGACGTCATCTCCTCCTTCACCACCAACAACGTCGGAAAGTTCTGCTCGTCGGGTGCGCTGGTCGACCTCAACCCCTTCTTCAAGAAGGCGGGCATCGACCCGCAGACGACGTTCCCGAAGGCGATGAACGAGTACACCCAGTTCGACGGCAACCGCTGCGCGGCACCGCTGCTGGGTGACGCCTACGGGCTCTACTACAACAAGACGGCCTTCGCGAAGGCGGGTATCAAGGCCCCGCCGAAGACCTGGTCCGAATTCGAGACCGACGCCAGGAAACTGACCATCCCGGACGGCGACAGCTACAAGCAGCTCGGATTCATGCCGGACTACCACGGCTGGGAGACCACGACCGAGCACTACTTCGGCCAGTTCTCGCCGACGTACTTCGACAAGGCCGGCAAGTCGCAGCTCGCCACGGACCCCGCCTTCGAGGCCGGATTCAAACTCCAGAAGAAGCTCGTCGACGAGCTCGGCGGCTTCAAGAAGCTGGAGACCTACCGCTCCAAGCTCGGCGACGAATGGGGCCCCAAGCACCCCTTCCACACCGGTCAGGTGGCCATGCAGCTGGACGGCGAATGGCGTCTGGGAATGGCTCTGGACGCCAAGCCGAAGTTCGACATCGGCGTGGCCCCGCTGCCCGTCCCCGACGACCAGGTGAGCCAGTACGGAAAGGGCTACATCACCGGCACGATCACCGGCATCTCCGCCGCCAGCCACAAGC
This sequence comes from Streptomyces longisporus, assembly GCF_039532765.1. Lineage (NCBI taxonomy): Bacteria > Bacillati > Actinomycetota > Actinomycetes > Kitasatosporales > Streptomycetaceae > Streptomyces > Streptomyces longisporus. Next base: position 266,766 of record NZ_BAAASG010000011.1, read on the forward strand.
AGAACGCGGCCTGGGAACTGGTGAAGTACATGACCACGGACACGGACGCGGTGGTGGACTTCTCCAACGCCATCCACAACGTGCCCTCGACGCTGGCCGCCCTGAAGTCCCCGAAGCTGAAGTACGACCCGCGCTTCAAGACGTTCCTGGACATCGCCGCGAACCCGGACTCGACCACCTCCCCGGCCTCCGTCAACGGCGGCGTGTATCTCACGACGATCCAGAACTTCGGTTACGACTACGAGAGCGGAAAGGTCACCGACCTCAAGGCGGGCCTGAAGAAGACGGCCGCGCAGATCGACACGGACATCGCGCAGGCGAAGTAGTTCCCACGATGAGCACCATCACCCTGGCGTCGAAGCGCCGCAGGTCGGCGCTTCGTACTCTCGCCTTCATGTCGCCCTGGTTGATCGGCTTCGCGGTCTTCTTCGCGTATCCGCTGATCTCGACGGTCTATTTCTCCTTCATGCACTACGACGGCTTCAAACCGCCGACGTGGAGCGGAACGAAGAACTGGACGTACGTCTTCGAGCACTACCCCTACTTCTGGCCGGCCCTGCGCAACACCCTGTGGCTGGTGGTGGTCACGGTGACCCTGCGAGTCCTCTTCGGACTGGGCATCGGTCTCCTCATCACGAAGATCAAGACCGGTACGGGTGTCTTCCGCACCCTGTTCTACCTGCCCTACCTGGCCCCGCCAGTGGCGGCCACCATGGCCTTCGCCTTCCTCCTCAACCCCGGTACCGGCCCGGTCAACTCGATCCTGGAGAAGATCGGCATCCCGGCCCCGGGCTGGTTCAACGACCCGAACTGGTCCAAGCCGGCCCTCACTCTCCTCTTCCTGTGGGGCGTGGGCGACCTGATGGTCATCTTCATGGCCGCGCTGCTCGACGTGCCGAAGGAGCAGTACGAGGCCGCCGAACTGGACGGGGCCTCGGCGTGGCAGCGGTTCCGGTTCGTGACGATCCCCAACATCTCGCCGATCATCATGTTCGCGGTGGTCACCGGGGTGATCGCGGCGATGCAGTGCTACACCCAGCCGCTGGTCGCCGGAAAGGTCGCCTCGGGCGTGATCCAGGGCGCGGGCACCATGTTCGAGCCCGGCTACCCCGAGAAGTCGACGCTCACCCTTCCCCAACTCGTCTACAACCTGGGCTTCCAGCGCTTCGACTACGGCTCGGCCTGTGTGGTCGCCCTCGTCCTGTTCGCCCTCTCCATGGCCTTCACCGCGTTCCTGATGCGGCGCCGCGGCGGACTCATCCAGGCAGGTGACTGACAGATGACCCAAGTACTGGACCGGCCGGTGGAGTTGAAGACCCCGGCCTCCCCCGCCGAACGCACGGCCCGCCGCAAGGCACTCCTGGAATGGATAGCCATCCACTCCCTCGGCATCGCCGCGGCCCTGTTCTTCACCCTCCCCTTCGTCTTCGTCTTCCTGACCTCCCTCATGAGCGACGACCAGGCCCTCAGCCGGGACCTGATCCCGCACACCTGGGAGTGGGCCAACTACCGCAAGGTCTTCGACACCCCGGGCTTTCTGACCTGGTGGAAGAACACCCTGATCTACGCCGGCGCGGGCACGGTCCTCGTGGTCCTGTCCTCGATCCCCGTGGCGTATGCACTGGCCAAGTTCCGCTTCCGGGGCCGCAACCTCTCCCTGATGCTGGTGATCTCGATGATGATGCTGCCGCCCCAGGTGGTGGTCATCCCGATGTACCTGTTCTGGGCAAAGCAGCTGGATCTGTCCGGCACCCTGTGGCCGCTGATCATCCCGCTCGCATTCGGGGACGCGTTCTCGATCTTCCTCCTCCGCCAATTCCTGATGACGATCCCCAACGAGTATTTGGACGCGGCGAAGGTGGACGGCTGCGGAGACCTGCGCACCCTGCTGAGAGTCGTCCTCCCGATGGCGAAGCCCGGCATCGCCGCGGTGGCCCTCTTCCAGTTCTTCAACGCCTGGAACGACTACTTCGGCCCCCAGATCTACGCCTCGGAGAACCCGGCCGCCTGGACCCTCAGTTACGGCCTGGAGTCCTTCAAGGGCGCGCACCACACCGACTGGAACCTCACCATGGCCGCGACCGTGCTGGTCATGGCCCCCGTGATCCTCGTGTTCTTCTTCGCCCAGAAGGCGTTCGTAGAGGGCGTCACGCTGACCGGAGTGAAGGGTTAACCGTTCATGAAACTCACCGTGGTCGGCGGAGGCTCGACCTACACCCCCGAACTCATCGACGGCTTCGCCCGGCTGCGCGACACCCTGCCCGTCGAGGAACTGGTCCTCGTCGACCCGGCGCCCGAACGCCTGGAGCTGGTGGGCGGGCTGGCCCGCCGGATCTTCGCCAAACAGGGCCACGACGGCCGGATCGTGACGACCGACGACCTGGACGCCGGCGTGGACGGGGCCGACGCCGTGCTGCTGCAACTGCGCGTGGGCGGGCAGGCGGCCCGCGAGCAGGACGAGACCTGGCCGCTGGAGTGCGGCTGCGTCGGCCAGGAGACCACCGGCGCGGGCGGCCTGGCCAAGGCGCTGCGCACGGTCCCCGTGGTCCTCGACATCGCGGAACGCGTCCGCCGCACCAACCCGGGCGCCTGGATCGTCGACTTCACCAACCCGGTCGGCATCGTCACGCGCGCGTTGCTGCAGGCGGGCCACAAGGCGGTCGGCCTGTGCAACGTGGCGATCGGCTTCCAGCGGAAGTTCGCGGAGCGGCTCGGAGTCGCACCGGCCGACGTCCACCTCGACCACGTGGGCCTCAACCACCTCACCTGGGAGACCGGGGTACGCCTGGGCGGCCCCGAGGGCGAGAACGTCCTGCCCAAGCTGCTCGCCGAACACGGCGACGCGATCGCCGCGGACCTGCGGCTGCCGCGGGTCCTGCTCGACCGCCTGGGCGTCGTCCCGTCGTACTACCTGCGCTACTTCTACGCACACGACGAGGTGGTACGCGAACTGCGCACCAAGCCCTCCCGTGCCGCCGAAGTCGCCGAGATGGAACGGAACCTGCTCAAGATGTACGGCGATCCGGCCCTCGACGAGAAGCCGGAACTGCTCGCCAAGCGCGGCGGCGCCTACTACTCGGAGGCGGCGGTGGACCTGGCGGCCGCCCTGCTGGGCTCGGCCGGCAGCCCGTACCAGGTGGTGAACACCCTCAACCGGGGGACGCTGCCGTTCCTGCCGGACGACGCCGTGATCGAGGTGCAGGCGGCGGTGGGCCCGAAGGGGCCGCTCCCGCTGCCGGTACCGCCCGTCGACCCGCTGTACGCGGGCCTGATGGCGAACGTGACGGCGTACGAGGACCTGGCCCTGGAGGCGGCGCTGCGCGGCGGCCGCGACCGGGTGTTCAAGGCCCTCCTCGCCCACCCCCTCATCGGCCAGTACGAGTACGCGGAAGCCCTCACCGACCGACTGATCGCACACAACCGGGAGCATCTCGCGTGGGCATGACCGCACGTGTCCTCGCCGTCGACGCGGGCAACAGCAAGACCGACGTCGCGGTCGTGGCGGCGGACGGAACCGTCCTCGCCACGGCCCGCGGCGGCGGGTTCCGGCCGCCCGTGGTGGGCGTGGAGGCGGCTGTCGACAAGGTCGCCGAGGCGGTGGAACGGGCCTTCGCCGCGGCCTCGGTGAGCTCGGTGGACCATGTCTCCGCCTGTCTCGCCAACGCCGACTTCCCCTTCGAGGAGGAGCAGCTGGCGGCCGCGCTGCACGCGCGCGCGTGGGGCGTGGGCGTGGAGGTCCGCAACGACACCTTCGCCATCCTGCGCGCGGGCGTCACCGAGCCCCGGGGGGTCGCCGTCGTCTGCGGCGCCGGCATCAACTGCGTCGGCATGCGCCCCGACGGCCGCACCGCCCGCTTCCCCGCGCTCGGCCGCATCTCCGGCGACTGGGGCGGCGGCTGGGGCCTCGCCGAGGAGGCCCTGTGGCACGCGGCACGGGCGGAGGACGGCCGCGGCGAGCCCACCGCCCTCGCGCGCACCCTCCCGGCCCACTTCGGACACGACACCATGCTCGCCCTCATCGAGGCCCTCCACCGGGAGCAGGTACCGACGGCCCGCCGCCATGAACTGACCCCGGTCCTCTTCGCCACGGCGGCGGGCGGCGACCCGGTCGCCCGCGCGATCGTGGACCGCCTGGCCGACGAGGTGGTGACCATGGCCACGGTGGCCCTGACCCGCCTCGACCTCCTGGAGGAGGAGACCCCCGTTCTCCTGGGCGGCGGCGTGCTTGCCGCCCAGCACCCCCAACTGGCCGACGGCGTACGCGACTTGCTCACGGTCCGCGCCCCGAAGGCGGTGCCCCGGGTGGTGACGGCGAGCCCGGTGCTGGGGGCAGCGCTGCTGGGCCTGGACAGGGTGGGCGCGGAGACGGAGGTGCACGAGCGGGTGCGGGCGTACTTCGAGCCCTGAACGTCCCACCGAGGGCAGCCCCCAGGACGGAACCGAACTGATTCCCCAAACGTGTTCCTGGGCAGGGGTCGTGCGGGATCCTGCAAGCCGCCGGCGGGCACCCCGTGCGGATGTCAGTCCTGGCGGCGATACTTGCTGTGACGGATGACCATGGGGGAGGTCAAAAGTGACACACCCGCCGAAGAGCAGTGCGGCAAGACCGGGCACCGCCGTGCCCACGATGCCGTCCGTACCGCCTCAGCCGGGCCGGCCCGTTCCCCCCACCCCGACGGGCCCGGCAGCCGTTCCCGACGCCGTCTCCGCACGTCGTACGGCCTTCGCGGAGGGCGTCGACCGGCTGCGCGAGGCCGCGACCACGGAGCCCGGGCGGCTGCGCATCATCGGTGCGCTGCTCGCCCTGCTCGTCGTCGCGTTCGGTGCGGTCGCCGCCTGGCAGATGACGGCCCGGTCGACGGCCGCAGAGGACGTGCTCACCCGCAGCCAGCCGCTCAGCTCCGACGCGGCCGACATCTACCGCTCGCTCGCCGACGCCAACACGGCGGCGGCCAGCGGCTATCTCGCGGGCCCGCAGGAGAAGCCCGAGACGCGGCAGCGGTACGAGGACGGCATCCGGACGGCCGCGGAGAAGCTGGTCACGGCCGCCTCCAGCTCGGATCCGGGATCCGATTCGGCGAAGACCATCGCCGAGCTCAACAAGCTGCTGCCCCAGTACAAGGGCCTGGTCGAGACGGCCCGGGCCAACAACCGGCAGGGCTACCCGGTCGGCAGCGCCTATCTGCGGGCGGCGAACGAGCAGATGCAGCAGCAGATGCTGCCGAAGGCCGAGGCCCTGTACCAGAAGGAGAACCAGCGGCTGAGCTCCGACTACGCGGACGCGAAGTCGTTCCCGTGGGCGGCGATCGGCCTCGGTCTGCTCGCCCTCGGCGGGCTGGCCTGGGCGCAGCGCCGCAACTACCTGCGCACCAACCGGGTGTTGAACCACGGTCTGGTCACCGCCTCCGCCGCGTCCGTGGTGGTGCTGCTGTGGCTGGTCGTCGGCCACACGGTCGCCCGCTCTGGGCTGAACGCCTCGTACAACCACGGCGTCCGTTCGCTGAACGTGCTGCACGACGCCCGTATCGCCTCCCTGACGGCCCGCAGCGACGAGAACCTCAGCCTGATCCGCCGCGGCGCGGACACCAAGGTCGTGGGCGGCAACCCGGTGGACGCCTACGCCGCGGGGTACGACGAGCAGATCGGCGAGCTGGCGGCGTCACTGACCAAGGCCGACGGACTCGCGGACGACTCGGCGGGCCGCAAGCCCGTACAGGACGCGAACGGCTACATGAAGGCGTGGAAGGAGCGGCACGGGGTCGCGCAGGGCCTGAACGACAAGGGCGAGTACCAGCAGGCCCGGGACAAGGTCATCGGCGTGGGCAAGGACCCGACGAGCGTGTGCTTCGACAATGTGGACCTCGCTCTGGAGACGGCACTCGCCCATGAGCAGGCCGAGTTCAAGCAGGCCGCGGGCGACGGCCGGGACGCGCTGACGGGCCTGCCGTACGGGGCCGCGGTCCTCGCGGTGCTGGGTGCGGCCGGCGCGGTCGTCGGCATCGGGCGCAGGCTGTCGGAGTACCGGTGAGAGGGGGCGTGACGATGGATGCACGGCGTCTGGCACAACGTCTGCGGACCGGCCTGAGGGGCTGGGGCGGGGTCGGCGCGATGGCCGCCCTGTGCGCCCTGGCGCTGGCGTTCGCGCTGCTTTTGCCCCTGACCCAGTCGAGCGGCACGGACGACGCCGCGGGCAGCGGCGGCCCGGGGGTCGCCCAGGGCCTGCAGGCCAGGGCGGCGACCACGTGCGACAACCCGCAGGACGGCAGCCTGTCGCCGTCGGGCGGTGACGGCAGCACACCGGTCATCGACCGGATCAAGGCCCGCAAGGACCGCCGTCTGATCGTCGGCATCGACACCAACAGCTACCGCTGGGGCTATCTCAACCCGAACAACACCTCCGGCGCGCCGGAGGGCTTCGACATCGACCTCGTCCACCAGATCGCCAAGGACATCCTGGGCGACCCGGACGCGGTCTCCTTCAAGGCCATCCCGACCAGCCGCCGGATCAAGGCGATTCAGGACGACGAGGTCGACATGGTGGTGCGCACCATGACGATCAACTGCGACCGGATCAAGCAAGTCGCGTTCTCAGCGCCCTACTTCAGGACCGGACAGCAGGTCCTCGCCCCGCGGACCTCGGCGATCACGGGATACAACAACACCCTCGCCCACAAGAGGATCTGCTCGGCGGACAGTTCGACCGCCCTGGAGCGACTGCAGGGCGACAAGGCGAAGGGCACCCTGCCCACCGGCGCGGACATCGGGACGGTGGTCCCCAACCAGCTCGACTGCCTGGTGAAGTTGCAGCTCGGCGAGGTCGACGCGGTGGTCACGGACGGCGCGCTCGCCGCGAGCCAGGCCGCACAGGACCCGACGGTGCAGCTGAAGGGGGGCCTGTTCACCGACGAGTACTACGGCGTGGCGATGAAGCTGGGCTCCCAGGATCTGATACGCCAGGTCAACCGGACCCTGCAGAACTACATCAAGGACGGCGACTGGGCGGCCTCGTACGGGAAGTGGCTGCATCCGACCATGGATCAGGGCGGCGAGAAGTCGGCGTCGGCGACCCCTCCCGAAGCCCACTACAAGTGACCGATCATCGACTGACCGACGTACGGCAGCACACGACGGAACCACGACGGAACACGACAGCAGCGAGAGGTGATCGATGGGCGTCACGGACCCCGCCGGGCCGGTGATGGACCGGGACGAGGTGGACCGTGCGCTGGCGCGGCTCGGCGCGGAGCACGAGGCGATCGAGACCTCGCTCCTCGCCCTCCAGGACCACGCGGGCCGCAGACTCCTCGAGGGCGCCGAGCTGACGGGCATCACCAAGGAGCGGTGGGCCGCCGCGGAGGCGTCGATCACGCTGCTGTGGGCCTACTTCGACGCGTACACGGACGCGTTGCGCTCCGCCCGGGAGATCCGCTCGCGGCGCCGCTGGTCCAGCCGCGAGGACCTGGTGGAGCTGACGGAGCTGCTGCGCGGCGAGTCCGTCACGGTCGCGGGCTCGGCGATGGCCACGGCGAACGCGCCGACGCTGCTGTCCGCCCCGGGCAAGCTCAGCCGGCAGTACTCCCTGGCCGCCCTGGTCGACCTGATGAACGAGCTGTACGCGTCGAGCCTGGACATGGTGGTCGCGGCCGACGCGGTCTGGTCGGCGCTGCCCGCCCGGATCGATTTACTGGCCGCGGAGCTCCAGCGCACCCGAACGCTCGCCCACTCCGTCGGGGTGCGCCCCGGCGAGCACCCTTCCGGTGACGACCTGGAGCGCATCACCCGCACCCTGACCACCCTGCGCGAGCAGGTGATCTCCGACCCGCTCGCGTACTGGATCCCCGCTCAGGGGAGTTCGGCGCCGGGCGGCGGCCGGCCGGACACCACGGTGTACGACCGGGAGGCGCGCGCCCTGGAGGAGGTGCGCCGGGAGATCGACGCCGTGCTCACCGTCCGGCAGGACGCGGAGCAGCGGCTGGTGAAGCTGCGGGACGTGCTCAGCCGGGCGGACCGCACGCTCGCGGAGGCACGCAACGCGCGCGGGGAGGTCCTCGCGAAGATCGCCGCCACGGAGGTGCCGGTCGTCAGCGGTCCGCCGACCGTGCTGCAGGAGCAGCTGGCGACGGCCGCCGAGTACCGCAGACACGCCCAGTGGCACCGTCTGTCCCCGCTCCTGGAGTCCCTGGAGCAGAAGGCGGAGGACGAACTGCTGCGCGCCCGCGAGTCGTTGACCGCGGTCACCGCGCCCTTGGCGGTCCGCGCCGAACTGCGCGGCCGTCTCGACGCGTACAAGGCGAAGGTGGCCCGGCTCGGATACGCCGAGGACCCGTTCCTGATCGAGCGGTACGACGCGGCGCGCCGCATGCTGTGGAGCGCACCCTGCGATCTGCGCGTCGCCGAACAGGCCGTGCTGCGCTACCAGCAGGCGGCCGCCGAAGTGCTGGGCGCCCCGCGCGTGCCGCCGCAGGGCGGCCCGCAGGACCGCAGGGAGCCCGGAGCATGAGCGACAAAGGGGGGTACGCGTCGTCATGAGTGAGGCACAGCAGACCTGCCAACGACCGGACTGCGAGGGCACGTACGAGGACGTGGGCGGCGGCGAGCTGTACTGCGACACCTGCGGTCTCGCGCCGGTCGTGTCGGCGAAGGGCATGGTGAACTCGCCGGCCACCGGCATCACCGGCGGCGGCAAGGGCTCGCAGGACAGCGGCAGTTCGCGGGCCGGCGGCCGGGGCAGCTCGCGTACCTCCTCGCAGTCGTCGAAATCGCGGCGCTCGGTGTCGGGGCGGCTCTCGCGCTCCTTGTCGGGGAAGTCCACGGGCCGTTCGGTGTCGGTGCGCAGCTCCGGTTCCGGCACCGGCACCGGATCCCGCGGCCGGCTGGGCGTGGGCCTGGTGCAGGTGCCGGACGTGCCGCGGCCCGATCCGCGTGCGATGGTGCTGGAGAATCCGGAGGTGCCCGAGCGCAAGCGGTTCTGCTCGCGCTCGGACTGCGGGGCGCCGGTGGGCCGCTCGCGCGGTGACCGCGCGGGCCGCACCGAGGGCTTCTGCACCAAGTGCGGCAACCCGTACTCCTTCGTACCGAAGCTGAAGGCCGGCGATGTGGTGCACGGCCAGTACGAGGTCGTGGGCTGTCTGGCGCACGGCGGCCTCGGCTGGGTCTACCTCGCCGTGGACAAGGCGGTCTCCGACCGCTGGGTGGTCCTCAAAGGCCTGCTGGACACCGGCGACCAGGACGCGATGGCGGCGGCGATCTCCGAGCGGCGCTTCCTGGCCGAGATCGAGCACTCCAACATCGTGCGGATCTACAACTTCGTGGAGCACCTCGACCAGCGCACCGGTTCGCTCGACGGCTACATCGTCATGGAGTACGTCGGCGGCAAGTCCCTGAAGGAGATCGCCAACGGCCGCCGCACCCCGGACGGCAGGCGGGATCCGCTGCCGGTGGAGCAGGCGTGCGCGTACGGCATCGAGGCGCTCGAAGCGCTCGGCCATCTGCACAGCCGCAACCTGCTGTACTGCGACTTCAAGGTCGACAACGCGATCCAGACCGAGGACCAGCTCAAGCTGATCGACATGGGCGCGGTGCGCAGGATGGACGACGAGGAGTCGGCCATCTACGGCACGGTGGGCTACCAGGCGCCGGAGGTCGCCGACGTCGGCCCGTCGGTGGCGAGCGACCTGTACACGGTGGCGCGCACGCTGGCCGTCCTGTCCTTCGACTTCCAGGGCTACACGAACGTCTTCGTGGACTCCCTGCCCGACCCCGACAACATCGAGGTCTTCCGCGAGTACGAGTCCTTCTACCGACTCCTGGTCCGCGCCACCGACCCCGACCCCGCCCGCAGATTCGCCTCCGCGCAGGAGATGGCGGAGCAGCTGACGGGCGTGCTGCGCGAGGTGGTGTCGCTGCAGACGGGGCGGGCGCGGCCCGCGCTGTCGACGCTGTTCGGACCCGAACTTAAGGTCACCGACACGGAGTTGTTCCCGAAGCTGGAGGGCGACGTCTCACGGCTCGGGGCGCGGGCGGTGCAGCCGCGGAAGGGGCAGCAGCCGCAGCTCCCCGCGTCCGCGAACGGCACGGCGGCCCTGGTCAAGCATGTCAACTCCCCCACCGCGGCCCTCGCCCTGCCCGTCCCCCGCGTCGACCCCTCCGACCCGAACGCGGGTTTCCTGGCGGGCCTGATGACGACCGCGCCGGCCGAGCTGCTCGGGGCGCTCGCCGCGGCTCCTGCGGCCTCGGTCGAGACCCGGCTGAGGCAGATCCGCGCCTGGCTGGAGAACGGCGACTCGGCCACCGCACTCAACGCCCTGCAGACGCTGGAGACCGAGCGGCCCGACGACTGGCGGGTCGTCTGGTACCGGGGCGTGGCCGCGCTGGTGACCGGCGACGAGGAGGGCGCCGCGCTCGCCTTCGACGCGATCTACGACGCGTTCCCCGGCGAAACCGCGCCGAAGCTAGCGCTCGGGCTGTGTGCGGAGCTGCTGGGCCAGCTGGACAACGCCGCCGAGTACTACCGGCTGGTCTGGACGACCGACCCCAGCTATGTGAGCGCCGCGTTCGGCCTGGCCCGCGTGCAGCTCGCGACCGGGGACCGGCGCAGTGCCGTACGGACGCTGGAGTCGGTGCCGGAGTCCTCGATCCACTACACGGCCGCGCGGGTGGCGGCCGTACGGGCGCGGCTGCGCGGGCGCACGGCGGCCGCTTCCGACGTACCGTTCCTCGAGGACCTCAAAGCCGCCGCCGGGCAGGTCGAGGCGCTGGACGCGTACGGTCTGGATCCGGCGCGCCGGGAGCAGTTGTCCGCCGAAGTCCTCGGCTGCGCGCTGGACTGGATACTCTCCGGTGGCCAGGTGGTTGCTCCCGCCGCGCAGCGCGTGCTGCTCGGCAGCGACCTGGACGAGCGGGGACTCCGCTTCGGCCTGGAGCGTTCGTACCGCACGCTGGCCCGGCTGGCGCGAGGCGGCGAGGAGAGGATCGACCTGGTGGAACGTGCCAACCGTTACCGCCCCCGGACGTGGGTGTAGTTGATGTCGCAGATGCCCCAGCAGGCCGCCCTGTCGAACTGCCCGAGCTGCGAGTGGCCGCTCGAGTCGGGTGACCGTTTCTGCGGTGCGTGCGGATACGACCTGTCCGTCGTGCCCGCACGGCCGGACGACCATCCGACGATCGCCCTGAACGGCTCGGAGGTGCAGCCGGGCGAAGGCGGCGGTGCGGCCTGGCCCGTCGCCGCCACTCCGGGCGGCTCGGACACCCCGGCGGCGACCCATCTGCCGACGGACCTGCACGGGACGGACTCGGGCGGCTCCCCGCTGCCGCCGGAGCAGCCCACGGGATCGCCGGTCTCCCCGGCCTCCGGAGTGCGCTTCGACCGGCCGCCGGTGCCCGACGAGTACCCGCTGCAGGCCCCGGACCCGCGCGTGGCCTCGCTCGCCGCGCCCGCCGAGGAGGCCAAGCTGTGCGTGGCCTGCCGTGCGGGCCGCGTCGACGACGACGGCTACTGCGAGAACTGCGGGCACGCCCAGCCCCGGGAGCGCGACCACATGGAGCAGGAGTCCGGCCCGGTGGCCGCCGTCAGCGACCGCGGACTGCGCCACCACCGCAACGAGGACGCGTTCGGCATCGGCACCGCCACCCTGCCCGACGGCGCCCCCGCGTCCGTGGCGATCGTCTGCGACGGCGTCTCCTCGGCGACCCGGCCCGACGACGCCTCGCTCGCCGCCGCCCGCGCCGCGAACGACGCGCTGCTCACCGCCCTGCCGCGCGGCACGCACCCGCAGCAGGCCATGCACGACGCGATCGTGGCCGCCTCGCACGCGGTCAACGCCCTGGCCGACGAACCCGCCACCGCCCGCGAGCACTCCCCGCACCAGAACGCGCCGGCCTGCACGATCGTCGGCGCGATCGTGACGTCCGGGCTGCTGGTCGTCGGCTGGGTCGGCGACAGCCGCGCCTACTGGGTGCCGGTGGACCGCAGTTCGGCCCCGGCACGGCTCACCGAGGACGACTCGTGGGCCGCGCAGATGGTCTCCGCGGGCCTGATGAGCGAGGCTGAGGCGTACGCCGACGAGCGCGCCCACGCGATCACCGGCTGGCTCGGCGCGGACGCCTACGAACTGGAGCCGCACACCGCTTCCTTCAAGCCGGACCGGCCGGGTGTAGTGGTGGTGTGCACGGACGGACTGTGGAACTACGCGGAAGCGGCCGAGGAGATGGCCGAGGTCGTGCCGCCGGATGCCGCCGTACGTCCGCTGCACAGCGCCCGTGTGCTGGTCGGTCACGCCCTGGACGGCGGGGGCCACGACAACGTAACAGTGGCCGTCGTGCCGTTCCCGGCCGTGCCTCAGGGGGCAGGATCGGCCTGAGGCCGTACACGGGGGTGCCTCGGCGGACCGGAGGGGACCGGTCCGCATACAGTCGTCGCCCCGCGAACGCGGGGTTTTCGAGGGGGATTTGAGTAGGCATGGCCAATTTCTCGAAGTCCAGCGTGCCGCAGTTCTCGATGGACGTGTACCAGAACGAGTACCTGCCGGAGGGCGGTCGCGAGGTCAACGCCATCGTCACGGTCACCGCCACCGGCGGCGGCACGGTCGGCAGCGCGGTCGCCGCGCCCCATCTCTACGCACCGGGGGGCGGCCCGTCGGCCGGGGTGGCGATCATGGTCGACTGCTCCGGGTCGATGGACTACCCGCCGACCAAGATGCGCAACGCCCGTGACGCGACGGCCGCCGCGATCGACACCCTGCGCGACGGAGTGCACTTCGCGGTGATCGGCGGCACGCACGTCGCCAAGGAGGTCTACCCGGGCGGCGGGCGCCTCGCGGTCGCCGACGCCACCACCCGCGGCCAGGCCAAGGAGGCCCTGCGCAAGCTGAGCGCGGGCGGCGGCACGGCCATCGGCACCTGGCTGAAGCTCGCCGACCGGCTGCTCTCCTCGGAGGAGGTCGCCATCCGGCACGGCATCCTGCTCACCGACGGCCGCAACGAGCACGAGTCGCCCGAGGACCTCAAGGCCGCCCTGGAGTCCTGCGCCGGACGGTTCACCTGTGACGCACGTGGCGTGGGCACCGACTGGGAAGTGAAAGAAGTCACAGGGATCGCCTCTGCGCTGCTCGGCACCGCCGACATCGTCGCCGACCCGGCCGCCCTCGCCGCCGACTTCACGCAGATGATGGAGAAGGCGATGGGCAAGGAGGTCGCAGACGTCGCTCTGCGGCTGTGGACGCCGGTCGGTACCGCCATCAAGTTCGTCAAGCAGGTTGCCCCCACGGTCGAGGAGTTGACCGACCGCCGCACCGAGGCCGGCCCGCGCGCCGGGGACTACCCCACCGGCTCCTGGGGCGACGAGTCCCGTGACTACCACGTATGCGTCGAGGTCCCGGCCGCGGGCCTCGGCCAGGAGATGCTGGCCGCCCGGGTCTCCCTGGTGGTCCCGCAGCCCGACGGCAGCGCACAGAACCTGGGCGCCCAGGGCCTGGTCAGGGCCGTGTGGACCGACGACATGGCGGCTTCCACCTCGATCAACCCGCAGGTCGCCCACTACACCGGGCAGGCCGAACTGGCACAGGCCATCCAACAAGGGCTTGATCTTCGCAAAGCGGGCGATATGGATGGAGCAACGGCCAAACTGGGCCGAGCCGTTCAGCTCGCCAGCGCCTCCGGAAACGCGGATACTGCGAAACTGCTTGCGAAGGTGGTGGACGTGGTCGATGCCGCGACAGGTACTGTGCGACTGAAGGCGAAGGTCGAGGAGGCCGACGAGATGACTCTCGAGACACGGTCGACAAAGACTGTTCGTGTAAAGAAGTGACACCGGACGTCACGTCGCCGTACACATCACAGGACCGAAGAGGACCCTGAAGGAAAGGGGGAAGCGCCGACATGCCGACCTGCCCGAACGGACACCAGTCGGGTTCCGACGACTGGTGCGAGGTCTGCGGTCACCGCATGGCCGGTGCCGTGCCTCCGCCCCCTCCCCCGCCGCCCCCGCCCGGCGGCGGCTACGGCTTCCCGCCGCCCGGTCAGGGCCCTCAGCCCGGCGGCCGTCCGCTGTCCGCGGTGCCGGACCACGAGCCGGAGCTCTGCCCGCAGTGCCGTACCCCCCGTGAGGGCGGTGCGCCGTTCTGCGAGGAGTGCCGGTGGAACTTCCTGACGAACACCGCGACCTCGTACACCCCCGCCGCCCCGCCCCGGCCGGCGCCCGGCCCCGGCGGCCCCTTCCAGCAGCAGCCCGGACCGTCGTACGGCGGCGGCGACTCGTACGAGTACCAGGGCTCGCGCCCGTCCCAGGTGAACCGCCCGGCGGAGCCGATCCCGCCGAGCCCGTTCGGCAACGAGCCCTCGGGCCCGCCGCCGAGCCCCTTCGGCACCGAGCCTCCCGGTCCGCCGAGCCCGTTCGCCGACCGGTCCGGCTTCGGCCCCGACCCCTCGCGTCCGGTCCCGCCGCCGCCCGGTCCCACACCGCACGGCGGCCCCGGTGGCGCCCCGCAGGCGTTCCAGCAGCCGGGTCCGCCGGCGCCGCCCCGCTTCCCGCAGGAGACGGGACGTCCGCCGCAGCAGGGCGGTCCGTCCTTCGGCGGCGGTGACGACGACTGGGTGATCTCCCCGCCGTCCGGCGGCCCCGGCCCCGGTGCCCCCGGTGGCCCGGCCCAGGGCGGTGGCTACGGCTATCCGCAGCCCGGCCCGGCCCAGGCACCCCCGCCCGGCCAGGGCTTCCCGCAGACGCAGGGCGGGCCGGTGACCTGGACGGCGACCATCGGTCCCGACCGCGAGTACTTCATGGCGATGATGCAGCGCTCAGGCCCCGAGGCCGCGGGCCTCAACCTGCCCGCGTACTCGCCGGAGCAGCAGCGCACCCTCAGCGGCAACCAGATCACCATCGGCCGCCGCCGGCACTCCACCGGCGACACCCCCGACATCGACCTGGCGGTGCCGCCGGAGGACCCGGGCGTCTCGCACCAGCATGCGGTGCTGGTGCAGCAGCCGGACGGCAGTTGGGCGGTCGTGGACCAGAACTCGACGAACGGCACGACGGTCAACGGCTCTGACGAGCCGATTCAGCCCTTTGTGCCGGTGCCGTTGCGGGACGGGGATCGGGTGCACGTGGGTGCGTGGACGACGATCACTATTCGCCGCGGGTAGCTGGGCGCCGTTGTAGGGTGCGGCGCCGTTGTGGTTGATCGCGCCCGCGCGGCGGAGCCGCACATGGATGCAGCCCCGCGCCCCTTACGGGCGGCTGACTCACCGGAGGGGCCAGATGTACGGTCCCTTCGGGTCGTCCAGCCATGCCCATGCTCGGTCTGTGCTGATGGTGATGCCATAGCGCCGGCGCTCAGGCTGTTCCTCGCGCTCCCATACGGCGAAGGCCTCCTGGGGGGCGAGGGTGTCACGGGTCAGAGCCAGTAGGAACCGGAACAGGTCGTGGTTCCTGGCGCGGCGGGGGATCGTGCCGAGTTGGTGTGACTCCTGGTCGGGGCGGGTCTCGCCGCGCAGGGGGACGAAGTAGGCGGGGGTGTGCAGGAAGCGGCCCTCGGCGTGGGCGGGGTCCCGGACCGTCAGGGCGATCAGGCCGGTGGCGAACGGGGCCAGGATGCGGGCGCCCGGGTTGCACTGGGCGAGCCAGGCACGCGGGATCGAGGTCAGGGCGCAGGTGGCGATGATCCGGTCGAAGGGGCCGCGCTCGGGGACTCCGCGGGCGCCGTCGCCGGTGACGACGGCCGGGTGGTGGCCGGCGGCGGCCAGGTGCTGCCGGGCCGACTCGGTGATCTCCGGCTCCAGATCGACGGTGGTGACCAGGTCGTCGCCGAGCCGGTGGGCCAGCAGGGCCGCGTTGTAGCCGGTGCCCGCGCCGATCTCCAGGACCCGGTTGCCGTCCTCGACCCCCAGCTCGGCCAGCATCCTCGCCATCAGCGAGGGCTGGCTGCTGGAGGAGAGCAGCTCGCCGTCGCGCAGCCGCGTGGCCAGCGGGGCGTCCTCGTAGGCCCCGCGCAGCCACCGCTCGCGCGTCCGCGGATCGGGGCTCTCGCCCCAACGTCGCTCATAGCCGCCGACGACGCCGACGTAGTAGTACGGCACGAACAGATGGCGCGGGACCGCCTCGAACGCCTCCCGCCACACCGGGTCCTCGTCCCAGGCCCCGCTCGCCTCGATCTCCCGCACGAGTTCCGCCCGCGCGGTGGCCGCGAGGTCGTCCAGTTCCCTGTCGAGAGCAGCTGCGCCCATAGGTCCACTGTGCTGCGGGAGGGAGCGCGAGGCGAGTACCGAAGCCGCCACATCCGGAATGTCCGCTTCCTGGGTGCGGGGCGGGGACCTAAGCCTCAAGTCCTCCGCCGAGCGGTCTGAGAGCATGGGGAGCGTGAATGAGATTCGGCGCGGCACGCTTCAGGAGCAGACCTTCTACGAGCAGGTCGGCGGGGAGGAGACCTTCCGCCGCCTCGTCCACCGTTTCTACGAGGGTGTGGCCGAGGACCCGGTGCTGCGGCCGATGTACCCCGAGGAGGACCTCGGCCCGGCCGAGGAGCGCCTCACGCTGTTCCTGATCCAGTACTGGGGCGGCCCGACGACGTACAGCGACAACCGCGGCCACCCCCGGCTGCGCATGCGCCACGCCCCCTTCACCGTGAACCGCGAGGCCCACGACGCCTGGCTGCGGCACATGCGGGACGCCGTCGACGAGCTGGGCCTCTCCGAGGAGCACGAGCAGCAGCTGTGGAAGTACATGACGTACGCCGCGGCCTCGATGGTGAACACCCCGGACTGACCCCGACCGCATGACGTGCGCATTCCGGTCGTACGACGCCGGAATCCGATCACGATCCGGTCACGCCCGTCGTACAAGCGCTTACCGAGGGCTCGCCCTCTCTGACAACATCGCCCGGAGGTCTGGACAACCACGGGGGGTTGGGCGTGACGGCGTTCGGTGCGGTGGCACGGTTCGTCCTGTTACGCGCCCGTGCGCACCGTCCGCTGCTGGCCGCCGCGCTGCTCACCGTCCTGCTGACCACGGCCGTCCTCGCGACCCTCACCGCCTACTCGGGCGCGATCGGTGACGCGGCCCTGCGCCACTCACTGCGGGACCCGCAGAACGCCGCCGACGCCGCGCTGATCGTCAAGGCCGAGGTCCCGGCGGACCGGCGCGCCGCCGCCGAGGACGCGGTACGGCAGGGGGCGCGGCGGATGTTCGACGGGCTGCCGGTGACCGTGCGGACCCTGGTGCGCTCGGGCCCGTACGCACTCCCGCGCTCGCTGCAGCCGCCGGCCGAACGGTCCGGGAACCCCGATCTGACGTATGTCGCGGCGCTCGACCCGACGCAGGTGCGGCTCGTGTCGGGACGGACGCCCCGGACGGACTCCGGCGCCGGCATCGAAGCGGCCCTCCCGCAGACCGCCGCCCGGCGCCTCGGCGTGAAGCCCGGCGACCGCCTCACCCTCACCGACCGGCTCGGCGGCCCGAAGGTGCACGTCACGCTCACCGGCCTGTACCGGCCCGCCCGGGCGGACGCGCCCTACTGGCGGCTGGACGACCTGCGCGGCCGGGGCGTCACCACCGTCGACTTCACGACGTACGGCCCCCTGCTCGCCGCCCCCGGCGTACTGAGCGGCGGAAAGGTGAGCGCCGGGCCCTCCGGCTGGCTGGCGTCGGCCGACTTCTCGACGCTGACGACCGGGCGGCTCGGCGAGCTGCGCAGGGCGGCCGGAGCGGGAGGGGCTGCCCTGCGCAGGCAGCCCGTGCTCAGCGGCGCGACGGCTGCGAGCACCTCCCTGCCCGAGGTCCTCGACCGCGTCGAGCGCTCACTGCTCGTCTCCCGTTCGACGCTGCTGATCGTCGCATTGCAGTTGGCGCTGCTGGCCTGCTGTGCGCTGCTGCTGGTGGCCCGGCTGCTGAGCGCCGAGCGTGCGGGCGAGGTGCGGCTGCTGCGGGCTCGCGGCGCCTCCCGGGCTCGGGTCGCCTCGCTGGCCGCCCTGGAGGCCCTGTTCCTGGCGGCGCCCGCGGTGCTGTGCGGACCACTGCTGGTCGGCCCGCTCACCCGGCTGCTGGCCGCCCAGGGGCCGCTGGCCCGGATCGGACTGCGCCTGGAGGTGCCTGCTGGCGGGGGGCTCGGGGTGTGGGGGGTGGCGGGGGCTGTGGGGCTGGGCTGCGCCCTGGCCGTGACGCTGCCGGGCGCTCCGCGGGGACGGCCGGGACGGGCCGTCGATCGTGTGCGGGTTCGTCGTGGCTTGTCGCGCCGTTCCCCGCGCCCCTTGCAGGCGGGGCTGCGCCCCGCAGGGGCGCGATCAGCCACGAACCCGCCGCACCCGGCGAACGGCAGAAGCACCCGAGCTCTCAGCCGCACAGCAGCCGCCGGCGCCGACCTCGCCCTGCTGGCCGTGGCCGCCGTAGCGTACTGGCAGCTCAACAAGCAGAACTCGGGCGCCGTCGACGGCGACAAATCCGGCACACTCGGCATCGACCCCCTTCTCGTCGCCGCCCCGGCGCTCGCCCTGCTCGCCGGCACGGTGCTGACCCTGCGCCTGTTGCCCCTGGTCGCGCGGCTCGCCGAGCGGTGGGCGGCCGGCGGGCGCGGGCTGACCGCGGCGCTGGCGGGCTGGCAGTTGAGCCGCCGCCCGATGCGCGGGGCGGGCCCGGTGCTGCTGCTGGTCCTGGCCGTCGCGCTCGGCATGCTCGCGGTCGGGCAGCGCGCCTCCTGGAACCGCTCGCAGGGCGACCAGGCGGACTTCGGGGCGGGCGCCCCGGTGCGTGTCCTGGCCGCCGGGGAGGACGGCCTCGGGCGCACGGAGACCTACGCGGCGATCCCGCACGTGCAAGAAGTCGCCCCGGCCTTCCGTGTGGACCTGCCGTTGTCCGGTGACCGCACGGCCGCGCTGCTGGCGCTGGACATCGCGCAGGCGGCGGACACGGTGCTGATGCGCCGGGATCTGGCCTCTCAGCCGGTACGGCCGCTGCTCGCGTCCCTGGGCCCGAAGACGCCGACGGCCGGCGCGAAGGTGCCCCCGCACACCGCCCGGCTGCGGCTGACGGCGACCCTGCACAGCTCCTCCCGGAGCGGGTCGGGCACGGCGGCGGACGTGACGGTCACGCTGGTGGACCGGTACGGGACGCCGTACCGGGTCCCGGCCGGGGAACTCCCCGGCGACGGGCGGGCGCATGTGCTCAACGTGCCCGTCTCCGAGGGACCGCTGGCGCTCACGGGCGTGGAGCTGGTGCTGTCCCAGCCGGTCGGGAAGCCCGAGCAACAGCGCCTGGAACTGGGCGAGTTGACGGCAACCAGGGTGGACGGGACCGTGCGGACGGTCCCGCTGCCCCACTCCTGGAAGGCGTCCGTGCGCACTGACGGGCAGGTCTCCTCGCCGGACGAGAGGACGAACCCGACCAAGCCGCACCTGAGTTCGTCGGGGCCGCTCACGGTGGAGTACGGCACGGGGTATGTGCCGGCCGAGGACACCTGGGTCACCGCGTCGTTGACGGTGCGGGTGCAGGTCGTACAGCCGAGGCCGCCCGAGATCGCCGCGGTGGCGACCGACCGGTTCCTCACCTCGGCGGGCGCGCGCACCGGGCAGCGGGTGGATGTGACGGTCGGCGGGGAGAACGTGCCGGTGCGGATCGTGCGTGCGGTACGGGAGTTGCCGACGACCGGCGACGCCGGCGGGGGCGCCCTGCTGGTCGATCTGCGGTCCGTGAACCGGCTGTTGCAGGCGCGGTACGGGACGAGCGTCACGCCCACGGAGTGGTGGCTGCGGACCGGCCCCGGCGAGTCGGCTGAGGTCGCGAAGGCTCTGCGGGCGCTGCCCGAGCTGGACCCGGCGCAGGTCGTGGTGCGGGACGAGACGGCCGCCCGGCTGCGGGACGATCCGTTCGGCGCGGGCGCGGAGGCGGCGTTCGCGGCGGCGGCCGGGGTGGCGGCGGCGCTGGCCGCGGTCGGTTTCGCGGTGAGCGCGGCGGGCTCCCTGCGGGAGCGGGGCGCCGAACTGGCCGTGCTACGGGCCCTGGGCGCCCCCCGCCGCCGACTGGCCCGCATGATCGCCGTCGAGCAGGGCGTGCTGGTGGCACTGGCGCTGGTGGTGGGGACCGCCCTGGGGACGGTGCTGAGCCGGGCGGTGATCCCGCTGATCCTGCTGACGGCACAGGCCACGCGCCCGGTGCCGCGAGTCCTGGTCGAACTGCCGGTGCCGCATGTCGCCGTACTGCTGGCGGCCATGGCGGCAACCCCGCTGCTCGCGACGGCAGCGCAGGCGATGCGGCGCGGACACCCGGCGGCGTCGTTGCGGGAACAGCGAGGTGAGTGACATCAACGCGATACCGGCCCCCTGGGTACGCACGCGACTGCAGGCCACGCCCGGTGCCGCCTGTGCGCTGGCGCTGCTGGTGGCGCTGACCGCCTGCCTGGCGGCCGCGTTCCCGCGGGCGGTCGACCGGTACGAGGACGCCGCTCTGCGCCGGGCCGTCGAGCGGGCTCGGCCCGCGACCACCGGCGTGGGGGTGTGGGCCGAGCAGCCCAGCCTGCTCCTGCCACGGGAGCAGCGCGAGGAGGCGCTGCGCCCCGGCACGCTCGCCGCGCAGTACGCGAAGGTCCGTGCGGCCGTGCCGCGGCCGCTCGTCGTGGATCCGGACCAGTCGACGTACGGGGTGCGCACCAAGCCCCAGGAGGTCCCGGACCGTTGGCTGCCCCGGCCGAGCGGGCTGCCGGCGCAGATGTCGCTGGCCGCGCAGCACGGCCTTGCCGACCACGCGACGGTACGCAGCGGACGCCTCCCGCACGCCGGCCGGGTCACCGCCGCCACCGCCGAGGTGGAGGCCGCCGTCACCGTCGAGACCGCCAAGAGCCTGCACATCAAGGTCGGTTCGGTCATCCACGTGCCCGGCGTGGAACGCGCCCCGCTGGCCGTCCGCGTCACCGGCATCGTCGCCCCGCGCGACCCCGCGGGCGCCTACTGGGCCACCCAGCCCCTCCTGCGCACCCCCGACCTCGTCCTGCTGCCGGGAAACGGCGCCGACCCCGACAAGTACTGGGCCGGCTCTCTGCTGCTCGCCCCCGAGGCGGCCCCGGTGATGCTGGGAACGGCCGTAGGCCCTTGGCGCTACTGGCAGTTGTCCCCCTCGCCCACCGCGCTCCACGCCCACGAGGCGGACCGCCTGAAGTCCGCCGTCGCCTCCCTCAAGTCCGGCCCCACCCTGCGCAAGGTCCGCATCCTCACCGACCCCTCCACGACGGTGGAGACCGACCTCGACACCGTACTGAACGACTTCACCGGTCTTCGGTCCGGCGTCCGCCCACTCGTGGCCGTCGCCGCCTTCGGCGCCGGCACGGTGGCCGCCGTGGTCCTGCTGATGGCGGGCGGCCTGGCCGCCGACCGCCGCCGCGCCGAACTCACCCTGCTGCGCGCCCGCGGCGCATCCCTGCCGGGCCTGGCGGGCCGCCTCCTCGCCGAGACCGCGGTGGTCGCGCTCCCCGCGGGCGCGGCGGGCCTGGCGTCAGCCCTGCTCGCGCTCCCCGGCGGCCGTGCCCTCTATGCGATCGCCGCGGCGGCAACCGTCACGGCGGTCGCCTGCGCGGCCCTGCCCCTGCGGGCGGCCGCCGCGCACCGGACCGTCCGTATCCATGGCGGCCGTGCGGACGTGGCCTCCGTACGGCCGTCCCGGCGCCGTACGGTCGCCGAGCTCACCCTGGTCGTGGTGGCCCTGGGCGCGGTCGGGACCCTGCGCAGACGGGGCGCGACCGGCGATCAACTGACGGCGTTGGCACCGGTGTTGGTGGGCGTGGTCGCGGCCCTGGTGCTCGTCCGTCTCTACCCGCTCCCGCTGCGCGGCCTGGCCCGTCCGGCGGCCCGGCTGCGCGGCGCGCTGGGCCATCTGTCGCTGGCCCGCGCGGGCCGCACCTCCGCCTCCGCGGTGCTGCCCCTGCTGGCGCTGCTCACCGCCCTCACCACGGCGGCCTTCGGCGGCTCGGTCCTCGCGGGCGTACGCGAGGCCCGCGACCAGGCGGCCCTGCTCGCGGTCGGCGCCGACGCCCGCATCGAGACGACGTCCCCGCTGCCGGCGGGCCTGCCGGACCGGATCCGCCGGACGCCCGGCGTACAGGGGCTCGCGGTCGCGAGCATCACGTACCAGGCCAAGCCGACCGACCTCACCCGGCCGGTACCGCTGGCCGGGGTGGATCCGCGGGACTACGCGGAACTGGCGGGCCGGACAGGCCTCGGCCCCTTCCCCGAAGGGGAGTTGAAGGACCCCCGGGGCCACGGTCCGCTCCCGGCACTCGCCTCCCCCGCGGTGGCGGGAGCCTACGGCACCCGGCCCTTCCCGATACGTCTGGAGGACGGCACCACGGTCACCGTCCGCATCACCGTCGTCCGGGACCGCACCCCGGCCGTCGCCGGCGACAACTTCCTGGTCGTGGACCGCGCCGGCCTCAACGGGCAGGCGTCCCTCCCCACCGCACTGCTGCTGACCGGCACCCACTTGAACGGACCCGCCCTGCGCGGAGCGGCACCCCACTCGGCGAACGTACAACTACGTGCCGAGGAACGCGCACGATACGCGGACTCCCCCCTCCAGACCGGAGCCGAACGCGTCTACACGACGGCGGTCGCCGCGGGCGCCGGCTACGCCGTACTGTCCCTGCTCCTGTCCCTTCTGCGCACGGCCCCCGATCGCACGGCCCTCCTGGCCCGCCTGCGCACCATGGGCCTGACCCGCACCCAGGGCCGCCATCTGCTGATCCTGGAGTCCCTGCCCCAGGCGGTCCTGGCGGCAGCCGGTGGCACCCTGACGGGCTGGGCAACGATCCGACTCCTGTCACCGGGCGTCGACCTGACAACCATCGCACTGTCCTCGGACCGAGCCCCGGCAACGGATGCGGTGCTACGAACGGACGCGACATCACTGCTGCTGCCGGCAGCGGCGATCGTCCTGCTGACGGTGGGGGTCTCGGGGGTCCAGGCCTGGTGGACGGGTCGCCGGGGGGCGGTGGCGGAACTGAGGGCGGGGGACGCGAGCGCACCGCCCTAGCTGGGGGCAGTCCTGCCGCTAGGGGCGGCACCCGTCCCAAAGAGAGCGGCACCCCGCGAGCGCGGGCAAGCATCCCCGCCCCAACAGCAACCCCCGCCCCGGGCCACTGTCAATTGAAACCGATGCCCAGGAGACCCAGATGCCCCCGGCACATCCCACCCTCACCGACCTGGCCACCCGCGCCGCAGCAAACCGCAACCGCCCCACCTACGGCCACGACGCCCTCATCACCTGCGACCGTCTGGTCCGCATCTTCACCACGGACGGCACAGAGGTCCAGGCCCTCCAAGGCCTGGACCTCCTGGTCCACGAGGGCGAACTCATGGCCCTCGTCGGCGCATCCGGCAGCGGCAAATCCACCCTCATGAACATCCTCGCGGGCCTCGACACCCCCACCGCCGGCACGGCCCGCGTAGCCGGCCACAACCTCCTGACCATGACCGCGAAGGACCGCCTGACCTACCGCCGCACCACCGTCGGCTTCGTCTGGCAGCAGACCTCCCGCAACCTCCTCCCCTACCTCACCGCGGCCCAGAACATCACCCTCCCCATGCAGCTCACGGGCACCCGCACAAAGCGCAGCACGCACACCGAACGCGCCATGGAACTCATGGAGTTGCTGGAGGTCGCCGACTGCCGCGACCGCCGCCCCCACCAGATGTCCGGCGGTCAGCAGCAACGAGTCGCCATCGCCGTGGCCCTCGCCAACAACCCGGCGGTCCTGCTCGCCGACGAACCCACCGGCGAACTCGACTCCCACACCGCGCAGCAGGTCTTCGCCGCTTTCCGCACCGCGAACGAACGGCTGGGCACCACCATCGTCATCGTCACCCACGATCAGGCGGTCGCCGGCGAGGTCCGCCGCACGGTCGCCATCCGCGACGGCCGCACCTCCACGGAGGTCCTGCGCCGCAGCGAGGTCGACGCGGCCACCGGCCACGAGACGGTGGTCGCCCGCGAGTACGCGATGCTCGACCGTGCCGGCCGTCTCCAGCTCCCGGCCGAGTACACCGAGGCCCTGGGCATGCGCGACCGCGTGGCCCTGGAACTGGAGCCGGACCACATCGCCGTACGACCGGACGACGGCAACTGATCACGTGGGGTGACCGCCGGCCTGCCCGGACGGCTACCGGACGCTGACGTCCAGCGCCCCAAGTCCCGCACGTCGTACGGCAATCGACCCGTACGGCGTACGCAGCCGCAGCCAGGCACCGGACGAGACCAACGCGAGGTCCTCGGCGCCCTGCGCGGACCGCAGGAACCCGAGCGACTGCGCCGCGTGCACCGCCCGTACCGGAAGGTGGGTGTCGCCGACGGTCCGGGACCAGATCTCCCGTCCGATGCGGTCGAGTTCGGGGCGTGTGCGCAGCTCGGGCGCCAACTCCCCGGTGCGGGAGCGGAATTCGGCGACGGCCGCGCCGACCATGGCCCGCAGGGCGTCGGGTGCGGGCAGCCCGGGCTCGGGCCGCCAGCCGCCGCGCGGCGGGAGGACGCCCGCCCAGGGCGGCCCGGTGACCGCCGCAGGAACGCCGGCCGTCGCGGCCGACTCGTCCACCGTCTCCAGGAGTTCACCGGCGGACACGGTCACGTCGAGCGTGACGTCGAGCCCCTTCTCGTACGGCTTGGCGAGCCGCACCGCGCGGATCGCCAGCACCTCGAAGGACGGCGGCCGCCCGAAGACGGCGAGCGCGGTCCCGGCGGCCTGGAGGCGTACCGCGGCACCGCGGTCGTAGTGGAGCAGCCTCGAGAGGAAGGCCGCGAGGTCCGCCGCCTCCCTCTCGTCGGCAAGGTGGAGCACCGTCATGCGGCGACGGCCTCCTCCTCGGTGTCGTCCCGGTACCCCTCGAGGAACTCCCGCTCCTCGGAGGTGATCCGGCGCGGCCGCTGCGTCTCGAAGTCGAACGGCACGACGACGGTCAAGGCCCGCACATAGACCAGGTCCTCGTCCTTCACCTCGTAGGTGACGGTGAAGGACGCGGCCCTGATCTCGGTGACCCACAGCTCGATGTCCACCGGGTCGGGCCGGTGGACGAGCTGCCGCTTGTAGTCGATCTCATGGCGCGCCACCACGGACCCCTGCTTGGACTCCTTGCCCCGAAGGGACAGGAAGTCGATGCGGGCCTCCTCCAGATACCGGAGGAAGATCGCGTTGTTGACATGGCCGTATGCATCCATGTCCGACCAGCGCAGGGGGCAGCGGTAGATGTGACGCAAGATCGATCAGCCCCGGGTCAGCTTCTTGTAGGTGGCGCGGTGCGGACGCGCGGCGTCCGGTCCGAGCCGCTCGATCTTGTTCTTCTCGTACGACTCGAAGTTGCCCTCGAACCAGAACCACTTGGAGTCACCCTCGTAGGCGAGGATGTGCGTGGCGACGCGGTCCAGGAACCAGCGGTCGTGGGAGACGACCACGGCCGCGCCCGGGAACTCCAGCAGCGCGTTCTCCAGGCTCGACAGCGTCTCGACGTCCAGGTCGTTGGTCGGCTCGTCGAGGAGCAGCAGGTTGCCGCCCTGCTTGAGGGTGAGCGCGAGGTTGAGGCGGTTGCGCTCACCACCGGAGAGGACACCGGCGGGCTTCTGCTGGTCGGGGCCCTTGAAGCCGAAGGCGGACACATACGCCCGCGACGGCATCTCGACCTGGCCGACATTGATGTAGTCGAGCTCATCGCTGACGACGGCCCAGAGGGTCTTCTTCGGGTCGATGTTCTCGCGGCTCTGGTCGACGTACGAGATCTTGACGGTCTCGCCGACCTTGATGGAGCCGGAGTCCGGGGTCTCCAGACCCTGGATCATCTTGAAGAGGGTGGTCTTGCCGGCGCCGTTCGGGCCGATGACACCGACGATGCCGTTGCGCGGCAGGGTGAAGCTCAGGTCGTCGATGAGGAGCTTGTCGCCGAAGCCCTTGCTGAGGTTGTTGACCTCGACGACCACGTTGCCCAGACGCGGGCCCGGCGGGATCTGGATCTCCTCGAAGTCCAGCTTCCGCATCTTGTCGGCCTCGGCGGCCATCTCCTCGTAGCGGGCGAGACGCGCCTTGGACTTGGCCTGCCGCCCCTTGGCGTTCGACCGCACCCACTCGAGCTCTTCCTTGAGCCGCTTCTGCCGCTTGGCGTCCTTCTGCCCCTCGACCTTGAGGCGGGTGGCCTTGGTCTCGAGGTACTTGGAGTAGTTGCCCTCGTAGCCGTGCAGGCGGCCGCGGTCGACCTCGCAGATCCAGCCGGCGACGTTGTCGAGGAAGTACCGGTCGTGGGTGACGGCGACGATGGTGCCCTCGTACTTGGCGAGGTGCTGCTCCAGCCAGTTCACCGACTCGGCGTCGAGGTGGTTGGTGGGCTCGTCGAGCAGCAGCAGGTCGGGCGCCTCCAGCAGCAGCTTGCAGAGCGCGACGCGGCGCTTCTCACCACCGGAGAGGTTGGTGACGGGCCAGTCGCCGGGGGGGCACCCGAGGGCGTCCATGGCCTGTTCGAGCTGGGCGTCGAGGTCCCACGCGTTCGCATGGTCGAGCTCTTCCTGCAGCTTGCCCATCTCGTCGAGCAGCGCGTCGGAGTAGTCGGTGGCCATCAGCTCGGCGATCTCGTTGAACCGGTCGAGCTTGCCCTTGACCTCGGCGACGCCCTCCTGGACGTTCTCCAGGACGGTCTTGTCCTCGCTGAGCGGGGGCTCCTGGAGCAGGATGCCCACGGTGTAGCCCGGCGACAGGAACGCGTCACCGTTCGACGGCTGCTCCAGCCCCGCCATGATCTTCAGGATGGTCGACTTACCGGCACCGTTCGGGCCGACCACACCGATCTTCGCGCCGGGCAGGAAGTTCAGCGAAACGTCGTCAAGGATGACCTTGTCGCCGATTGCCTTGCGCGTCTTGCGCATGGTGTAGATGTACTCAGCCAAGAGAAACCGTCCGGCAGCTTGAAATCTGGCAGTGGGCAGATACACCCCATCTTGCCTGACCGCCACCCCTGGGGGGAAACGGGTAAGGCCAGGGGGCTCTGACCTGCGACTCCTCCGTCACCCGCCCCGGCGCATCTGTCACTGTCGGTCGCCCTTGAGTAGCCTCGGGCGCCGTCGCACGGCCCAGAGACGGCCCAGGGGACGATCACTCGGCAGACATCCGCCACTCATCCAGTCGGACCCTGACCTGGTGGTTGTGGGCGTGCCAGACGACCTCCCCCTCGGCGGAGGCCCCGATGACAGGTAGCTCCATCCCCGGCGGCATGGCGGTGATCTCGGCCAGCGCCACGGCAGCGGGCACACCGTCTATGCGTATGAAGACGCCAAAGGGCTGGCGGCCGATGACCTCTCCAGTGATGCGGGTCCCGACTGGCAGAGCTGCGACGGTTGCCGCCCAGCTCCCGAGAACTACGTCTGCGTCCGGCAGGTCGGGGCCCGTAGGCCACGCGTACTCATCCATCGGCAGATCATGACGCAGCGATGGGCCGACGACAGTCACCCTCGACGGCGGGCGTGCCGACCGACCACGCACGCGTGTGCCTCGCCGCACCATCACCGGCCTCACCCGCGCCGCTGGTGCCGTCGACCGGAGCAAGGCGCGCCGGCAGACCCGTGGGGAGAACGCCGAAGCGGCTCGACTCCGAAAAACCCTCAGCTTGGGAGGCTCGGGCGCTTGAAAGAGGGATGGCTGCTGACCTGCGGGGCAAGGCCCCCTGCCATCGTCTCCTGCGACAATGCCGCGATGCGACGCTGGTCGTGGGGTTGGGGAAGGGAACGGCGTTGATCATTCGTGGGGTGCTCGGACTGCTCCTGTTGCTCGCGGTCAGCGTCTGCACGGCGGTGGCATGTGGCTACCGCGGTATCGACGTTTGGGTCTGGGATTGGGCAGACGTGGTGGTCACGCGTCGGACCCGGTACGGAACGCCCTGGAGGAGCCTTGCCACCATGCGGATCTACTTCGGCGTCATGGGGATCTTCTTTTTGGCGGGAGGGCTGCATACTCTGGCCGGCTGACAGCACTGGGAGTCGCTGGCGTCAGCGTTTACCGAGCATGCACAGGGTTCCGGTCCCACTGCCCTGAGTGGATGGGCGGCCCGACTCCCGCTGTAGCAATGTTCTGATCCGTAGCTCTACGGAGATCGGTCAGGAGAGGTCGTACAGGTT
The DNA here is from genome assembly GCF_039532765.1 of Streptomyces longisporus. Taxonomy (NCBI): domain Bacteria; kingdom Bacillati; phylum Actinomycetota; class Actinomycetes; order Kitasatosporales; family Streptomycetaceae; genus Streptomyces; species Streptomyces longisporus. The sequence continues at coordinate 294,871 of NZ_BAAASG010000011.1, forward strand.
GCCCGGGGGCCAATGAGAGCCGGTGTGGGGTGCTGCCGGTTGCTGGGGGCCTCACCACCTCCGCCACCTGTCGGTGAGCTCGTACCTGCCCAAGCCGTGGCGGGCGGTCAGCCCGGGGACGTCCACGCCGCGCTCTGCGAGCGACTCGTCGATGTAGTCGCACAGCTGCTCGCGCTCGCCGGTCTCAAAGGCGCTTCCGTTGCGGGCGTCATTCACTCCATTGAGGGCTACGACGACTCGTTCCACCACGCCAAGTACATGTTCGTCGCTGGCCTCGCCAAGTCCAGGAAGCTCGCCCTCGAAGGCGTCAAGGACTTCGTCGGTCGCCGTAAGCAGCTCCTCGGGGAACAGCGCCGCCATGCAGGCGCACTCGGGATCCAGGGTGCCGGCGGCAAGCTCCTCGGCTTCCTCAGCTATGCCGTGACGCCAGCTCGTAGTCGGTCTCTCAGCCATGGCGGGACCGTACAGGCCAGGACTGACAGCACCTGTGCCACGGGAGTGCTCTCGACACTGAAAGCACGCTTTCCAACTGTGTTGGTGGTGGTGCGCGTCGTTCGGGGCCGTTCATCTGGGTTCATGGGTGGTTGGCCAGTGACGTGGAGGCGACTCCGGGGCGCGCCTGAACGACCGTGAAGGGGCTGGATGAGACGCAAACTGAGACGGTGGCCATGGACCGCTGGTTGGAGGCGGCAGTACCTTCGCACGGAGGAGGGTGCGGTGTCTGAGCAGGATGGTGTCATCGCAGTATGGCGAGCCAGCTCCCACGGACTGTTGGTCGGCTACGCCCTGGCTCTCTTGCCTGCCGTCGGAGCCGTTGTGCGGTGGCTGGCCCTGGCGGTCCGTCCTGATCTCGAGAACCTGGCTTCCGCGGCCGTGATGACGGCGATCGCACTGGCCTTCGGCCTGTTCTCGTGGTGGACCGTGCTCCGTGTGCGGCTCGAACTCGGTGCTGAGGTCATCCTCATGGTGAATCCCTGGGGGACGCAGCGTCTGCCCTGGTCCCAGGTCCGGGGCGTCACTCTCGGCGGGTGGGGTGCGGAGTTTCATACGCTCGACGGTTTCAAGTTCACGGCGAGTGCCCTCGGCAACTTCGGAGAACGCGGCCGCCGGCAGGACGAGCGGTTCGCCGGTCTCCAACGCCTGGTCGAATCGCGACTCGCGGATCGCCACCGGTTTTAGGAGTTCGATCACGGCCCGGCTCGGCCGTGGAGGTGCGTGATCGCCTTGGCCGAGCTGAGCCGTGCCCGTGTACTGGCGTGCAGGACCGTTGATGCCACTTCGTGGATGTCCGGTTGGGCTGGCGCTTGATGGACCGGACACCGGGAGGTACCTGTCACCACCTTCCGCTGATACCGACCACCTGTCTTCGTCGGCGCGCCACACTTCGCCATGCCGTCTCCCCTCCCCTGACCCACCAATCTGGAAGACGGTATATGGGAACGGCGGCTGACCTGGTAACTCCCTGACCTGGTCCGGAGCGCAATCGCCGTGGCTCTCGACGACGGCCACCCTGGGACGGAGCAACCGTCATTACCCGTAGCTGGGCGTTGCGCCCCGTCTAATCGTCCGTGGAATGAGTATGGGCACTAATTCAGGTCTGGATGCAGTCTTGAACGACTTTGCGAGCCAGCAAGCGCTTCGGTTCGCACAGTTCGTCCTCGATGGCATCAGCCTGGGCCGCGTCGAGCATGACCGTGGCCGGGTACGTCGTACCAATGGACAGCCGAGCAACACGCAGCTCGATGGCTGGGAGACCGGAATCCTTGGCTTGGCGGCCCAGAGGGTCGGAATCTGTAGTTTTCCCGTTGCCTGAGCTGACACCGTTGCGCTTGTTCCGTGCGCTGTCGGGCAATGATGCCGTGTGTGCGCCAACCTTCTCCCAAAGGGCCTGGTCTACGCTCCGCACATTGCCGGTCCGGCCGAATGTTCGTGCCGCAATCGCCAGTCGGTGTACTTCGACGGTGACGATGTCGGCCAGTTGCCGGTCGCGCAAGGCTGAGACAGCCGCCTGCGTAGAAGCTACACGAGCAGCCACAGCGTCCGCCTGGAACTCTGTGCGCCGAGCACTTGGCAGCGTGAGCCGAACCAACAGCCAAACGGCGCCCTTCATCAGCAATCCTGGGATCCAGAGTGCCCAATTCGTAGTTCGGCTATGAGCCTTGAAGCGCGCTGCTGCTAAGGCCATCTCGCCCGCATACAGGGCGAGCGGGGACGCAGCGAAGGCCGCCTCTGCTGTAGCGGGCCGGTGCTCCATCAGATCCGCCCCGCCGGCCAGGGAAGCGAGCGCGATACCCACCAGCGCCCCGCGTCGGACATCGCGAGATGCAAAGTGCCCCAATTCATGTGCGACAGCAGCAACTCTCTGCTGCGGTGCAAAGGTCAGCCAGAGGGGGTAGCCGAGTACCAGTCGCCGTCTGCGTCGTACGCCGTAGGTGGAGACCCGTACGGCAAAGTCCGTGCTGACCTGCACGACGTCGAGGCGCCGTACGCCGACCGCGTCCGCTACGTCATCCAACAGCGCGTACAGGGCGGGCGCTTCTTCCCGTAGCAGCGTGGGTAGGTGTGGGTCGAGTCTGTCGAAACGGGGACGCAATAGGGCGGCGCACACGAGTAGCACGAGCCCGATCAGCGGTTGCACAACCGTCCTGAGGCCCAGAACGATCAGCAGCAGACCGCCGATCAGTAAACTCACCGTCAGGATATGCAGCAGACAAGCGACGCCATAAGCAGCAGCCGTAGCCAAACTCGCCCGGTCGGGCATGTCAGCCTCGGCCTCAGCGGATACCCCCTGACCCTGCATGGCTCTCTCCCCCGGCTGGTCGCTGAAAGGGACATCCTCCTCGGGCCACAGAGCGCTGACAAGATGCGAGTTTTCGTGCGAGGTGCAGTTTCGCTGGGCCGCCAACCGATTCGTGTTTCTGGTCTCCTGACCGTGTGTGCCCTGTATTCGCCGTGTCTTACCGCGTGATCAGGCACGCATAAGGCACGCTTCCGACCACAAGGCGCGCTCGACGACTGCCTCTTCCACCACTCACCCCAGCTCCCATCCCGTACGCCGTCGACCCACACAGTCGTGGAGCGGGCGTGGTTCCCGGACAAGCAGAAGCGCTTGGCCGACACGTGGCTCACCAACATCGAAGCTGACATGGCGCGCGGGCAGTACATCGACCCCAAGGCGGCCCGCGTCACTTTCCGCGAGTACGCCGACCGCTGGCTCGCCGCCCTCACCATCGACCTCACCAGCCGGGCCGCCGTGGAAGGTCGCCTACGCCTCCACGCGTTGCCGTACCTCGGCTCGCGCCCCATCGGGTCGTTCCAGCCGGAGCACATTCGCGACTGGAGCCGCCAGCTCGAAGACTCCGTAGCGTCGGCGCAGTACCGGCGCCTGATCTTCGACGCTGTCTCCTCGGTGCTCAACGCGGCCGTAGATGACCGCCTGCTGGCCTCGAACCCCTGCCGGGCTCGATCGGTCAAGGCGCCTCGTCGCGTCGACAACATCGGAGACCTCGGCTGGCTCTACGTCCGCCAACAGGTCAAGAAGGTGCGCGGGACGCTCGTCTTCGCCCCACCCAAGCGGGGCAAGCTCCGTGATGTGCCCCTCGACCCCGAGGTGTCGGCCGCGCTGGACGAGCACATGAAGCAGTTCCCGCCCGTCGAGGTGACCTTGCCGTGGCTTAGGCCGGACGGCCCGAAGGTGACACACCGCCTCGTCTTCACGAGCGCCATCGGCGCCGCCATCTGGAGTCAGGGGTTCAACGACCAGGCTTGGAAGCCCGCTCTGGCGTCCGCCGGGATCATCCCTGTCCCCGAGAAGGGCCAGCGATACGCCCCGGCCCGCGAACACGGCATGCACGCCCTACGGCACTTCTACGCCTCAGTGCTCCTGGACGCCGGAGAGAACATCAAGGCGCTGAGCCTCTACCTCGGCCATAGCGACCCAGGGTTCACGCTCCGCGTCTACACGCACCTGATGCCGTCCAGCGAGACCCGGACCCGGAAAGCCATCTCCGCGATGTACCGGGCCGCCGGTCACGCTCATGACGGCCCAGAGACGGCCCAAGCCGCCTGACACGGCCCCTCATCGGTGGGAAACCCGCTGGTGAGGGGCTGTTTCATGCCCTCTCACGGCAAGTAACACCCCATCTTGCCTGAGGTCCAGCCTTGGGTGGTAACCCATATGGCCGGACGCCTGTGACCTGCGGTTTCGCTGCCGGGCGTCGGTGGGTGCTCAGGCTCCGGGGTGCTGGTGGGGCTGCTGCGGCTGTCCGTAGGGCCGGCCTCCCGGAGCGCCTGTGGGCTGGGTCTGGAGCTGTTCCGCCTGTTCCTTTGTGATCTTCTGTTCCGTGCCGCAGAAGGTGCACTGCGTGGCGTACCTCGTCGAGATGGGGAACAGCGGCACGAAGAACAGCGTGAACTTCACGACGCGCTTCCTCAGCGTGTGCGCGGCAGGGTTGCCGCAGCCTCCGCACACCAGCGTGAGTATCGCGAGCTGATACAGGTATCCCTTGGTGCCAAAGATGATCACGAGATCGGCCCTTCTCGGGTCGGTGTCCGCCGCCGGGTGGAAGACGCTGACCGAGATCTTCTCGCAGATTCCCCCCCCTCGGCGCATGGTCACTTTCCGTGGCCACCGTTCACCTTGGGCAGTCGCTGAGCCAGGAGCAGGGCAGCTACGCCCGTCGCCCCGACAACACCCGCCGAGCGGAAGGCACGGGAGGAACGCCAGGACAAGACCGACCACCGGGACTGCGCGGACAGCAGCGACCCCGTGCTCAGCCATGATCCGGCCGAGATCAGCGACAGCGCCGAACCGATCGACCCGCCCGAGAGCACGCTCCCGACCGACGCGACGGACAGGGCCGACCCGACGGACCCGATGGACAGCACCGACCCCACCGAGCCGATCGACAGCACCGAGTCCTGCGACCACAGGGACAGCACCGAACCCGAGGAGGTGCACGGCGCCGGCGATACGGATGACTTCGTCATGAGGCCATCCTGCCCATCGATCTCACCGGGCTCCAGGTATGTCGCCGAACACGCCGAGAAGGGGCGGGTGTTGGGGAGGCGTCCCTTCTCGTCGGTGTCGGGCTTACTCCGACGGCTCAGTCCTGTGTCGGTGCGTCCTTCTTTCCTACGAGGACCAGGGCCGCGCCGCCGATCAGCACGAAGGCGATGGCGATGCCCGCGATCAGCGGGGTCGTGCTGGAGCCGCCGGTGGCGGCGAGGTTGGTGTCGTCTGCCGTGCCGCCCACCGTCGCGGGGCTCGGTTCGCTGAGGATCTGGGTCGTGTTGCCGGTCTCGGAGGTCTGGGTCCTGCAGTCGAGAATGCCGGTGAAGCGCTCCTTGAGGCCCGCGGGTCCCGTGATCGTGAAGTCGTAGGGCTGGTCTTCCTGCAGGGGGATCGTCACCGTGCGGGACCCGCCCGCCGGGATGCTGTGCTCGATCCCCATCAGCTCGAAGGTGAACGCCTCGTCGCCCTGGTTGGCGGCGGTGATGTCCACACCCTCCTTTGCGCAGTTCCTCGTGGCCGAAAGGGCCGGTATCGCGCCCTTCTTCGCCCAGGTCGCACCGGCCGTCGCCGAGACCGTCGACTCGCTGGAGCCGGCCAGGACCTGCGTCTGGCTGCGGGTGTCGGAGGCGAAGGCGCGGCCCACCGGCACGGTGGTCGAGGCCTGCACGGTGAGCTCGGCCGAGCCGTCGGCGGCGTGCTCGGGCACGTCGAAGAAGAGCTGGCTGCCGTCGGCCGCGGAGGTGAGGGGCTTGCCGTCCTTGCCGACGATCCGTACCCCGCTGGTCGCCGCGCCCATCGGCGGCGTCACGGTCACGCCCGCCGCGTTGGTGTGCACGGTCACCGGGCCGAGCAGCTTGCCGGGGTGGCCGGAGACCGCGGGCGGGTCCAGCGTCAGCGACGCCGCGGGCTCCGCCAGGTCGACGGCGCTCTTCTGCAGGTAGTCCGCGAGTTTCTCGGCCTGCGGTTCGACGGCGTCCACGTCGGCGTGGTCCGAGTAGCGCCAGATGGCCACCTGGGTGCCCGCCGCCGCGTCCTGCTCGGTCAGGCCGCCCTGGACGCCCGCCTTCGCCGCGAGCGTCGCCAGGTCGTTCACCTGCGGGTAGGAGTTCTGCAGGATCCAGCGGATCCGGCCGGCGTTCTTGTTGGCGCCCAGCGAGGTGCCGCTCCACGCGGTCTCGTGGTACTTGGCGTCCCGCTGGGTGGGGTTGTGGATGTCGACGCAGTACGTCTGCAGAGTGCCGCCGCCGTCGACGGACATCTCGAACAGGCCCGCCGAGACCTGCTGGTCCCCGGTCTTCTCGTGGATCACGGCGGTGCCGTACGTCTTGAGGCCGCCTATGGTGGCGGTCGCCCCGCCCTGGCTCTGTGTCGTCTCCCCCGCGGTGGCCGTACCGGCTCCGGAGAGCACCCCGACGGCCACAAGACCGGACACCAGCGTCGCGGCGGCGAGACGCACGGCCCCTCGCCCGCGCGCGGACGGCGCAGAGAAAGAAGAAAACACCAAATTCCCCTTCGAGCAGGACCATTGACGTGGGGGGTGTGGTCCCACCAGCAGAATCAGAAGCCCCAAGAGCTATGCCGGGCATCCTATGGACGCGGCGCACCACGCTTGCTGGTCATACCGTCGGACAAGCGATCCGACTCGGAATCGTTATCGCCAAGACGGCCCATGAGCAGGGCTTATCGACAAATCCACCGGACCGTTCGGAACGCATTCGCCGATAAGCCGCAGTACGGTCAGCTCGGGGCACTGCCTGACATCACGTCACTGCTGCTGGCTCCGGCTCCCGTTGGGCCGATTCGGTACCTGAACCGCCCGGTGATGTCTCCCAGTTGGGCTCGGGCTGCTGGGGCCCTGCAGCGGACGTCTCGGGCTCCGGCCTGCCCGGCCGCCGGAAGGCCGAGGTCCCCCGGGTGAGGTCATGGCCGATCGCCACCGCGTCGAGGTCGGCCGAGACCCAGTTCTGTCCCTCACGCACATCCTCACGCACCTTGAGCCTGCCCTGCACGATGACGGGGTCTCCCACGTCGAGCGAGGCCGTCACGTTCGTGGCCAACTGCCGCCTGGCCCACACCGTGAAGAAGTTGGTGTGGCCGTCGGTCCACTCGTTCTTCTCGCGGTCCAGATAGCGCGTGGTCACCGCGAGCCGGAAGCGCGCCGACGGCCCCGACGCCAGATCCCGGAACACTGGCTTCGTCGCCACGTTCCCCACGGCGCAGATGATCGTCTCGTTCATCACGACCCCCTCCCTCGCCCGGCCGCCGGGGCCGGGCGGACATGCCTACGGGCCCGTCCCGTACGGCTGCGTCTGCCGCGGCGACCGTGTACCTCGGTGTACCTCGCGCTCGCCGCACCGCCAGACTGCCTCCGTCGGGCCGAGCCCGCTGAGCCCTGTGGACCGTCCCCCGCCTGTGGACAACTCCATCACCCGGACGAGTGAGTCCAGGAGGACCCCGACGAGTGATCATCTGCAGAAAGGCTCACCGTCACCCTCCGCAACCCGCCGCCCCGTCCGGGTGTCACCGGGGCCCGGTCCCCACCCCCGTCACCCGCCCGTACTGCTCCCGCACCTCCCGGTAGCGCAGCAGCTCCGCCGCCACCGGATCCAGCACCCGGGCCCGGCCGCACCCGGCGGCCGCCTCCCGCAATCGCCGTTCCGCGTCGGTGCCATAGCGGCGGGCCGGTCCGCGCGCCGCCATCCGGCAGCTCCACTCGACGATCGGGCCGCCGATGATGCCGGCCGCCATCAACAGCACCGGCACCCCGAGGTTGGGCGCCATGAACCCGATGATCTGCCCCAGCAGCCACAGACCGCCCACGACTTGAAGGAGCGTCATGGAGACCTGGGCCATGACGGCCAGCGGCCACCAGCCGGGCCGCGGTGGCCGGCCCGGCGGCAGACCCGCCCGCACCGCCAGTTCGTCGAGCGCCTCGGGCAGCCCGTGGGAGCCGCGTACGGCCGCCTCGCGCACCGCCTGCGCCCAGGGCGCGGGCAGCCCGGTCGAGGCCCGGTCGGCGAGCGTGCGTACCGCCTGCTCGACGCGCTGGCGTGCCGTGACCTCCTCGTCCGTCTGGGTCGGCAACGGCACCCGCCCGGTGGTCGCTTCGGACCGGTCCCGGTACCAGCGCCACAGCCGCAGCCAGGGCGTTCCGCAGGCGCGGTTGGCGTTGCGCAGCCAGGCGCGCTCGGCCGCCTCGCCGGCGGCGGAGGCGCCCACCGCGTCCGCGAGCCGGGCGGAGAACTCGTCACGCGCCTCCTCGCTCAGGCCGGTCCGCCGCCGCGCCGCGTAGAGGGGCCTCAGTTCCTCCGCGGCCGCGTCGAGATCGGCCGAAATTCGCCGCGCCGGGGCTCCGCGTTCCGCCACAAACTGCCCGAGTGCCTCACGCAGTTCAGCGACGCCGTCCCCGGTGAGCGCGGACAGCGCGAGCACGGTGGCCCCGGGATCGCCGTACTCGCCCAGTGCGATCCCGTCCTCGTCGAGCAACCGCCGCAGGTCGTCGAGGACCTGGTGGGTGGCCTCGCCGGGCAGCCGATCGGTCTGGTTGAGGACGACGAACATGACCTCCGCATGCCCCGCCATGGGCCGCAGATAGCGCTCGTGCAGGACGGCATCGGCGTACTTCTCGGGGTCGACGACCCAGATGACGGCGTCGACGAGGGCCAGGACCCGGTCCACCTGCTCGCGGTGCTGTACGGCCGCCGAGTCGTGGTCGGGCAGGTCGACGAGGACCAGCCCGCGCAGTTGCGCCTCCGTCTCGGGGTTCTGCAGCGGGCGCCGCCGCAGCCGGGGCGGGATGCCGAGCCGCTCGATGAGGCTCGCCGCGCCGTCGCTCCAGCTGCAGGCGATGGGCATCGCGGTGGTGGGCCGCCGTACACCGGTCTCCGAAATGGGCACCCCGGCCAGGGCGTTGAACAGCTGCGACTTGCCGCTGCCGGTGGCGCCCGCGATGGCGACGACGGTGTGCTGCCCGGAGAGCCTGCGCCGCGCCGCCGACTCGTCGAGCACCCGTCCGGCCTCGGCGAGCGTCTGGCCGTCAAGGCGGGTGCGGGAGAGCCCCACCAGTTCCCGCAGCGCGTCGAGCCGCGAGCGCAGGGGGCGGTCATAGGTGAGCGGGACCGTCGGCTGGGCGCTGAGCGCCCGGGTCTCCACCACCGGGGCCTGCTCGGACCCGGTGTTCTCCTCGGTGGCGCGCCGGGCGATCAGCCCGTCGTCCCAGGCACTCGCGGAGTCCGTACGACGGGAGGTGGCGACGTCCACCACGCGCGCGTGGCCACCCTTGTCACGTACGCCGGACTCCCGCTCGCCGGACCCCTGCTTCGCCGTCCGGTCCTTTCCCGTAAGGCTCTTGGCGCTCTCTTCGGGGTGCTCGGCCCGGCCCGTGTGGTCCTCGTCTGTGACGGCAGTCACCGGTCACCTCTCCTTCTGCAGTAGGGACAGCGCGGCGATGAGTTCGGCCTGGGGTTCGGGGTGGATCTCCAGGGCGTCGAGGGGTGCCAGACGGCGCTCGCGTTCGGTGTGCATGACCCGGTCGAGGTGCTCGGTGAGCAGTCGCCCGCCCCGGTCGCGCAGCCGCAGCGCCCCGTGCGCCCCGATCCGCTCGGCGAGCCCTTCGCCGGCCGGACGCGCCCGGCGGCCGCCCAGCAGCGCGGTGGTGACGAGGGCCGCGACAACCTCGGGGTCCGGCGCGACATTGCGGTCGAGGTCGCGGACCTCTTCCTCGGCGTACTCCTCCAGCTCGCGCCGCCACCGCCGTACGGCCATCCCGATGCGGTCCTCGGCGCTCTCCGCGGACGGTTCCTGTTCCGTCAGCTCCGGGGCGCTCGCCGCGGGTTCACGCCGCCAGGCCTCCCGGATGCGCTCGTCGGCGGCGGTGACGGCGCACAGCAGAAGCGTGGCCAGGCTCTCCACGAGCGCGTCCAGGAGCTCTCCGGCGGAGCAGTCCAGGGGGAACGCACGCCACCGTTTGAGGGCGTCTCCGGCGAGTACGGCGCCTGCCTGCAGCCGCCCGCGCACGCGCGCGTGCTCGCTGTCGTACGCGCCTTCGACGGCGTTGGTGAGCCGCAGGGCCGCCGCGTACTGGGCGGAGGCGGCACTGGCCAGTTCGGGCAGCCGGGTCCTGAGGGAGTCGAGCATCCCGTTGGCGGTACGGGCCATGGCCTGCTGCCGGGCGGCCGGGTCCTGAGCCAGGTGTACGAGCCAGGTCCGCAGCGAGGCCACGGCGGTGGCCGGCAGCAGGCCGCTTCCCCAGGCGGACTCGGGCAGTTCGGGCACGGTGAAGCGCGGCACATCGCCGAGTCCGGCCTTGGTGAGCAGCGCGCCGTACTGCCGGGACACCTCGGAGACGACCTGGTGCGGCACGCGGTCGAGCACCGTCACGAGGGTGGCGTCGTACTCCTTCGCGGTGCGCAGCAGATGCCAGGGGACGGCATCCGCGTAGCGGGCGGCCGTGGTGACCATGACCCAGATGTCGGCCGCGCAGACGAGTTCGGCGGCCAGGACACGGTTGTCGGCGATCAGGGAGTCGATGTCGGGGGCGTCGAGGAGGGCGAGCCCGCGCGGCATCGTGTCGGCGGTCTCGACGCGCAGCACGCGCGCGGGGTCCTCCCCGGGGAGCAACAGGTCCTCCCCGGCGTCCTGATGGGGCACCCACACGCGCGTGAGGTCGGGCAGCACTCTCATCCCGCTGAACCAGTGATGGTCCTCCGGGTGGCACACGAGTACCGGTGTCCGCGTGGTCGGCCGCAGCACGCCCGCCTCGCTGACCCGCCGCCCCACGAGGGAGTTGACGAGGGTCGACTTGCCGGCTCCCGTCGAGCCGCCCACGACGGCCAGCAGGGGTGCTTCGGGCTCCCGCAACCGGGGCACCAAGTAGTCGTCGAGCTGTGCGAGCAGTTCGTCGCGGTTGGCACGCGCGCGTGGAGCCCCGGCCAGGGGCAGCGGGAAGCGTGCGGCGGCGACACTGTCCCGCAGGGCGGAGAGTGCGTCGAGCAGCTGAGGCCGTACGTCCAAGGTCACCACATGCGGAGAATGCCCGATTTTAGGGGAATTCTGAAGCATATGAGCATGTCTGCGCGCCGACAGGACACAAGGGACGGAAGGGATGACTGGGACGCAGGCACAGTCCAGGCATAACGAGTGCACAACACCCGGTGCGTGAGGGCCCAAAAGCGATGCACGATTCGTACCTGCCTGCGATTATCAGGACCGCTTCACCGAACCTCCACATCGAGCCACGGAGGCGAAGCAACAGGGACAAGGACACGGGAGCCCTATCCTTGTCCCCGGCAACGTCACGGAACGGCCCACACCCGGGCACCCACGACAGCGGCCACACACCGGCCCCCGTAGCTCAGTGGATAGAGCAGGCGCCTTCTAAGCGCTTGGCCGCAGGTTCGAGTCCTGCCGGGGGCGCTTGCGTCCGAGCGTGTCAGGCCCTCCGCCCAGGAGGGCCTTTTTGCTGGTCGGGGCACATTAGCCAGTCCGGAGTAGCACGGGCGTAAGCGTTGACTGTCACGCTGGTGGGGCAGGCGGCAGTCCGAGTGGGAGCGGTTCCGCACGGCTTTTGGCGGGTGTTCTTCCCGAAAACTTCCCGAAGTTTTGGAGCGTGGTCTCTCTCAGCGCGGGCGGCGGGGCGGCGAGGACGGGGGTCTGGGAGGGGTCCCGGCAGGTGGTGCTGGAGGGAGAGCTGCGCTCATGACCGCACCCGGGAGTCGCTGTGGCCCTTCGATGCGCTGCTGGAGTTCGGCGAGCTGGCCCGTGATGCACCGGGCGTACGTCGCGAGCAGGACCGGGACGCTGTTGCCGGCCCATGCGGCGACCTGAGCGGGCGGGATGCCGTTGTTGAGCCAGGTGGTCAGGCAGGTGTGGCGCAGGTCGTACACGCGCTTGCCGGTCGGTGAGTCGTATTCGTGCTCGGGCAGGACGGCCTTGCGGGCCTTGTTCCAGGCACGGCGGAAGACCGATCCGGCGAGCAGGCCGCCCCTCTCGCCGGGGAAGAGGAGGTCGTCGGGCTGAAGGTCATCCTGCTTGATCAGGTCGCGGAGGATGGCGACGAGCGCGGGGTGGACGGGGACGGGACGGGTGTCCCCTTCGGCGCGGCCCTTGAGATGGCGGGTCTCGTGGACGTCTCCGTCGTCGGTCCACTGGCTGCCGACCTCAGGTTCGGTGGTGTGGACGAGCAGCTCGCCCCAGCCCTCGGCGGGCAAGGTGGCCGCGCTGACTCGCAGGGCGACGGCTTCCTCGGGGCGCAGGCCCGCGTAGTAGAGAGTGGCGAAGAAGGCGTGGAGGCGGTAGCCGGTGCGGGGGCGGTCAGCGATCCACGCCAAGAGGGCGGCGACCTGAACGGGGTTGAGCAGTGACCGCTTGTCGACGGCCTCCGCGACCTTGGGTGCCGCGTCCTCGTCCTTGCCCTTGGGCAACGGGTTGGAGGTGAGGATCTTCTGGCGGATGGCGTACTTGATCGCCACGTTGAGGATCCGCCGCTCCCGTCTGACCGAACTGGCGGCGGCCGGGGTGCCGTCCAGGAGGGTGTCGAGCGCGCGTAGGACGGTGTCGACGCGTTTGGTGTCCTCCCAGGCCGTCATGGGCAGGGAGTTGCGGCCGATCCACGACAGGACCGTGCGGATCTCGGGCGGAGCCTCGTCGCGCCGCAGCTTGTTGAAGGCGTACTCGCGCAGAGCCCGACGCACCTCGACCGGGTCGAAGCGGTCAGGGACTTCGGTCCGCAGGAGCGCGAGGGTGGCCTTGGTGAGGGCCTTGGCGGTGTTCTTGCGGTTGTTCGCCGAGATGCGCGGCCACTTCACGTCGACGTACTGGAGAGCGAACTCGTACCAGGTGCCTTCGGCCGCCGGCGTGCTCTGGGAGAGCGGCAGTCCGGTGTCGAGGTCGAAGGGCTCGCCGTTGTTGGCGGCGACGAGCAGCATCGCGCGAAACGATTCGGCCAGCGCGCTGGTGGGGAAGCCCTGGCCTCGGCGGTGGCCGTTGACGGACCAGCGGACGGTGTAGGTGGTCTTGCGCTTTCCCTTGTAGACCTCCGTGTCGTAGAAGCGGACCTTGAAGGACCGGTTGCTCACGCGTGGTCCTCGCAGTCGGTCAGCCAGTTCTCGTAGTCGGCGCGGCGGATGCGCAGGGCGCCATTGGGGATACGTATGCAGCGCGGGGCACGGCCCTTCTTACGCCAGTCGTAGAAGGTCGAGCGGGAGATGTGGAGGTCGGCGCAGAACTCTTCGACGGTGAGTTTGTCGGTGAGGCGACGGGACGGGGACGTCAAGCGGTGTTCCTTTGGCGGGTGGGGGTGGGGATCGGCTGCGCTCGACGCGGGCGGGCGCGACGAGGGCAAGCCGGATGGCGGGATTACAGGCTGGTGGCGGGGCAGAACCGCGCCCGTGCTCCCTCGGGATCCGGGAGCCGGGCGTAGGAAGCGCGCAGGGCGGAAGGCGTTCGGAGCCCGCGTTCACGGTTTGCGGGTTGGTCGGGTGCCGATGCCGCTGACCCGTCGCCGCGGGTTTGGTGTTCCTTTCGTTCGGCTGCGCGGCGTCGATCAGGGCACCCAACCGAGGTGAGCCGCAACGACTCGGCCTCGATCGGAGCCACAACGATCCAGAGAATCCCCGGTTTCGGTAACCGGGGATCGCGTGCTATACCGCAGCACGCGAACTTGATGACCGCGCCGGTCGGGTCGGCGACGGTGCCGTGCTTGCCCTCCCTGAGCTTGTATCTGCCGGCGGGGTCGTCGGACCCGGAGGCGCGGAGCGGGGAGGCCGAGGGCTGGGCTTGGCGGGTCAGAGGCGCGGAAGGCTGGCCGGCGGCAGCATGCGTTGTGCACGCTGTGGCGTCGACTCATCGAGGATGCGGATGATCTCTGCGAGGAGGTCCGGGTGCAGCAGTATGCGCGGCCCACTCAGGTGTGCGGTATCAGGCGTCGGCGCGCTCGATCCTTGACCCATCAGGCCGAGCAGCCGAGGGTCTCGGCGATCTCCTCGGGGCGGTAGAGGCGGGGCAGGGTGAGTTCGCCGTAGGTGCGATGCTGAAAGCGCTCGGAGGCAGGTGGGGCAAGAGAGGTGAGCCCTCACTCGGGGCGGGTGCCCTATCGGTGGTGCTGGCCGCTCTTCTCAGGCGGTACCCGATCCCCGCAGCAGCACGAGTGGGGAGACGGCAAGGGCTTCGGCTATCGCGGCAAGGTCGTCGATGTCGCAGCGCCGCTGGGCACGTTCGATGCGGGACAGCATCGTGTTGGTCATCGGACGGCCGAGGGCGGTGACGCGGGCGGCGAGCTCGCGCTGGGCGAGGCCGCGTTCGGTGCGGAGGATTTCGATGGTGCGGGCGGTCCGTATTCCGGCCGGTCCGATTTCCAGGGATCGTGCTGCCATGGCTCCATTTGTAGCTTGCATTCGCCGGTTTGGTTAACCGGCGATCGTCGGCTATGTTGCGCCCGCCGGACGGCCGGGAGTTACCTCTCGGCTAGGGATCCAGGTGTCCGGTGGGCGTTGTCTCTGCCGCCTCGACGCGTGCTCTGACGTGGGGTGTTGTGTTGTAGCTTGCGCCGCAGCGGGGAGTCAACGATGCCCCGATGTGATCCTTCTGGCTCCAGCTGACGGACCGTTATTTCGTCAACCGCCGATCCGGGTTTATCGTTTTGAAGATGCCTCGCAGCACACGTTCGCCGTCAGCTGTCTGATTTCCCAGCGGAATGCTGGACTAGTGCGGCATTGATGTGGCTGTCTTGGCTATACGACGCCACCAGCCCTCCCCCGCGCCTTCGGACCGGGGCTGTGCGCCCCCCTTCCCCGTGCACCGCCCGACGACGGCCGACCGCGCCTCTCCGCCCTCACCTAGGAGCCGCCGCCCGATGAGCTACGACGCCCGCGAATGGGTGTGGGACCACAGCCACAGCAAAGGCACCGCCCGCATGGTCCTCGCCCTGATCGCCGACCGGTGCCGCGACCGGCACTGCGTCGCGTACGCGTCCGTGCCCACCCTCATGAAACGCGCCAACGCCTCCCGCACCGCCGTGCGCGACGCCCTGGCCAAGCTGATCGCCAGCGGCGAGCTCGTGCCGCTCGCCGGCCGCAAGGGGCCACGGGGCGAGACGTACTACTGCCTCCCCCTCGCTGCCCGGTTCCTCGCGGAGCAGGCCGCGGAGGGGGACCGGAATTCGGCCCTGCAGGGGGATCAGATTCCGACCCTCGGGGGGTCGGAATCCGACCCGGTCGAGTCCTTCGAAAGGGGATCGGAATCCGACCCCGGGGAACGGAATCCGGCCCCCAGGGGGTACGGATTCCGACCCGGTGGGGGTGCAGATTCCGACCCCCAGAACTGTAGAGAACCGAAGGTGAACGGTAAGAGCAGCAGCAGCTCTGCCCCGCTCATCTCCGCAACAGAGTGGGAGATCGACGACGACGCCCGTGCCTGGCTGCAGCAAAACGGCCACCTCGACCGACTCGGCGAGCACGCCCTGCACGCCGCCGACGAGAAGTGGCGCACCTACCGGGCCACCTGGGCGCCCCGCACCGCCGCCGCGTGGGCGGCCGACTGGCGCGCGTGGATCGCCCGCGAGCACACCCCCACCCCTGGCCGCCCCAACCTCTACGCCGTGCCCGGCGGCCCGCCCACCCCAACCACCGGCATGACGCGCTCCGAGGCGCACATGGCCGCTCTGCTCGCCGCCCTCGACGAACCGACCGGAACGGAGTGATCCGCCTTTGGACCGACGCGAAGTCGCCGCCGTCCTCGCCTACATCGGCCGCCTTGACCCTCGCACCATCCGCACCGGCACAGACGATGCCCGTGACCAGATCACCCAGTGGCAGGAGCTGCTCGACGACGTGCCCTTCGTCACCGACCACGGCTGGGACGTCCGCGAGGCGATACGGTCTCACGTCCTCGACTCGCCGTACCCGATCCTGCCCGTGGACATCGCCCGCAGATGGCGTGCCCACCGACGCGACCGCCTCGACCGGCACACCGACCCCACACCGGCTGCCGACCCGGACGATCCGGCCGCCTGGCGAGCCGAGTTGCTCCGCGCCCGGAACGCGGTCGCCGCCGGCATAGCCTCCCCTTCGACGCATCGGCAGATCACCAGCGGTCGCCGGCCTCGCGAGGTCGAGGAGCGGCTGCGCGAGATCGGGTCGTGCATCCCGCCAGCCGTCCGCGCCGAGCTGGCCCCCTACCGTCCGACCCGCGCCGCGCGCGAGGCCGCCGTCGCCGAGGGCGTCCCAGACGCGCTGGCTGTCCGGTGCGACTGGTGCCACGCGCCCGTGGGCTCCCCTTGCCGTCAACGCAGGGCGAGCCCCGACGGAACCGCCCCGGGCAACGCCGTACGAGCGACTCCCCACCCGTCACGCGTCGACCTCGCCGCTGCCCGGACAGGCCGACACCGAGCTGCGTGACGGGGACGGGCTTCGCTCCTCGCGGCAGCTACGTGGGGATACGGCCGTCGGTCCCCGCACCGCGTACACGGTCCCGACGAACACTTTGGGGACCGTGTACGCGGGGACTGTGCCGACGACTACTGGGGATGGTCCCCTCTGAAACCGCAGCTCAGAGGGCCTTTCATGCCGTCCCCAGAGCGTCCCCAGAACGGGGACCGTCCCCACAGCGGCCCCTTCGGTCCCCTCCGGGACCGTCCCCGCGACGACGTGTCAGGGGGACCGTCCCCGTGACGACGTGTCAGGGGGACCGTCCCCGATGAGCGTCGCATCCTCGTCCCCAAGCGTCTGGGGACGGTGCACCGCAGCGCCTTGGGGACCCGTATCCGTCCCCTCGTTTCAACCGCAGCCCTCGCTCGAACAGCGCCTATCTCGGTTGCCTGTCCAGACCTCAGCCCACCACCGCTGAACCGCTCCGGCCGCTGCCCTCACACGGCACCTCAGCGGCGCTCCCCTATCGAACACACCCAGGAGAACCACACGTGCACGACCGATACCACGAACACACCAACCAGCAGGAGACACCCATCGCCCCAGACAACCGCGCAGCAAGTTGTCGGGTAAGGAGTCCTTACCCGGCCTCCGCCCCTGGGGTGGCGGAGGCACCCGGCGCCGAGGGGGCACCGAGGTCGGCCGGCCCGGGGGTGCCGACCGAGACGGGAGCCACCAGACCGTCGCCCCACGACGCGCAGACGCCGACGCCGCAGCGCCGCCTGCGTCAGCCGCGCCTGCGTGAGCGCCGCGTCCATCCCCGTTACAGCGACAGCGAGTTCACCGATCTGGCCCACGCCGCCGCGCTCAGCGGTATGCAGATCGGCGGCTACGTTGCCGAGGCGTCGCTCGCCGCAGCCCGCGCTGAAGACCCCACCGCCGCGATCGCCGACTATCGCGCCATGGTGAAGGCGCTGATGGCCGCCAACCGGCAGCTCGGCATGATCGGCAACAACCTCAACCAGCTCACCTGGCACCTCAACAAGGACGGCGCCTGGCCCGAGCCGGACGCCGTCCACCGGCTCCTGGCCCGCGTCGAAGCGTCGATCGCCGACGTGGACACTGCCGTCGCCCAGGTCACCGAGGGAAGGCAGGGCCGGTGATACCGAAGATCATCACGGGCAAGGGCAGCACCCGCCGTCTGATCGCCTACCTCTTCGGCAAGGGCGACGCCAACGAGCATGTCGACCCGCACCTGGTCGCGTCCTGGAATGACTTCGCCCCCGACCCGGGTCGCAGCCCTCACCGCGACCCGAAGGAGGTGGAGAAGCAGCTCTTCACTCAGCTCGACCAGCCGGTGGCGATGCTCGGGCGACGGGCTCCCCAGACGACGGTCTGGCACTGCCCGGTCCGCGCCGCCCCCGAAGACCCGATTCTGTCCGACGCCGAGTGGGCGGAGATCGCCCGCCGGGTCGTGGCCGCCGCCGGCATCGCACCCGCCGGAGACACTGAAGCCTGCCGCTGGGTTGCCGTACGGCATGCCGACGACCACATCCACATCGCCGCCACCCTCGTCCGCCAAGACGGACGCCGCCCCAAGCGGGACTACGACGTCCGGGCCGTCCAGCGCGAGGCCCGCCAGATCGAAGTCGACTATGGGCTGAGGCGGTTGAAGCCGGGCGACGGTACCGCAGCCAAGCGCCCCACCAGCAAGGAGCACTTCAAGGCCAAGCGCCTGGGCCAGGACGCCACCTCTCGCGAGATCCTGCGCCGGCGCGTCCGCCGCGCGATGGCCGCCGCCTCTACGGAGACCGAGTTCTTCGTCCTACTGGAGGCGTCCGGCGTGGTGGTGCGGCTGAAGACAGAGCCGTCGGGAGATGTGTCCGGCTACAGCGTCAGCCTGCCCGGCGACGTCAACAAGCAGGGCGAACCCATCTGGTACGCCGGTTCCACTCTCTCCGGCGACCTCTCCCTGCCCCAGGTCCGAAAGCGCCTCGCGACGACGGCTCCCGCCCCGGTCACCGTCCAGCCGGGCAACCCGTGGCACCAGGCCACTGCCGCCGCCGAACGCATCCCCCACCACCTCACCCACAGTGACGACGGGGTCGCCCAGGGCCAGCTGGCCGCGCTCGGTGGAGCACTCGACCTGCTCTCCCTCACTGCCCCGGCCGCAGCACGGGCCGAGCTGGAACGAGCCGCCGCGGCATTCGAGCGGGCCGCTCGCTCCCGCATCGCCGCCGACCACGCCAGTGCCCGTGTCCTGCGCCGCAGCGTCCAGGCGATCTGGAACGACCCCGTACGCCACGGGGAAGGTGCCGGACTGGCGATGCTGATCGACGCCGCGCTCACCGCCGTCGCCTACGCCGTGCACTGGCACCGCACCCGTCAGCATGCCCAGCAGGAAGCGGCAGCAGAACGGGCCCTGGTCCATCTGCAAGCGGCGTACGCGCAGGTCGCGGAACCCGTCTTGGTGGGGCTCGCCCACCGCTCACCTGGTCTGCAGAGCAAGCGCCGCTATGCCCACCACCTCCAGGAGGCGGTTCCCGAGCACGCCGAGCGCATCCTCAACGACCGTGCCTGGGATGCCCTGGCCACGGTGCTCGCTGAAGCGGAGGCGGCAGGCCACAATGCCTCCGCCCTCCTCGACCAGGCCGTCCGCCAACGCACGTTGGACGACGCCCGCAGCCCTGCGCGCGCCCTGACCTGGCGCATCCATCGCCTCGGCCAGCGCCACGCACCCGGCCCACAGGCACAGGCAGCCACCGCCCGCCACACCGTGCAGCGCCCGGCCACGCCCCCGCTCTTTCCGGAGGCCAAGGGACGACAGCGCTGATCACGTCGCCACGGACACCCCAGGGCCGAGGAGTTCCAATGCCTCCTCCCACCGGTATCGGTCGGCGCCTCCGCCGGCCTTGGGCTTGTGGGGCTCGTACGAGCCGATCAGGACGCCCATCTCGAACAGCTGGTCCAGACTCCGGCGGTAGGCGGGGTGGGCGGCCTGGGCCGAGTTCAGATACGGCAGGACGGCGGTGGGGATGCCCATGCCGTACGCCTCGCACAGGATGCCCAGCGCGAGGGTGTCGGAGATGCCGGCGGCCCACTTGTTGACCGTGTTGAAGGTGGCCGGCGCGACGGCGATCGCGTCCGCGGGCGGCAGCGGACGTGCCTCACCGGGAGTGCGCCAGGCCGAGCGGATCGGATAGCCGGTCTGGGCCTCGATCGCCTCGGCGTCGAGGAAGCCCAGCCCCTGCGGGGTGGCGACGACCCCGACGTCCCAATGCCGCTCCTGTGCGGCGGTGATCAGCCTGCCGACGTCACCCGCGATGCCGGACGCGCAGACGACGACGTACAGGAAGGGCTTCTTGCCCGGTTCCTTGGTGGTGGGCTCGGTCACGCGGGGGCTCCAGGATGGTGGGCTTCTCGTTGGGCGGCCAGCTGATTGGCCAGCGCATCGGGCCCGATCTTGCTCAGAGCCCACAGGCTGCTGGATCGACGGGCCCACCGCCAGAGCGGGTTGTCCACAGGGATGTGGAAGGGCAGCACGGGAATGCCGTGGGTGTCGAAGGGAGCGGCGTCGAGGTAGCGCAGACCACCGGTGCCGCACAGATAGCGGGTGCTGCCGGTGGCTGCCGCAAGGTCGGCGAGGCGCTCGGAGCGGCCTTGCCGGGTCGGGATCTCACTGCTGTCCCGCACCTTCCCCGACCAGCCGAGAACGCTGAGCAGGGCGATCGTCGATGCCCTCGCGAGGTCGGCCACACGGTCCGTGTCGTCGAGCGCGTCCAGCACCTCGGACACAGCGCCCCAGTAGGGGCTGCGGCCGTAGTACTGGCGAACGAGAAGTTGGACCGTCCGGCGCGAGCGACGCGGATCAACGAGCCGCGCCTGGTTGATCAGCGTCGGGCGCCCGTGGGGAAGGTGCGTCGGGAGCGTGAGCCACTGCTGTCGGGATGGATCGTCCAGGGCAGCGAGACGGGCGCGGTGCTGGTAGTCGCGCCGGGCGAACTGCACGTCGTCCAGAACGATCCAGCGGTCGGCGGAGAACAGCTTCGCCAGCGTGGACAGCCTGGGAAACAGGTTGGGTTGGTGGATCGCGCACAGCCCGCCTGACGCATCGGCACTGGGCGGTTCAGGTACTGATGAGGCGGCTGTCGAAGCCGGCGCCCAGGAGGCGCTCGTAAGCGTCATGCACATCCCCCGGTACGTCCTGCTCGACGGCGAAGCCGAGCTTCGGGTACTCGATCACCCGTTGCAGGTCGCCGACGAGCATGTCGACGACGAGCTGCTCGTCGCCGATGGACTTGATGTAGTCGTCCAACTCCAGCGGCTCCGAGGCGCAGACAACCTCAACTTCGGGCCACAGCTTGCGGCAGGTCGCGTACGAGCGGCGCTCCATGTACGGCTTGGAGATCAGCAGCAGCGACTGCACGTCCACCCCTGCCTCCGTCAGCAGCTCGCGGGAGAAGGTGATGTTCTGGCCGGTGTTGGCGGCCTTCGGCTCGACCAGGATCGCTTCGTCCGGCACACCCAGGCTCAGCGCGTGCTCGCGGTAGTGCACAGCCTCGCCTCGCGGGAAACGGGCCCGGGTGGTGGGACTGTTGCCGCCGCTGAAGACCACGACCGGAAAGAGCCCGGCGCGGTACAGGTCGACCGCCGCGGTGGCGACCCCGAGGTCGTGGCTGCCCAGGCCGATCGCCGCCGAGCAGGGCCGCTGCTCGTGGCCCATCTGGTGGTAGTTCCAGATCAGCGTCGCGTCGTCGAACTGCTCGTCGGTGATCTGGCGCTGCTCGTGCTCCGGCACTGGCACTCCCTGGCTCATCCTTGCTGGCCCTTTCGGATGCCCTCAATACTGCGCAGCTGGTGGCTCAGCCCGTACTGGCGGGCCACCTGTGCCGCCTGATCGAGGACGGACAGCCCATCATTCCGGGTCGCCGCATCCGACAGAAGGATGTGCCCGTACGCGGTGTCCAGCCTCACCCGCTGCATCGGGGAGTCGACCGTGCCGGTGGTGCGCGCGATGTCGATGCAGTGCAGGGCCTGCTTCAGGTCGCCAGCACCCCGGTGGGCCAGGGCCAGCTTCTGGTGGGCGACCGACCAGTCCTCCGGCTCGCCCAGGTCCTCGAAGGCACGCGTGGCGGCCGTCATCGCGTTGGTGGCGTACGCGTTGTTGCCCTCCTTGCTCAGGGCCGTTCCCACCCAAAGCTGCGCCCTGGCCCGGTCGCGCGGGCTCAAGCGCTCGTCCCCAGCGAGGAGTTCGTACTGGCGGGCCGAGACCTCCAGCTGGCCGGACATCTCCTGGACCACGGCGAGTGAGAGCTCGGTCTGGGCCACACGGCGCGGGATGTCGAGTTCGGAGAACATGCCGCGGGCGGTCAGGTACGAGTGCCGGGCGGAGAGCGGGCCGAGGATCGCTCCCTGGTCACGCTGAAGGTCGCCGAGAAGGACGAGGGAACGGCCGTAGAGGTAAAGACCCTTGTCATCCAGGCGATGCGGGTCGTGGCTGCCCAGCCAACGGTTCAACAGCGTGGCGGCGAAGGGGAAGTTCTGGCGGCCGACGCAGACGACAGCACGCTCGATGTCCTCGGTCCAGGTCTCATAGTCCGCCGGCCGCGCGCTCTTCCGCTCGGGGAACAACAGCGCCTCGAACCTGGAATGGGCGGCAGAGTCTGCACGGGCGAGGGCGGTGTCGAGGATGGCCTGCGTGTCCGGTCGGGGCTGGGTTTCGCTCCCGAGGCTCTCCCACTTGGCCACCGTGCGCAGCGCGACACCGAGGTGCTCGGCGAAAGCGCGCGTACTCATGCGCAGCGCGGCGCGCAAGGCGCTCGCCTCCCGACCCGTCCATTGCTGCACGCTGACCACGGATGACCTCCCTCCGTCACGTATGGAAGCACTCTCGGTGACGACTTGGGGCGGGAAGTGCAACGGAAGTACAACAGCAGGTCATTTCAAGGCCGTTGGCGACGGTCGACGCTGTGGGCATGGACGACGAACTCATCACCGAACGCCGCTCCGTAGCCTTCCCCCAGGTCTTCGGCTACCTGCGCCACGTGACCGGCGGCCTGGCCCGCCACGCGGCGCTCGTCGGCTGCCTCACCGAGTACTGCCGACAGCATGAGCTGACCTTGTGCGGCGTATTCACCGACCGAGACTCTGCGGTGGCCGTCCGTTCCCCCGCCTTCGTCGGCCTCCTGGACGCACTCGAACTGCCCGATACCTATGGCGCCGTGGTTCCCGCCCCCAGCCACCTCGGCCCGAAGCGCGTTGCCGGCGAGCGGAAGCGGCAGATAACAGCGTCGAGCGCCCGGCTGATCGTGGTCCGCTCCACCACCAGGCCGACGACAGCATCCGCGCCCTCCCTCGAAGCGAGTGCCGGCCCCCACCGCCAGGGAGATACCTGATGTCCGTTCGCGAGGCGCTGCGCAGCGCCCCCATGGTCAACGACGTTCCCGGACTGCGCCTGCTCCGAGTCGGCGACGGCCGGGACTTCGTACGAACCCCCGCAGAGCTGGGTTTCCTGGCCCTTGCCCACCTGCGGGCAACTGGAGCTGTGATCGGCCCCGTGCTGTACGACGGGCCCAACGAACGCCTCTACTACGCCATCCAGACCGGCACCTCCGGCGGCTGGAGCGACCTGCCGGTACGGCACCTGTCCATCAACTCATGGCTCATCGCCCCCAGTCTGGAGTTGATCGATGACTGGTTCGGCGGCTGGTGCGAACTCCCCGACGACGAGACCCTCACAGACGCCGACACCCTCCACGCCGCCCTCCAGCACCCATATATCGGCGCCTCTCTGGAAGAGGCGAGCCGGTGAACACCCACGCAATCGTGCCGGAGGCCATCACCCGGACGCGGCAGGCGTGGTGGAAGCCGTGATGGGCCGCGCAGTGAACCGGCCGGCCCGCTACACAGGCCCGCTGCTGATCGTGCTGATCTCTGCCTCGTGCGGCTTCGTGATCGGCGTCGAGGTCTCCACCGCCCAGGCCGGCCCCTGAGTTCCCGTCCCTGCCGGACGTAGCCGATCGGAAGGCTCCCCACCCCGAAAAGCCCCGGCAGGGGCGGGCCGCAAACCCCCGCCCCGGGCTGATCAACCGCCCGCGCCCTTGGACAGGTCGAGCGCCGTCCGGGGCGGGCCCGCAAGGCCACTTCAACCCAACCACAGGAGGAGCAATGCAGAACAACTCCGCCACCGCCCCGCCGACCGGGCCGACCCAGGCCGGACTAGTCAAGGCACGCCGCCGAATCCAGGCCGCCCGCGAGCGCGGCGTCACTCCGTCCGACGGCGGCAGCACCGGCCGCACCGACGGCAACGACTGATCCGGGAGGAAACACGTTGTCGCCGCTGAATCTGGCGGCGCGCCTGGGCCAGGACGAGTTCCTGGCCCAGGCGCTCCACCGCCGCTACCGCCACGTCCCCGCAGCCATCCAGAACCCGGACAAGCTGATCACCTGGGACGACGTCAACACCATCCTGGCCACCCACCGCCTGGAGCCACCTCGTCTCCGCCTGTCCGCGGACGGCGAGATGCTGCCGGCCCACCGCTACACCGCACCGGTCACCACCCGCCGACACACCATCTGGCAGCGCCTGCACCCCGCGGAACTGCACGCCCGACTCGCCGAAGGCGCCTCCCTGGTCATCGACGCCGTCGACGAACTGCACCCGCCCGTCGCCCGCGCCGCCATGGAGCTGGAACGGTGGCTGCGCACCGGGGTGCAGGCCAACCTGTACGCCTCGTGGACCGCACGCGAGGGCTTCGGCGTGCACTGGGACGACCACGACGTCGTCGTCACCCAGATCGACGGCGCCAAACGCTGGAAGCTATACGGCCCAACCCGTACCGCCCCTATGTACAAGGACACCAACGAACCCGAACCGCCGCCGGAGAAGCCGGTCGCGGAACTCGTGCTCCGGCCTGGGGACATGCTGTATCTACCTCGCGGCTGGTGGCACTCGGTGGCCGCCTCCGAGGGCGAACACTCGCTCCACCTCACCTTCGGCGTCCAGACCACCACCGGCGCCCAACTCCTGTCCTGGCTCGCTGACGACCTGCGCCGACACGACGTACTGCGTGAAGACCTGCCCATACACACGACCGCCGCCGCACAGGCGATCTATCTGGAGCGGCTGCGCAAGGAAGTCACCACCGCCCTGGAAGACCCAGACCTCATCGGCCGGTACGCGGCGATGCGCGACGGAACCGACCTCACCCGCCTGCGGCCGAGCCTCCCCCACCTCACCTGCGTGCCCGCAGTCCCGAACGTTCGCGTCAGGCTCACGACCGCCCGGTCGCTCTTGGAGCCCAACCAAGACGGGATGGTCTTCCGGGCCTGCGACAACGAGTGGGAGATGGCGAAGGAGGTCATGCCGCTGCTCCAACGGCTGATGTCAGCAGCGCCTGCCGCCGTCTCCCTCGGCGAGCTCGCCGAGGTAGCCGGAATCTCGGTCGCGGATGCGGCAGCCGTCGTCTCCGAACTCATGGTCGGCCAAGCGATCACGGTGGAGAGGAAGAACGAGCGATGACGAAGGCAGCCCTGGGCCTGGGCACCTACCGCATCCGGCCCTCTGCGCTGAGCGACTCTGTGGCCCGCGTGGCCACAGATCCAGCGGCAGCGTGGATCGACACGGCGCCCAACTACCTTGATGGGATGGCCCAGCCGCTGCTGGCGCCGGGCCTCGCTCGGCACCCGGTCCCGGTATCCACGAAGGTCGGATACCTCACCTCTCAGACCGCTAAGGACGCCGTTGACGATGGGGCCATCACGTCCGGCGACGCGGAACGAGGACATTGCCTAAGCCTCCCGTACGTGCACTGGCAGTGCGCCCGCAACCGAACCGAGCTCGGCCGCGACCGCCTCGACCTCGTCTTCGCACACAACCCCGAACGCGCCGACGGCGACCCACACGATGCCCTACGCCACACCTTCACCGCCCTCGAAGCAGAAGCGGCAGCCGGAGCCCTCACCGCGTACGGCGTCGCCACCTGGGACGGCTTCGACACCGGTGCTCTGAGCGTCCCCGCCCTGCACCAGCTGGCCACCGAGGCGGCCGGCACGGAGCAACACCACCTGCGAGCCGTCCAACTACCCGTATCCCTCGTCACCGCCACCGCCTTCGTCCAAGCCCTGGACGGCGAAGGCCCCATTGCGCAGGCCGCCGAACTCGGATGGCAGGTGTACGCCTCGGCGCCCCTGTTCGGCGGCGAACTGCCGAACCTGGCCACGCGCGAACTCGCCGCACTACTGAACCCCGAACTCACCCCCGCCCAGGCATGCCTCCTCGCGACAGCCTCCTGCCCGGGGGTGACACGAATTCTGCTCTCCTCCTCCACCCCGGCACACTGGGCCGAGGCACAACAAGCCCTGCAGAGACCTGCCATCCCGGACTCCACGTTGCGAAAGGTGCTGGATGTACTCGCCCCCGACTGACCCCACGGACCAGCAGCGCATGCGCCGGGCCTTCGCGCGGTCAGCGGAGACGCTGGGCGCCACAGTCACGGGCCCCGAAGTCTGGGGCTGGCACGGCCGAACCCTCAGCGCCCGCGCCCAGTACTCGGACCAGAGGGCCTGCTGGCTCCGGCTGCTCTCGGCCCCGGAAGACAAAGCCGCCGGCAAGATCTGGGAGGGTAACCGCGAGGCCGCCGCGTTATTCGACGGGCGCATCCGCAAACCACTGCTGTACGACACCACGCAGTCGAGCAGCAACGGCCATGCGTACCGGGCTGAGTTGCACCAGTACATCTCCGAGCCCGTCGTCTCCTCCGACCCGGTCCTGCGCGCGGATCCGAATCTTCCGGCCCGATGGTGGGAGTCGCTGCGCACAGACCTGGAGCACGTCAGCAGCGTCGCGACCGACCGTGTGGCCGTACAGCAGGAGTGGGTTGATCGCACCGTCCCGCGCTACCTCCGCATGCCCGGCCCTCGGATCACGGACTGGGCGACGGCCCACGGCGACCTGCACACCGCCAACCTCACCAGCCTCACCCCCTACCTCCTCGACTGGGAAGGCTTCGGCCTGGCGCCCACCGGATACGACGCCGCCATGCTGCTGGCGTACTCCCTCCTCGTGCCCACATTCGCCCACGGGGTACGCGACACGTTTCCCGTGCTCAAGACAGAGACCGGACGCACCGCGCAGATCATCGTCATCACCGAGTTGCTGCAGTCGGCCTCGCGCGGTGACCATGCCGAGCTTGTCCCCGTATTGCGCGCCGTGGCCGCAGAAATCGCCTGACCGGACCCCGCTCGACAGCCAAGCTGCGTAGCCGTGCATCGGATGCACATCCGCCACCAGGCCCCACCGGTCGCGGCACGCCGAACGCAGACCGACTGCAGCGTGTTGGAACAGGAGGACGGGGCTGTTCGCCGAAGCGCTGCCGGGCTGAGGAACCAGCGCTTCTCGTACGACAAGGGCGGCTCGTCAGGCGGCGGCCGGAGCCGGGCCGGGCCGACCAGCTGGGACAGGGACGTACTCCATGGTCATGAAGCCGACGACCCGCCCGTCTCCCCGGTGACGGCCGCCAGGTGACTGCCGTCGACGCAGGGCGGGGAGCGTGTCGTCCTGAGCCGGGACGAGGCTCGCCGACCGGCCGGGTGACCAGCTCCAGCGCGTCCCTCAGCCGTTCTCCGTCGGCGGGAACCTCGGCACCGCTCAGCTGTGAAGAACCGGATCCCCTGACGCTTGCCGCACGGAAGCAGATCGGCGCACCGCACGGAAACCGATCGGTTTCCGTCGTGCGCCGCTCCTCGGGCCGCGGTGGTGGTGGTCAGGCCGCTGCGTTCAGCAGGTCGGCCAGCACGTCGGGCCGTTCCAGGGCGATGAAGTGCCCGGTCTTCGGCACCTGTGTGAACTCGGCGGCAGGCAGCAGCCGCCGGTTGGCTTCCCGGTCCGAGGGACGGGACCAGTCTTTCTCGCCGTAGACGAGGTGGACGGGCGCCTTGACCTCGGGATATCGCGAGCGGGCCGCGATCAGACTGGGCAGAGCCTGGTACACGGCCCGCGCGACGGCCGGGTAGCCGGGGCGGGCGCCCACCTGAAGGAGCTCGTCCACGTAGTCCTCGCGCAGCGCGCTCCTGTCGCCGAGGCCGCCCTCAAGGATCTTGCGGAGGGCGGGCTTGGGCTCCACCCCCGCGATCACCGGGCCCACTCCGGGGGCGAGGACGCCGCTGACCACCACACGGGCGAAGAGGCCGGACCGGGCGATCCCGCCGGGGAAGTCGTAGGCATTCACCGCGACGACCCGCCGGACCCGCTCCGGGAGATCGGCCGCCGCGGTAAGGGCCAGCACCGCACCCATGGACTCCCCCACCAACGTCACGTCCTGGAGGTCGAGTTCGGTCAGGAGCCGCTCGACGCCCGCGCGCATGGCCGGCTCGTCGTACGACGCCCCGGGCACGATCTCGGAGTAGCCCATCCCGGGCAGGTCGAGGGCGTACACGGTGTAGCGGTCCGCGATCAGCGGGATGAGGTTGCGGAAGTGCTCGGCCTGGGTGCGCACGGTGTGCAGCAGGACCACGGGGGCGCCGGTGCCCGCCTCGAGATAGCGCAGCTGTCCCTCACGGCCGCTGCGAGGGGGGATCGTGTGGCTGGTGGTCCCCGGAATGTGGATCGTGGAACGTGAATCTTGGCTGGGCATCTCGCCGACTCCTTCTGCGTGAGGGGGTTACCAAAACGGTCATGACTCTCTCCGGAGAAGGAGAAACCGATCGGTTTCCATCAAGGTAAACCGATCGGTTTCCAAGTGCAAGCCCGGCAGGCTCCCGGCTTCACCGCGGCGTTCCGTACCCGTGGATCCCCGGGATGACGAGCGCTCCACCTGTCTGTCCGGCCTGGTCGATGTCGGCATCGTCCAAGCCGAGTTGGAGCTTGAGGTCGCGTTTCCCGACCGTGTCGTAGAGCCACTCCGGGACGGTGTCGGGCGTGAGGTGGAGGCGGAGGACTGGAGGCAGGGGGGCACCCTCGACGCCGGAGAGGGTGCCCGTCAGGCTCTCGACGTACATGGTGATGCGGTCGCCTCGCAGCGCAGACGTCGAGCCGGACGCTCCGTCGATGTGCTGGATCTGCGGGCCGACGGGTACGGCCATCCTCAGGTCGCGGATCGTGACAGCCGCCGCGGAGAACTTGAGCACCCGCTTGGGCCCGGCGGCCGTGTCCACGGTCACCACGCCGCCGAAGACGAGGTCGCGCAGTTCGAGGCGGCTTCCCTTCATGTTCCAGGATTCGGCGGCGAATCGGCCGGCGCTCGTGTCCTCGGGAGCCTTGAGATCGCTGATGTCACAGGCGCGGGAGGCCCCTGTGGCGGGCGCCGGCCGGGACGACGGCTCGGTGGTCCGATGGCCGGGGGTGGGTGACGCGTGGGGTGCGGCCGGCGGCGCGTCGGACGGTTCCGCGGTCGTCGGCGTCGGAGCGGCCGGAATCGGTGCGGGACTCGTGTCGGGTGGCGGACTCTGCTCCTCAGTGTCGCCGTGGAGGAGAGAACCGAGGAGGTCCGCAAGACCGGTGGTGGCGGCGATCGCGCTCGGTGAGGCGGTCGGAGCCGGGGCCGGGCCCGTTTCCTCGTCGGCCTCGTGCTCCAATGGCTCGACGGGCTCATCGCTCGTGGGGGCAGTGGGCGTGCCGGGAGCAGTGGAAGGAGTAGGCGCGGGGGCCGCGGTCGGGGCTGCTGTGTCGTCGGGGCGGTCACAGTCGACGCCGCCGACAAGCTCCTCTTCGGGAGCGGAATGAGCCGCGGTAGCACTTGTGTCGGCCGCGGGCGGACGCTGACTCGCCAGGACGAGGACGGTCGGCAGCACGGTGAGTGCGAGAGCCTTCCCGAGCGGCAGGCGCAGTCGGGTCAGCGCGGACGTACGGGGAACGGCATGACGGCCTCTCGTCGGCCGCGCGTAGTGGGGTGCTACGGCCTCGCCGCGGAGGTCGGGCGACTGGTCAGTCATTCCCCACTCCTCCGCGACGGCCCCTCGGTGTCGTCGGCCGTGTTCACCGGGCCCCACGCCAGGGCCAGGAGCCCACCCGTGGCCGCACACAGCGTGCCGACGAAGAATCCGCCGAAGTTCGAGATGGGCAGCGACAGGACACCGAGGAAGACGGCCACGCATCCGGCGAAGAACCTGATGATCGGCTGGAACCACAGGAGTCCGCCGAGGACGATCAGCGTGAGGCCGATGACCAGGGACCCCGCCCCCGCGGTGGTGGACATCGCGACAGACAGGGCACCAAGGGAGAGGTCGAAGTACGGGAAGTAGATGATCGGCGCGGCGGCCAGGAGTACCAGCAGGCCCGCCCAGAAGGGGCGGGTGCGCCGCCAGTCCCTGAAAGCCTGGGGAGCGTGGGCGAAGCCGCTGTCGCTGCGGGGGTGCGCGGGTGCGCCGGCACTCGTCATTTGAAGGTTCCCGGATCGTCAGCGGGTGGGAGAGGTCGGGTCACGGTCAGAAGCAGTCGTGGCGGCCGGCCGCGATGTTCATGTGCAGGCCCGACAGTTCGAACGTGCCCGCAGAGGTGGCCCAGACCGTCTGATGGGCATCGATGATCTCGACCGAATCCGCCTGCTGGGCGTAGCCGTTGGGATCCACGTGGTCCTTCGGGTTGACCTGGCCCTTGGTCATGGCACCGGTGGCGACGCCGATGTCGACGTTCTTGAACGTGCCCTTCTTGGCCTTGAGGTCGGTCATGTCGATGTACAGGCTCTTGGCCTTGACCGGCGTACCCGAGCCGCCGGCCCTGAGCGACATCGTGTAGGTCCCGAGCACGGGGATGTCCACCGGCACGGACTGGCACATGTCGACGATCGTCGCGTCCTTGATGGACGACACGGAGACGGGCACGTGCTTGCCGTTCTTGGCGACGTCCACCGTGGCGTAGTTACCGAACCCGGAGCCGCTCAACTTCCCGGCCGAGACCTTGAAGTCGGAACCGGAGATGCTGAACGAAGCGGCCAGCGCGCCCTGTGCCATGGAGACGGCGACGGCCGCCGTGGCGATCACCGTCGGCACCGCACCGATGGCGAAACGCTTCCAGTGGGTCCTGCCTATTCGCTGGGACATACGTGGCCCTCCGTTGTCGAGGTGTACGAGGTGTACGAGGTGAGTGGAGGCCGGGTGCGCAATGTGGGCACACCGGAGGAGCACTTGATAGCTCCACTATCGAGTGCCTGATAGTGCCACTATCGAGCTCGGTGGGGCAACCCCCGGTAACGCGATACTGGAGGGACAGTTGAGCGTGAGGGAGCGCATGAGGATTTCGGAGCTCAGCCGACGGTCCGGGGTGCCGGTGGCGACCATCAAGTACTACCGACGGGAGGGGCTGCTCCCTGAGGGGCGCGCACTGAACCCGACCACGGTCGAGTACGACGAGGAGCACGTCCAGCGGCTGCGTCTGATCCGTTCCCTCATCCAGCTCGGCGGGCTGTCCGTCGCCCGCACCCGTGAAGTGCTCGAAGCCGTCGAGCAGCCGCTGGACGCATTCGAGACCCTGGCCGTCGTCCACCACGCCCTGCCCGTTCCCTCCGCGGAGACGAGCGGGAAGGGCGGCGAGGATCACGAGGGTGCCGCCGAGGAGGCAGCATCCGGCGGAGCCGTCGAGCGGGTCGAGGCTCTCATCGAGAGCATGGGCTGGCGGATCTCCGACGCGTCCCCGCACCGCCCAGCTCTCGCCGAGAGTCTCGCGGCACTGAGCCGCCTCGGCACCGACTACACGGCCGACGACCTCATCCCCTACGCACGGCTCGCCACCTCCACCGCGGACCTGGACTTCGCGCAACTCGAAGGGATCGAGGACCAGATCGCCCTTGCCGAACGGGCGGTGGTCCTCAGCGTGCTGTTCGAGCCGGTCGTCCGGCTGCTGCGGCGCTTGGCCCAGGAGGACGCGAACCATCGTCGCCACGATCGCCGTGCGTGCGGGCGGGGGGGAGCAGCCGGCGAAGTGAGTCCCCGCTAGGGTGCCGACGGATCACGCCACCCCGCTCGCAGGGCTCAGCCCGCGGCGATGGGTACCGGCTTGCCGGCGGGGCCGTCGGCCGACATGTCGGATTCCTTGATGCCGAGCCGGTCGCTGCAGCGGGCGTGCGGGCCCGGAGCCCACCAGGCCGCTCTTCTCAGCAGTCTCGCGACGGCCGTTCCCAGCAGGACGGGCACCACCAGCAGGTCCAAGCCAAGCGCGTCCCGGGTGTCGCCGTAGACCGTCGGCCCACCGGCCAAGCACGCCCGGGCGTCCCGCGGTTCTGACGGTACGGCACAAGGTGTCGACGTCGACACGGACGCCGCTTCGGCAGCACAGCCGTACCGCGACGCCGAGCAACCAGTCACTTACCGAGGCAGCGTCGTCGGCCTACGCGGACTTCGACCCCGTCAGATCACTCCCGGGCCAGATGCGACACGTTCACTTGCACCGAGGAAACCGATCTGTTTTCCTAGGTGGAAACAGATCGGTTTCCGACCGAGGGTCGGCCCATGACCAGCGACTAAGGGGAAAAGTGAGTACCACCTTCGACCGCGGGGCGCCCGCCTCCGGGAAAACAGACTCGGGCCGCCGCGGCTCACATGCCGTGCGCTGGTGGGTGCTCGTCGTGCTGGGCGTGGCACAGCTCATGGTCACGCTCGACGCGACCGTCGTGAACATCGCGCTGCCCGAAGCGCAGCATGACCTCGGTTTCAGTGACGGCAGCCGGCAGTGGGTCATCACGGGGTACGCCTTGGCATTCGGCAGCCTGCTGCTGCTCGGGGGTCGACTCGGCGACCTGTTCGGCCGACGTACGACTTTCGTGACCGGCCTGTTCGGTTTCGCGGCCGCCTCCGTCGTCGGCGGCGCAGCCGGCAGCTTCGAGATCCTCGTCGCGGCACGCGTGGCCCAGGGCCTGTTCGCCGCGCTGCTCGCGCCCGCGGCGCTCTCACTGCTCAGCGTGACCTTCACCGACCCGACCGAACGGCCGAAAGCCTTCGGCATCTTCAGTGCGTTGTCCGGTGCGGGCGCCGCGGTCGGACTCCTGCTCGGCGGCATGCTCACCGAGTGGGCGTCGTGGCGCTGGGTGATGTACGTGAACGTCGTCTTCGCGGGCGTCGCGCTGGCCGGTGCGCTGCTGTTGCTGGCCAAGCCCGCACACGCCGAGCGGCCCAAGATCGACATTCCTGGCACCGTCGTGGTGAGCGCCGCGCTGTTCGGCATCGTCTACGGGTTTGCGCACGTCGAGTCCACCAGCTGGACCGACCCGGTCGCCCTTGGCTCCATGATCAGCGGTGTGGTGCTGCTCGCGGTGTTCGCCTGGCTGGAGCTCAGGGTCGCGCATCCGCTGCTGCCGCTGCGAGTCGTGCTGGACCGGACCCGAGGTGGTTCGTTCCTGGCCGTGTTCGTCCTGGGCATGGGGATGTTCTCGATCTTCCTGTTCCTGACCTACTACCTGGAGGCCAGCATCGGCTACTCGCCGATCGAGGCCGGTCTGTCCTTCCTGCCGATGGTCGGGGGCATCGTCGCCGCGTCGACCACGGCGCCTTCGCTGCTTCTGCCCAGGGTCGGCCCGAAGGTCGTGGTCAGCGCCGGCTTCCTGGTCTCCGCGTCCGGTATGGCCCTGCTGACCCGGCTCACGCTGGACAGCGGCTACGTCGCGAACATCATGCCGGGCATGATCCTGTTGGGTCTCGGTATCGGTGGGGTGATGACCACCGCGTTCCAGGGTGCGACCGCGGGAGTGCACCACGAGGACGCGGGCGTCGCCTCGGCACTGATCAACACCAGCCAGCAGGTGGGCGGCTCGATCAGCACGGCACTGCTGACCACCGTTGCCTCATCGGCCGCAACCGACTACCTGTCCTCGCACAAGCCGGGCCCGCTGACCATGGCGCAGGCCGGGGTCGAGAGCTACACGGCCACCCTGGCGTGGGGCGCCGGGATCTTCGTGGTCGGTGCGGTGCTCACGGCGTTCCTGATGCCGAATCGGGCTCTCGCGCCGTCGGAGGGTGAGCCTGTGATCGCCCACTGAGCCGGAGACCGCGATGGGGGTGCCGACGTCCGGACGCACCCCCATCAAGGCGCCGCCCGACTTCTACCGCTTGCTCGCAGCGTGCCCCGTAAACCGATCGGTTTCCAATGGGCCGGAATCGAGTTAACCTCTCAACATGACGACCGAAGCAATGCCAAGCTCCCGAGAGCGACTGCTGGAGGCAGCGGCCACGCTGACCTACCGAGACGGCGTCAACATCGGCGTCGACGCGCTGTGCAATGCGGCCAGGGTGTCCAAGCGCTCCATGTACAAGCTGTTCGAGAGCAAAGGCGAACTACTGGCGGCGAGCCTGGAGGAACGCGCCTCCGCCTACGTGACGGCACTCCTTCCCGCGGCGGACGACAACCGTCCACCCCGCGAGCGGATCCTGCACGTCTTCGCACAGGCGGAGGCACAGGCGGGTGCACCCGACTTCCAAGGCTGCCGGTACCTCGTCGTGCAGATCGAGCTCAAGGACCCGAGCCACCCCGCGAGCCAGGTGGCCCATCGGGTCAAGGAGAACCTGACAGCCTTCTTCCGAGCCGGGGCCGAACAGGGCGGGGCGAGCGACCCGGACCTGCTGGCCCGGCAGCTGATCCTGGTCTTCGACGGCGCCAGCGCCCGCGCGGGAATCAAAGCCGACACGCAGGCCGGGCTCATCACCCCCACCGTGGCCGCCCTGCTCGATGCGGCGGACATGCGCTGACGCATCAGTGACGAGCAGCTGCGGCGAGCGATGCGCTCGACGAGTCGCAGCCGACACCCGGCGACCGAGCAACCCCCATGGACCCCACACGCCCGTTGCCGGTCGAGGGCCAGCTCCCTGACCTGACTCGCGGGATGGGCCCTGATCGCCTGACGATCGATCGCCGACGCCCGCGAGGAACCCGATCGACAGTCCGAAGGAGAGGCTCACCGCTTGGCCTTGCGCGTGGAAACCGATCGGTTTACGGTGGTGAAACTGATCGGTTTCTCGCCCTGGAGGCGAGCATCGCACCCGAATCACAAGGAGCACGGATGACTGCCGCGCGCGACGCCGAGGGGCAACCGACGGACCCCAGACTTCCGGCGAAGCTGGCTGCCCACCCGTCAGTGAAGGCCGTACTCGCCCGGCGCACGACGGGTGACGAAGCGCGCCCGCCGGCCGTGATCGACGCGGCCTGGCTGCGCGAACTGTGTCTGGCGGCCGGCGCGGACGACGCGGCCGCGGTCAGCCTGGACCACCCCGACCTGACCGGCGAGCGCGAGCACGCACAGGCCGCGCTGCCCGGCACCCGCACCCTGATCGCGATGGCAGTCCGGATGAACCGCGACAACTGCCGCTCCCCCGCCCGTAGTGTGGCCAACCAGGAGTTCCACCAGACCGACGAACAGGCCAACCAAGCCGCCCGCAGCGTCACCCAGGCACTCCAGGACGCCGGTTACCGGGCGCTCAATCCCTCCGTCGGCTTCCCCCAGGAGATGGACCGCTTCCCCAGAGAGCGGATCTGGGTGGTGGCGCACAAGACGGTCGCGGTGGCCGCCGGACTCGGGGTGATGGGCCTGCACCGCAACGTCATCCACCCGAAGTTCGGCAGCTTCATCCTGCTCGTGACCGTCCTGGTGGACGCGGAGGTGAGCGAGTACGGACAGGCGCTGGACTACAACCCCTGCATCGACTGCAAGTTGTGCGTCGCGGCCTGCCCGGTCGGCGCCATCGCCAAGGACGGCGCCTTCGACGGGCTGGCGTGCACCACGCACAACTACCGCGAGTTCATGAGCGGGTTCACCGACTGGGCGCAGACCGTGGCCGACAGCGAGGACGCCGCCGACTACCGCTCCCGGGTCACCGACTCCGAGAGCGCCTCCATGTGGCAGAGCCTGTCCTCGCCCCCCGGCTACAAGTCCGGCTACTGCCTCGCCGTCTGCCCCGCCGGCGAGGACGTCCTCGGCCCCTACCTGGACGACCGCAGGACCTTCATGGACACCGTGCTGCGACCACTCCAGGAGAAGAAGGAAACCCTCTACGTCCTGCCGGGCTCCCACGCGCAGGATTACGCGCGGCGCCGTTTCCCCCACAAGCCGGTCAAGGAAGTCACCGGTGGCTGGCACCCCCCGCCGAAGCGTCCCCCAGCCTCCTGACCCGGTGTCCTCAACCCGCTCGCCCAGCACAGAGGTTGTCACTCATGCCCGCTGCCGACCGGCCGCACCCGCACGCCTTCGAGAACGCCGTCGCCGTCGTCGGCGACTACTGGACCCTCCTCGTACTGCAGGAGGTGTCCTTCGGCGCTCGACGCTTCCGCCGGATCATGACGAACACCGGCATCAGCTCGAACGTGCTGGCCGTCCGGCTGAGGAAACTCATCGAGCGTGGCGTCCTGTCCAAGGAGCTGTACGAGTCTCGTCCTCCCCGCTACGAGTACACGCTGACGGAAGCCGGACGCGAACTGCAGCCGGTCCTGCTCGCCCTGGCGGAGTGGGGGAACCGCCACGCATGCCGGGGAGAGTCACTGATGGAGCGCCACGCTCGATCCCCTACTACGACGCCCAGGGCGACGCGGGTCTGACGCGGGGCTGGGTCATGCTGGCGGCCGGACTCGTGGCGGCCGCACTGTTCGGCTTCGGCGTACTGAGGTGGTACGACCGCAAGGGACTGCACCGCATACCGGCGGAGTCGAAGCCGGAGAAGACCTCCGTACCGGCATAACGGCAGGTCACCCAACACGGGCCATTACTCGGAGTGGCCCCGGTGTGCGCCGCCCTGACGGGGACGACAGGCGCGCGCACCTTCATGGCTCGGCGACGGCCCTTCCCCCAGGCCGTCGCCGAGCCTCTGTCCGGAGCCCTGAAAACCGATCGGTTTTCATTTCGTCCGCTTCGGGTTAACCTCGCGGTATGACCACCGAAGTGAAGCTGAGCCCCAGGGAGCGGTTGCTGGAGGCGGCGGCCACGCTCACCTACAGAGACGGCGTCAGCATCGGCGTCGAGGCGCTGTGCAAGGCGGCCGGAGTATCGAAGCGCTCCATGTACCAGCTGTTCGAGAGCAAGGACGAACTCCTGGCAGTGAGCCTGAAGGAGCGCGCCTCCGCCTACGTCGCAACTCTCCTGCCCGCGGCGGACGACGGCCGGTCACCCCGCGAGCGGATCCTGCACGTTTTCGAGCAGGTGGAATCGCAGGCAGGGGCGCCCGAGTTCCGGGGCTGTCGGTATCTGGCCGTGCAGGTCGAGCTCAAGGACCAGAGCCACCCCGCGAGCCGCGTGGCCCACCAAGTCAAGGCGAATCTGACGGACTTCTTCCGCGCCGAGGCCGAGCGGGGTGGGGCGGGCGATCCGGATCTACTGGCCCGGCAGCTGAGCCTGGTCTTCGACGGCGCGAGCGCCCGCGCGGGGATTCAGGCCGACAACCTGACCGGGCTCGTCGCGCCCACCGTGGTCACCCTGCTCGACGCGGCAGGCGTGCACTGACGCATCCCCATACGGAACGCCCTCTCACCTCCCGGCGTTCACGGGAAGCCCGATGGCCGTGAGTGCATTGCCGAGCATGCCGCAGGCGAAGAAGCTTGCGGTCGTCTCGGCATCAGCGCCCAGCGACAGGTGCACGGTTTCCCAGATACTCATCCAGCCGGCCCGAACGACCTCACCGACCAAGTCGTCACCCTGCGCCTCGGCGGCCGCCACGGTGGCGTATGCCTGCATCTGCATCAGGAGCGTTTCGGGGCGCGTCGAGATCAGCTGCGCGTAGGCGTCAGCCATCACCTGCCAGGCCCGCTCGCCGTCCGCCACCCCGTCGGCTGCCCTCTCGAAAGCCAGGCGGGTGTCATCCGCGCTGCGCACCAGAGCGGCGACGAAGATCGCCTTCTTGTCCGGGAAGAGCCGGAAGAGATACGGCTGCGTGACGCCCACCCGCTTGGCGATCGCCGCGGTGGAGGTGCCGCGGTAGCCCGTGCGCGCGAACTCGGCGATCGCCGCACGGATGACGCTCTCGCGCCTCTCCAGCGCACTCATCCTGCCCATGACGCCATTCTCCCTGCTCGACCTTGCACCCGAAAACCGATCGGTTTACCTTAGAGGAAACCGATTGGTTTCGAGTGAGTGCGGGAGTCCATGATGACGACAGATCGGCCGGTGGCCCTCGTGACGGGCACCTCCTCCGGCATAGGGAAGGAAACCGCGCTCTCCCTGGTCGCAGCCGGATTCAACGTGGTCGGCACAAGCCGTGACACCTCACGCGTCACCCCGCTCGACGGCGTGACGTTCCTCGGACTCGACGTCGCCAGCGATGCCTCGGTCGCCGCAACGGTCCAGGAAGTGAGCGAGCGGTTCGGGCGGATCGACGTCCTGGTCAACAACGCCGGCGTCGGCTCGATGGGGGCGGCGGAGGAAACCTCCGTCGAGCAAGCCCGGTACCTCTTCGACACCAACGTCTTCGGGGTCATGCGCATGGTCAACGAGGTCCTGCCGCACATGCGCGCTCAGCGACGCGGGCGCGTCATCAACATCTCGTCCGTACTCGGGTTCCTGCCCCAGCCCTACATGGCCGCCTACGCCGCCTCCAAGCACGCGATCGAGGGCTACACCGAGTCCCTGGACCATGAGGTTCGCGACCATGGTGTCCGGGCGCTCATCGTCGAACCCGCCTACACCAGGACCGGGTTCGAGGCCAACAGCGCGAAGCCCGACACCCCGCTGCACGCGTACGCGCAGCAGCGGCAGACCGTCGACCGCGTGATGGCGGAGGCGGTCAGGACCGGCGACGCCCCCGCCGTCGTCGCCCAGGCGATCGTCGCGGCGGTGACCGACCCGAAGCCGAAGCCGCGCTACACCGCCGGCCCCCTGGCCGGACGCGCACGTCTCCTGCGCCGCCTCGCTCCCGCCGCAGTCTTCGACAAGCAGATCCGCAAGATGAACCAGCTGGCTGGCTGACGCAGGTTTCGGCGCCTCAGCCAGCAAGGCGAAAGGGCCCGCCGACTCCACTGGCGGGCCCTCACGAAAGATCGAGGCTATGGCTTGAGCACGGCCAGTACATCGTCGAGCGAAACGTCGGCGGGGTTACTCATATCGGAACCATCGAACGTCTGCCAGATATAGGACGCCGTCCCGCTCTCCCGCAGCGGATGCAAGTCGGCCAACTCCGAATCGTCCCGGAAGCTGTTGAACGCCTCTTCGGACTCCCATTCAACGAGGAACAGAACCTGCCGTGGCGCGAGGTCACCGGCTACGTTGTCCCGGAAGCGGCCGAACGCCACCATCCGGCCACCATACTGCGGAGCCGCTTCGGGCAAGCGACTGAAATACGCGAGGTACTTCTCCAGGTCGACCACGTCAAACATATTCAGGGCGTAGAACTTCTTCGTCTCTGAATTCGCACTCATCGCACTGCCCTTTCCGGTCTCAGAAAACTGGTCTACTTGGCGAGTTGGGGGTAAAGCCCTGCCAGGTCGCCGGCCAGGCCCGCCTTGACCTGCCGGGAGACGTCGTCGGCGAGCACCTCGTACGCGCCGGTCTCCACACCGTCGAGGGCGAGGGAGGCGACGTCACGCGGGTCGGACTTGGGTGCGTCGACGCCGACCGTGAGGTCCGTGTCGACGTAGCCGACATGCAGCCCGGTCACCGCGATGCCGCGCGGCTGGAGTTCGAGGCGCAGGGAGTTGGTCTGCGACCACAGGGCGGCCTTGGAGGCGCTGTAGGAGCCGCCGAGGGCCAGCCAGGACAGCACGGAGTGCACGTTCAGGACGTGGCCGCCGCCGTTGCGCTCGATGACCGGGACGAAGGCCCGGGCGGCCAGGAGCGGGCCGTAGAAGTTGGTCTCGAACTCCCGGCGTACGTCGTCCACCGGGGAGCCGAGGAAGGAAGCGCCGACCGACGCGCCGGCGTTGTTGATCAGCACGGTGACGTCCTGGGCCTGCGCGGCGGCCGCCGCCACCGAGGCCGGGTCGGTGACCTCCAGCGCCACCGGGACCGCGTCCGGGTGCGTCACGGTGCGCGGGTCGCGGGCGGTGGCGTAGACCTTGCCGGCGCCGCGCGCGTACAGCTCTTCCACCAGAGCCTTGCCTATGCCGCGGCTGCCGCCGGTGACGAAGACGTTTGCGCCCTTCAAAACAGTCATGACTCTCTCCCCGAGAACGAGAAACCGATCGGTTTCCAGAAGAGTAAACCGATCGGTTTCCCGACGCAAGCACAAACGGCGCCCGAACCCCGCCACGTCGACGGGTGGACTCGGGCCGAGGGCGACCATGTAGCGCTTTTGGGGCCCTTCAGGGCCTGTTCGGCGGATCACGTAACGGCCGACGCCCCAGAAGGGGCCAGCCGTCCCTGCGCACACGCAAAGGCTCCGCGCAGTCGGCCCCTGGCACAGATGACCCCATGCAAAAGGTGGGCCACGTCGACGCGGCAACCGGCCGTCGCCGAGCGCCGCGCCCATAGCGTGCCCATAAGACCGGTGAACCACGGTCAACTACGGTGCAAACCTGCGCTCCCGAGCGCCACGCCAGAGCACGTATACCCAGGCCAGAAGCCATCCGGCTCCCCAAGCGCCGTCGCTTCCCAAGCTGAGAGCGCGAGTTCGATTCTCGTCACCCGCTCCATGTTGAAACCCCAGGTCAGTGGCCTGGGGTTTATATGTTGTTGCGAGACGGGAACAGGAGCATCCATCTCGCCCAGGGCCCCTCCCTAAGTCTTGTCCCGTAAATGATCTCCAGCGTGCTGACTGACCTGCTCGTCTTCTCGGTCACCAGGCGAGGGCGAGGTTGTGCATGCGGGCGATGCCGAGCATGGCGTGGTGGACACCGTCGCCCTTGAGGCGGCAGTCGCGCAGGATCTTCCAGGTCTTCATGCGGGCGAAGGCGTGCTCGACGCGGGCCCGAACTTTGCGGTGGGAGGCGTTGTGTTCCTCCTTCCAGGCCGGGAGTTCGCCCTGGCTCTTCTGTCGGCGGTGTGGGATGACCAGGCCGGTGCCGCGGTAGCCGCCGTCCGCAATGACGGTGGTCGTGCCGACGGCGGCTTTCGCCCCGGACAGTTCCCATGCCGTGCAGTCGTTGCGATTGCCGGGGAGAGGCCGGCCGACGGCGACGACCAGACGGGTGTCGGCGTCGATGACGACCTGGTGGTTGGTGGAGTACCGGTAGTTTTTCGACTGCTCGGCGATGGTGTGATCGCGAGTGGGGACCAGAGTTCCGTCCACGATCAGCACGGCGTCCTTGCGGAATCTCTTGCGCTGCTGGAGCGCGAGCGAAGGACCGAGGTGGCCGATGATGCGGTCGGCGGCCGACTTTGACACCCCGAACAGCGGTGCCAGCTGCCGCAGCGTGAGGTTGGTGCGCCAGTACGCGACGACCAGCAGGACCCGGTCTTCCAACGGGAGACTCCATGGCCGGCCCTTGCGCACCGAGTCCGCGCCCTCGCGCCGCAACGCGGTGATGAGCTTGCCGAACTGACGTGGGCTCAGCCCGGCGAACGGGGCTATCCAGGAAGGCTCCGACGCCGTGATCACACCAGGCACGGCAAGATCATGTCACCCCTGACCGGCAGGCTCCTTGTCTCCAGGACCTGTGTCCGACCCTCGATCTACGATGCCGGGATGCAGCCACACTTCACCGGCACGGCCCTGATCACCGACGATGTCCCGGCCCTCGCCGCCTTCTATGCCGCGGTCCTGGACGCAGATGTCGAAGGGAGTGACCCCTTCGCCCGGGTGATGGTCCCCGGCGCAGTCCTGTCGTTCTTCTCCACTCAGGGCATGGAGTCGATGGTGCCCGGCTCTATGGCTGCTGCTGCGAGCGGAGGCTTCACCCTGGAGTTCCAGGTCGCCGACGTGGACGCACGCCACGAACGGCTGCGGGCTCGGGGCGTCGAGATCCTCAAGCCGCCGACCACCCAGCCTTGGGGCCGCCGCTCGGTGTGGCTGCGCGATCCCGACGGCAACATCGTCAATCTCTACCAGGACGCGTGACGACTGGTTCCCTGCACCCGGTTCGCTCATTGCGGGACAGCCTTTAGCGAGCGAAGCCGAGCGTTGGGGGGGAGTCGGCGACCGACGGCAACGCCGCTGGGGGTGCTCCTTTGGAGGGGAGTGCAGGTCAGTGCCCGCCTCGCCGAGCTGATCGTGCGACCACCCCCTGACGGCGCCAGGGGCGAACCCCTCGCCCCCAGCGCTCACGGCCCGTCAGTCGTATCCGGCGTCGGCGCCTGCCGTCCCATCGTGCTCGCCCGGGGGATGAGCCGGTAGGGCGCCCGAATCTCCATGCCGGGGACCGGTGTTGAGCTGCCGATCCGCTTGAGCAGGCGCTCCACGGCCGTCTCGGCTATCACGTCCTTGGCCGGCGAGATCGTGGTGACGGGCGGGTTCGAATAACGGGCGTCCTCGATGTCGTCGTAGCCGACGATCGCGACGTCCTCCGGGACGCGCAATCCGCGTGCGGCCAACGTGTGCAGGGCGCCAAGGGCGATCAGGTCGCTGTAGCAGAAGACCGCGTCGGGAGGTTCCGCGAGGTCGAGCAGGTGTGCCATGGCAGTGGCGCCGTCGGAGCGGTTGAAGCGGGGGGTGGAGATGACGTACTCCTCGCGAACGGGCACGCCGGCGCGCTCATGGGCCAGGCGGAAGCCCAGGGTGCGCAGCTGGGCGGCCTCTCCGGTGCGGTACGGCTGGTCGCCGATCGCGGCGACGCGGCGCCTGCCGAGGCCGAGCAGATGCTCGGTGGCCTCTCTGGAGGCGGCGACGTCGTCGATGCCGACATGGTCGAAGCCGCCGTCGCTGACCCGCTCACCGAGCACGACGAGCGGGAGGCTCGCGTCGCGCTCGGACAGGTCGGGCTGGGCCAGGCCCAGCGGGCTGAAGATGACGCCGTCGAAGAGCAGTTGCTGGGAGCCACGGGTGAGGAACGTCTTCTCGTGTTCCGCGTCGCCGTCGGTCTGGTCGATCAGGACGTTGTAGCCCTGCACCCGGGCCGCACGGATGATGCCCTGCAGCAGTTCGGCGAAGTAGGGCGTGTCCAGGTACGGAACGACCACGGCGATCTGGCCCGAGCGCCCGGCGGCGAGGTTGCGGGCCAGCACGTTGGGCCGGTAGCCGAGCTCGTCGACGGCCTGCTGCACCCGCGCGCGAGTGGCCTCGGAGACCGGCGCATAGCCGTTGACCACGTTGGACACGGTGCGGCTGGAGACTCCGGCCAGCGCCGCGACGTCGCGGAGCGTGACGCCATTCGCCATACGGTCACCTTCATCATCCCGGAGGGGCAATGTGGAAAGTTTCCCCGAAGCTCTTGCAGCGTGGCAATCCCTCGGTTAACACTTTTGCAGCGCTGCAGAGCCTAGCAGGGGTGGCCCGAGTGGATGATCGGGCACTGCCCCCTCTCGCGATGGGGCGCAGTCCGTCGACGGCTGTGCCGTGCCCGGTCAAGGGTGCGTCGCCGCCGGAGCCGGGCGCAGGTCCGAGGTGACGCCGCGCCACGGACCGGATCCCCGGGAGTACTCGCGGGGAACGATCAGCAGGAGCCGCAGTGACACCAGTGACCGCTTCCCTTTCGGCGGCCGTCCTTCCCCGGACAGGGCGCCCGTTCTTACTCGCCGTGCTCTGACGGCGCCCGCCTCTTCGCGTCCGGTATCCCGAACTCCGTTCGGTATGCGCCGAGTTCGCCGTGTGGACCCACGGTGCCCGCCGACCCGGGCCCGACCGGCCCGTCCCCACTCCCCTCGTGTCACGTACGCCCACTCCGCCGCGTGCGCCGACGTCCACCCGCCCGGATCCCCGGCGGGCACCACCTGAGTCCCGCCTGCCAGGCGATCGGCGACGGCCCGCACCCCAGCCGCCGCACCCGCCGGCGGCCAACGCCCCGGCGCCCGGGCCTTCCTGCGGCGCAGCCGTTTCCCCCTGCTCTTAGCCCCGCTCTTCACTCGGGAGGGCGGTACCTCCCCATACCTCCCTCTTCTGCCTGCTCTCAGGCACCTCACCCAGGAGAAAGCCCATGTCGTCCACCAGAAAGCCCCGTTCCCTGCGCCGTACCGCGGTCGCGGCCACCTCCGCCGCCCTCGCCGGCGTTCTCCTCGCAGCCTGCGGCTCCGGCGGCACCAGCGGCTCCGGCGGTACGCAGAGCGGCCCCGTGCACATCAAGGTGTGGGCCTGGTACCCACAGTTCAAGCAGGTCGTCGCGGAGTTCAACAAGACCCACAAGGACGTTCAGGTCGACTGGGTGCAGGCTGGTGTGGGCCAGGACGAGTACACCAAGCTGAAGACCGCACTGAAGGCGGGCCAGGGCGCCCCGGACGTCGTCATGCTGGAGTTCCAGGAGCTGCCGACCATCCAGCTCAGCAAGGGCCTGCTGGACATGGGCAAGTACGGCGCGACCGCGGACAAGGGAA
Source organism: Streptomyces longisporus (assembly GCF_039532765.1). Lineage (NCBI taxonomy): Bacteria > Bacillati > Actinomycetota > Actinomycetes > Kitasatosporales > Streptomycetaceae > Streptomyces > Streptomyces longisporus. The sequence continues at coordinate 338,544 of NZ_BAAASG010000011.1, forward strand.
ACTACGTGGACTGGGCGTGGAAGCAGGCTTCGGACGGCGACCATGTCTACGCCATCCCGGTCGACGGCGGTCCGATGGCGATGATGTACCGGGCCGACCTCTTCAAGAAGTACAAGCTGAAGGTCCCGACGACCTGGGCGGAGTACAAGGAGGAGGCCGCCAAGCTGCACAAGGCCGACCCGCAGGCGTTCATGACCGACTTCGGCAGCGACGAGACGGCCGGCGGCTGGCGCCAGGGCCTCATGTGGCAGGCCGGCTCCCGCCCCTACACCTACTCGGCGAGCAAGCTGCCGAACATCGGGGTCAACCTGAACGACGCCGGCGCCAAGAAGGTGTACGACTACTGGGGCGACCTGGTCAAGAACAAGCTGGTCGACACCCAGTCGTACGCCACCACGGACTTCTACAACGGCCTCAGCACCGGCAAGTACGCCACCTACATCGCGGCCGGCTGGGGTCCGGGCTACCTCTCCAGCGTCGCGAAGGCGACCGCGGGCAAGTGGCGCGTGGCCCCGCTGCCGCAGTGGACGGCGGGTGGCAACGCCCAGGGTGACTGGGGCGGTTCGAGCTTCTCCGTGACCTCGCAGACCCAGCACCCCAAGGAGGCCACCGAGGTCGCCCGGGAGCTCTTCGGCACCTCGCAGGCCGCCTGGAAGATCGGCATCGACCAGGCGTACCTCTTCCCGCTGTCCAAGCCGATCCTCAACGGCTCGTACTTCGGGGAAAAGAAGTACGACTTCTTCGGCGGCCAGCAGATCAACAAGGTGTTCGTACCCGCCGCGAACGGAATCGGCAGCTTCGACTGGAGCCCGTTCCAGGACTTCGCCTACAACACCGACACCAGTGAGGTGGGCAAGGCCCTCCAGGGCCAGAGCGACTGGTCCGCCGTGAACGACAACGTCCAGAGCCAGGTGACCTCCTACGCGGCCAAGCAGGGATTCAAGGTCAGCAAGTAACCGGCCCGAGTCCCCCAGTCACCACCGCCCCCGCCGGCGCCCCGCGCCTGGCACGTCCGCCGCCGGCGGGGGCCGCACGACCGCAAGGAGATGTGATGAGCCTGCTCCGACAGCAGGGATCCACCGTGACGGCGCCGCCAAGTGCCGCCCCCGCGAAGGGGCCTCGCGCGCCCGTGGGGGGCCGGCGCACCGGCGGGCTGTCCGCCCGCACCCGGCACAAGGGCATGGGCCTGCTGCTGATCAGCCCGTTCCTCCTGCTCTTCCTGGCCTTCCTGGTGGCCCCGCTGGGCTACGCCTTCTGGCTCAGCCTCAGGACCTCCACCCTGGTCGGCGGCGACCACTTCAGCTGGTTCGCCAACTACCAGCAGACCTTCACCGACCCGCACTTCCTGTCCGGCGTGCGCAGGGTGGCCGTCTTCGGTGTGTTGCAGATCCCGGTGATGCTCGGCTTCGCCCTGCTCGGCGCACTGATCATCGACGAGGTGACCAGCAAGCTCGCCAAGGTCTTCCGGATGACCCTGTTCATGCCGTACGCCGTGCCCGCGGTGATCGGCGCGCTGATGTGGGGCTTCCTGTACAGCCCGACCTTCGGCCCGGTGAACGCGATCAGCAACTCGCTGGGGCTGGGCAAGGTCGACCTGCTTTCGCACACCCTGATGCTGACCTCGCTCGGCAACATCGTGACCTGGCAGTGGACCGGCTACAACATGATCGTCCTGTACGCCGCTCTGCAGGGCCTGCCCCGCGAGGTCTACGAGGCGGCGAAGCTCGACGGTGCCGGTCAGATCCAGACGGCCCTGCGCATCAAGATCCCGATGATCTCCTCGGCGGTGGTGCTCGCGCTGATGTTCACCATCATCGGCACCCTGCAGTTCTTCACCGAGCCGCGGGTCCTGGAGAAGACCGCGTCCTCGGTGATCACCCCGGACTACACGCCGAACCTCTACGCCTACAACCTGGCGTTCCAGTACTCGGAGTTCAACTACTCCGCCGCCATCTCCTTCTCCCTCGGAGCGGTGGTCTTCATCGGCTCCTACCTCTTCCTGTTCGCCACACGCAAAAGGAGCGGACTGAAGTGACGACCGCCGCAGCCCCCGCCCCCGCCGTCACCGCCCCGGCCGCCCGCCGCGAGTCCGGCGCCCGTGGCCGCGTCACCGTCAACGTGGTGATGGTGGCGATGATCCTCTACTTCCTGATGCCGTTCTGGTGGCTGGTCGTCGCCGCCACCAAGGACAACGACGCGCTGTTCTCCACCGCAGCCCTGTGGTTCCACTCGCCGGGCTCCTTCTTCACCAACCTCCAGCAGCTGTTCACCTACAACGACGGCGAGTACCTGCGCTGGATGGGCAACACCGCCGTCTACGCAGGCGTGAGCGGGGTGGGCGCCACCGCCGTGGCGACCCTCGCGGGCTACGCCTTCGCCAAGTACCGCTTCCCCGGCCGCAACCTGCTCTTCTCCAGCCTCCTCGGCGCCATCATGGTGCCCGCCACCGCCCTGGCCATCCCCACCTACCTGCTGCTGAGCAAGGTCGAGCTGACCAACACCATGTGGGCGGTCATCCTGCCCCAGCTGCTCAACCCCTTCGGCGTCTACCTGGTGCGGGTGTACGTGCAGGAGTCCCTGCCGGACGAGCTGCTGGAGGCGGCCCGCATGGACGGGGCCGGCGAGATGCGCGTGCTGTGGTCGGTGGCGCTGCCCACCCTGAAGCCGGCGCTCGTCACCGTGCTGCTGTTCTCCATGGTCGGCACCTGGAACAACTTCTTCCTGCCGCTGGTCATGCTCAACAACGACAAGCTGTTCCCACTCACCGTCGGCCTGCAGTCCTGGTACGAGGGCGCGATGATCCAGTCCGGCGCCAACGCGCTGTTCACCCTCGTCATCGCGGGATCCCTGGTCGCGATCCTGCCGCTCATCGTCACCTTCCTCCTCCTCCAGCGGTACTGGCGCGGCGGGTTGACCGTCGGAAGCCTCAAGTGACCTGACGGGCCCGCCCGTTCTCCCTCCTCATCTCGTGCACCTCCCGGAGCGACCTTCATGCTGCACGCATCCCTGACCGTCGACCCCGCCTTCCGCGTCGCCGACGTGAGTCCCCGTACCTTCGGCTCGTTCGTCGAGCACATGGGCCGCTGCGTCTACACCGGCATCTACGAACCCGGCCACCCCCTTGCAGACGAGGACGGCCTGCGCCGTGACGTCCTGGACCTCGTGCGCGAGCTGGGCGTGACCGCCGTGCGCTATCCCGGCGGCAACTTCGTCTCCGGCTTCCGCTGGGAGGACAGCGTCGGCCCGGCGGCCGAGCGCCCCACCCGCCTCGACCTCGCCTGGCACAGCACCGAGACCAACGCCTTCGGTCTGCACGAGTTCCACCGCTGGGCCGAGAAGGCCGACGTCGAGCCCATGATGGCCGTCAACCTCGGCACCCGGGGCGTCGCGGAGGCCCTGGACCTGCTGGAGTACTGCAACCACCCGGGTGGGACCGCGTGGTCCGACCAGCGGATCAAGAACGGCGCCCCCGACCCCTTCGGCATCCGCATGTGGTGCCTGGGCAACGAGATGGACGGCCCCTGGCAGACCGGCCACAAGACCGCCCAGGAGTACGGCCGTATCGCCGCCGAGGCCGCCCGGGCCATGCGCATGATCGACCCGAAGCTCGAACTGGTCGCCTGCGGCAGCTCCAGCTCCTCGATGCCGACCTTCGGCGCCTGGGAGGCCACCGTCCTGGAGGAAGCCTACGACCAGATCGACTACATCTCCTGTCACGCCTACTACGAGGAGCTCGACGGCGATCTCGGCAGCTTCCTGGCCTCCGGCGTCGACATGGACCACTTCGTGGAGTCGGTCGTCGCCACCGCCGACCACGTACGGGCCAAGCTGGGCCGCAAGAAGCGGATCAACCTCTCGTTCGACGAGTGGAACGTCTGGTACAACACCCGGTTCGAGGCGGCGGAGAAGCCCACGGAGTGGGCCGTCGCCCCGCGCGTGATCGAGGACGAGTACAACGTCGCCGACGCCGTCGTCGTCGGCGGGCTGCTGATCAGCCTGCTGCGGCACAGCGACCGCGTCACCGCCGCCTGCCTCGCCCAACTCGTCAACGTCATCGCCCCCATCCGCAGCGAAGCCGGCGGTCCCAGCTGGCGGCAGACCACCTTCCACCCCTTCGCCCAGGCGGCCCGGCACGCCCGCGGCACCGTCCTGCGGGTGGAGCCGGTCGCGCCGACGTACGAGACGAAACGTTTCGGCGAGGTCTCCGTCGTCGACGCCGTGGCCACCCACGACGGCGACGAGCTCACCGTCTTCGCGATCAACCGGCACCAGAGCGACAACGTCGAACTCACCTTGGACCTGCGGGCGTTCCCCGGTTACACCCCGGTGGAGCACTCGGTGCTGAGCGACCCGGACCTGCGCGCCGTCAACACTCAGGACGACCCCGATCGGGTCCGCCCGTACACCGCCGGCACCGGTTCGGTCACCGACGGACGCCTCACCGCGAGCCTGCCGCCCGTCTCCTGGAACGTCGTCCGGCTGCGCCGCGCCGGCTGACACACCCCCTCCGACACCCGCAGCTCCCGACTCCCCCCTTTTCTCCCGGGAGCGGCGGGCCCCGCACCACCCCCTTCTTTCCGGACATCCCTTGGGAGCCGCCCATGTCCACCACCAGGGAAGGCGCAAGACTCCGCGCCGTACCCCGACCCCAGGCGATCACGCTGCTGCTGGCCCTGCTCGCAGCCACCGTCGCCCTCGTCCTCCCCGCCGCCGGCCAGGCGCACGCGATCTCGCGCGCGACCCAGACGATGTACACCTCACCGTCGACCGCCCCGTCGCCCGGCGCGCTCTACCCGCGCGCCGTGCGCCTGCAGTACAGCGGTGCGTCCAACGGCACCATGCTGGCCACGTTCGAGCAGTACAGCTCGGGCACCCCCGTCTTCCCGATCTACCGCAGCACCGACAACGGCAACAGCTGGACTCAGATCTCCAGCATCAGCGACACCCACAACGGCTTCGGCATGCGCTACCAGCCGGTCCTGTACGAACTGCCCACCCAGATCGGCAACTTCCCGGCCGGCACGATCCTCGCCGCGGGCAACTCCATCCCGAACGACCTGTCCTCGACCGAGCTGGACGTGTACGCCAGCACCGACCACGGCGCGACCTGGTCGTTCGTCAGCAGCATCGCCCAGGGCGGCAGGGCCGACGTCACCAACGGCCAGACCCCGGTGTGGGAGCCGTTCCTGATGGTGTCCGGCTCTAAGCTGATCGTGTACTACTCCGACCAGCGTGACCCCAACCACGCTCAGAAGATTGTCCACCAGACCAGCACCGACGGCCTCACCTGGTCCTCGGTCGTGGACGACGTGGCCATGCCGACCTACACCAACCGCCCCGGCATGCCGGTCGTCGCGCAACTGCCCAACGGCAACTACGTGATGACGTACGAGTACGGGGGCGCACCGGAAGCCAACTTCGCGGTCTACTACAAGATCTCCTCCGACCCCGAGGCGTTCGGCTCCGTCACCGGCACCGTCCTGAGGTCCACCGACGGGTACGTGCCCACCAGCGCGCCGTTCATCACCTGGCTTCCCATGGGCGGTCCCAACGGCACTCTGGTGGTCAGCGGCCAGAGCACCACCGACCTCTTCCTGAACACGCAGAACGGCGCGGCGGGCGCCTGGACGCGGATCGCCTCCACCGTCCCCCGCGGCTACAGCCGCGGCATGGTACCCCTCGCCGACGGCCACAGCCTGGAAATCTTCAGCGCGGGCGTGGTCAGCAACACCGTTGAGAACCCGGTCACCTACGGCACGATCGACCTGGGGGGCGGCATCTCCGACGGTGCCACCTACACCATGTCCAACGCCAACAGCCACCTGATGCTGACCATCGTCGGCGGCACCACCACCAACGGCACCTTCGCGACCCAGCAGAACGCCGACAACGCCACCGACCAGCAGTGGAAGTTCGTTCAGCAGCCGTCGGGCTACTTCAAGATCTTCAACGTGGCCAGCGGCAAGCTCCTGGGCGTGCAGAACGCCTCCACCGCCAACGGCGCCAAGGTCCTGCAGTGGGACGACAACGGCACCCTCGACCACGAGTGGGCCGTCGCCCCCAACCCTGCGGGCGGCTTCACCGCCACCAACCGGAACAGTGGCAAGTTCCTAGAAATCCCCAGCGCGTCCACGACCGTCGGCACGGCCGCCGGGCAGTGGTCCGACACCGGCTGCGCCTGCCAGCGCTGGAACCTCACCCAGACCGCCCTGCCGAACCTGGCCACCGGTCAGTACCGCCTGATCAACAAGCACAGCGGCGAGCTCATGGAGATCCCCGGCGCATCCACCGCCACGGGCAAGCAGGCCGGCCAGTGGGTGAACACCGCCAACAACTGCCAGCTGTGGACCTTCACGGCGCAGAGCGGCGGGGCGTGGACCGTGAAGAACGTCAACAGCGGTCTGTTCCTGGACAACAACGGCTCGACCTCGTCGGGGGCGGCCGTCGTCCAGAACTCGTCCTCCGGCGCGAGTTCCCAGAAGTGGACGCTCACGGACGCGGGAGGCGGCTACTTCAAGCTCGTCAACTCCGCGAGCGGCCTGGTGGCGGACGTCGCCTCCGCCTCCACCGCCAACGGTGCGCTGATCGTCCAGTCCACGGACACCGGTGCCGATGACGAACTCTGGCAGATCGTCCGGGTCAACTGACCTGTCCCGGGGGCCCGGTCACGGCCGGGCCCCCATTCTTCCGTCCAGTATCTCGAACGATGACTGTCATACCGAACAAGAGAGGTGGGGCGTCGTGCCTGAAGAACCCTGCGTTGTGGGTGTCGACTTCGGAACCCTGTCCGGCCGTGCCGTGGTCGTCCGCGTCCGCGACGGCGCCGAGCTCGCATCGGCGGAGCATGTCTATCCGCACGCGGTGCTGGACCGTGAACTGCCGGACGGCACCCGGCTGCCTATCGACTGGGCGCTGCAGGTGCCTTCCGACTACGTCGACGTGCTGCGCAACGCCGTACCGGAGGCGCTCGCCCGCGCGGGTGTCCGGAGCGGACAAGTCATCGGCATCGGCACCGACTTCACCGCCTGCACGGTCCTACCGACGCTCTCCGACGGCACCCCGCTGTGCGAACTCCCCGAGTACACCGGCCGTCCGCACGCCTACGTCAAGCTGTGGCGCCACCACGCCGCCCAGGGTCAGGCCGACCGGATCAACGCGCTGGCCGCCGAGATGAAGGAGCCATGGCTTGAGCGGTACGGCGGGAAGATCTCCTCGGAGTGGGAGTTCGCCAAGGCCCTCCAGGTGCTGGAGGAGGATCCCGAGGTCTACCGGCGCACCGAGCGGTGGCTGGAGGCGGCCGACTGGATCGTGTGGCGGCTGTGCGGGACGTACGTCCGCAACGCCTGCACGGCGGGCTACAAGGGTCAGTACCAGGACGGGCGTTACCCGTCACCCGAGTATCTGGCGGCGCTGCACCCGGACTTCGCCGGCTTCGTGGCCGACAAGCTGGACCACCCGATCGGCCAACTAGGTGCTGCAGCAGGGGCGTTGACGGCGGAGGCGGCCGCCTGGACGGGGCTGCCGGAGGGCATCACCGTCTGCGTCGGCAACGTCGACGCCCATGTCACCGCCCCGGCGGCGGTCGCCGTGGAACCCGGCCAGATGGTCGCCATCATGGGCACCTCCACCTGCCACGTCATGAGCTCCGACCAGCAGGGTGTCGTGCCCGGCATGTGCGGGGTCGTGGACGGCGGCATCCTCCCCGGACTGTGGGGTTACGAGGCCGGGCAGAGCGGCGTCGGCGACATCTTCGGCTGGTTCGTCCGCACGGGCCTGCCCGCCGAGTACGCGGAGCGCGCCGCCGCGGCCGGCCAGACCCCGCACGAGTACCTGACCGCCCTCGCGGCCGGGCAGAAGGTGGGCGAACACGGTCTCCTCGCCCTCGACTGGCACAGCGGCAACCGGTCCGTCCTGGTCGACCACGACCTCAGCGGCCTGCTGATCGGCCAGACGCTCTCCACCCGCCCCGAGGACATCTACCGCGCCCTGCTGGAGGCCACCGCCTTCGGCACCCGCACCATCATCGACGCCTTCGAGTCCGCCGCCGTACCGGTGCGGGAACTGATCATCGCGGGCGGCCTGACCAGGAACGCCCTGCTCATGCAGATCTACGCCGACGTCACCCGCCGCCCCCTGAGCATCATCGGCTCCACCCAGGGTCCGGCCCTCGGCGCCGCGATGCACGCCGCCGTCGCCGCCGGGGCGTACCCCGACATCCGCGCCGCGGCCCACGCCATGGGCAAGGTGCACCGCCGGGCCTACCTGCCGGACCCGCAGCGAGCGGCGTCCTACGAGCGCCTCTACTCCGAGTACCGCGTGCTGCACGACTACTTCGGCCGCGGCACCAACGACGTCATGCACCGCCTGCGCCACATCCGCGCGGAAGCCTCCGCCTGACCCACTGTGAAGGGAAACCCTCATGACCACTTCCGAAAGGCCCTACGACAGCCAGGAGATCTGGTTCCTCACCGGAAGCCAGGGCCTGTACGGCGACGACGTCCTGCGTCAGGTGGCCGAGCAGTCGCGGAGCATCGCCGAGACCCTCGGCCGCCCCGGGAAGGTCCCGGTCAGGATCGTGTGGAAGCCGGTCCTGACCGACGCCGAGTCGATCCGCCGGATGTGCCAGGAGGCGAGCGCCTCCGACGCCTGCGTCGGCGTGATCGCCTGGATGCACACCTTCTCCCCGGCGAAGATGTGGATCGCCGGACTCAGCGCCCTGGACCGGCCGTTGCTGCACCTGCACACGCAGTACAACCTGTCGCTGCCCTGGCCGAGCATCGACATGGACTTCATGAACCTCAACCAGGCCGCCCACGGCGACCGGGAGTTCGGGCACATCGAGTCCCGCGTCGGCGTGGACCGCAAGATCGTCGCCGGTCACGCGACCGACCCGAGGGTGATTGGGCGCGTCGCCGCCTGGGCCCGGGCCGCCGTCGGCCGCCACGCCTCGCGCACGCTCCGGCTCGCCCGCTTCGGCGACAACATGCGCGACGTCGCCGTGACCGAGGGCGACAAGGTGGAGGCCCAGCTGCGGTTCGGCTTCTCCGTCAACACCTATGCCGTCAACGACCTGGTCGCTGTGGTCGACGACGTCGAGGACAAGGCGGCGGCCGAACTCGCCGACGAGTACGTGGAGTCGTACGACGTCGTCCCGGCCCTGCGTCCCGGCGGCATCCGCCACGACTCGCTGCTGTACGCGGCCCGCCTCGAACTCGGCCTGCGCGCCTTCCTCACCGACGGCGGCTTCACCGCCTTCACCACCAACTTCGAGGACCTCGGCGGGCTGCGCCAGCTGCCCGGCATCGCCGTCCAGCGGCTGATGGCCGACGGCTACGGCTTCGGCGGCGAGGGCGACTGGAAGACCTCGGCGCTGCTGCGCACGATGAAGGTCATGGGCGCCGGACGCCCCGGCGGCACCACCTTCATGGAGGACTACACCTACCACCTCGGCCCCGGCACCCCGCGTGTCCTGGGCGCCCACATGCTGGAGGTCTGCCCCTCCGTGGCCTCCGACCGCCCGCGCTGCGAGATCCACCCCCTGTCCATCGGCGGCCGCGAGGACCCGGTCCGTCTGGTCTTCAACGCCTCCGAAGGGCCCGCCGTGGTCGTCGGCCTCTCCGACCTCGGCGACCGCTTCCGCCTGACGGCCAACGCCGTCGACGTCGTCGCCGCCAGCGAACCGCTGCGCCGGCTGCCGGTGGCCCGAGCCGTGTGGAAGCCGCGTCCGTCCCTGGCGGAATCGGCGGAGAGCTGGCTGCTCGCCGGCGGCCCGCACCACACAGTGCTCAGCTCCGCCGTCGATCTGGAGACGCTCACCGACTACGCGTCCATGACCGGCGTCGAACTGCTCACCATCGACGAGAACACCACCACGGCGCGGTTCGCCCAGGAGATCCGCTGGAACGCCGCCTACCACCGCCTCGCCCAGGCTCTGTGACCAAGGAGACCACGATGACCACAGTTGTCCGCCAGGGCCTGCGCCGAGAGGTACTGGAGGCGAACCTCGCCATCCCCCAGGTCGGCCTGGCGACTCTGACCTGGGGAAACGTCAGCGGGATCGACCGCGAGGCGGGCGTGTTCGTCATCAAGCCCTCCGGGGTCCCCTACGAGGCCCTGACCATCGACGACCTGGTGACGGTCCGCCTGTCCGACGGCGCCGTGGTCGAGGGCGACCTGCGCCCCTCCACCGACACCGAGACCCACCGCTGCCTCTACCTGGCGTTCCCCTCCATCGGCGGCGTCACCCACACCCACTCCACCCACGCGGTCGCCTTCGCCCAGGCCCGCCGCGAGATACCCGTCCTCGGCACCACCCACGCCGACACCTTCAACGGACCCGTGCCCGTCACCCGCGACCTCACCGAGCAGGAGTGCGCGAAGGACTACGAGTACAACACCGGCCACGTCATCGTGGACCTCCTCGACGGCGACGACCAGCGGGCCGTCGAGGTCCCCGCCGCCCTCGTCGCGGGCCACGGCCCCTTCACCTGGGGCGCCACCGCCCGCAAGTCCCTCGAACACGCCATCATCTGCGAGGCCGTCGCCGACATCGCCCTCCACACCATGTCCCTCTCACCGACGACACCGCCACCTCCTCACCTCCTGAACCGCCACTACACCCGCAAGCACGGCCCCTACGCCTACTACGGCAATCCGGCCGCCACGGCGATGCGGTGACGGCGATGCACAGAAGCCGCGTATACGCCGTACTGATCGACGCACCCCAGGCCGAGGCTGCCCGGGCAGCGGACTTCTGGTCGGCGGCTCTCGGTGTGACCGCCCAACCGTTTCCACCGGCACCGCAGTTCACCACGCTCCACCAGGCCCTGCCAGGACTGATCACCGCAGTCCAGGCAATCGACGACGCACCTCGTATCCACCTCGACATCGAGACCGACGACGTCGAATCGGAAACCGCGCGCTTGATCGCCCTGGGCGCCGAGCAGGTTTCGCAGTGGCAGGAGTGCCGCGTGCTACGAGTCCCTGGCGGTCATCTGCTGTGCGTACTACCTGTGGAGAGCGATACCGATACTTTCCGGGCACAGGCCAACGTTTGGCCCTGACGAGCACTCGTGCGGTCTCGGGCGACCTGCCCCCACCCCCAGGTCGGCCGGGACCTGCGAGGGGACCGTGGTTCAGAGGGCGGGGAGGAGGGGTGGCTCTACCCGGGCGGCCGCAAGGGTCTGACACACGCACTCAACCCGCTCCGGCGCCACCATCAAGGACACGATGGTCGGCGCCGGCCAGTCCTCCGAGGCGGCGGCGCTGATCTCTCAACACTCCGACGACGGCTGACAGCTCTCCACCGACAGGAGCCCCGCCGAGCGACGCAATCCGAGACACGGCAACTTCCCTGCGCAAAACTGCCCGCAAGACGCAAGCCTGGGCTTCTCTCCAGGAAGGCACTCTCTTCGGCTCGGACTCCTTGCCCGGGACCGCTCTGCGTGAGCGACGGTGCGGGCGACGCTCCCCGATCCGCTCGACGGTCTTCCCGACAGCGATCCCGTAGTTCCGGACGGTGTTCGGATTTCCGAGCGAGTCGAGGAAGGCACCGGCCACCGTCCGGACCGTCAGCGCCTTCCCCGCCGGCAGCAGCAGGACCGCGGGCACCGTCTCTCCCGTGCCACAGATGCTGTACGCAGATCGTCGCACCATTGCATATAGGCCCCGCAGTCGGGACCAGCGGGATCCTTCCCGAAAACGCCGGAAGATTCACTGACTACCGCTCAGGCCATCACGTAAGAGCAGGTCAAAGGCACAGCACCCGTGCCCTCGCCAAGCGCCTTCTAAGCGCTTGGCCGCAGGTTCGAGTCCTGCCGGGGGCGCCCAGTCTCCGCCCTCCTTCGGGAGGGCGTTTTTGCCGGTCAGGGCACATACCAGGTAACCACGGCGAAGCCCCGGGCGCCCTCTTTGTGATCAAGGGCAGACTCCGGGGCCGTCCGGCTGTCACCGGGTTTTTGCGGGTCGCCGTGTCGAATACGTGTCGAAGTTCTTGGCCGAAGATCAATCAATGGCGGGCAGCTCGGGGAGGTCTCCGGCGGCTTCGACGCGCTTCTTCAAGTCAGGAAGTTGCCCATCGACGCATCGGGCGTATGTGGCGAGGAGCACCGGCACGCTGTTTCCGGCCCACTCGGCCACCTGGGCTCCGACGGATCGCGGAGCCCGCGAGAATGCCGCCGTTCTCGCCCTGGAACAAGAGATCACCCGGCTTGAGTTCTTCGTCCTCGATGTGCTGCCGCAGGATGCGCGTCAGGGCGGGATGGCCCGGAACCGTGCGCGTGTCCCCTTCGGCGCGGCCTTTGAGGTCGCGCTGCTCATGGTGGACGTCCCGCACATACATGGCGACGGCCTCTTCGGGGCGCGGTCCGCAGTAGTACAGCGTGGCGAAGAAGGCGTGAAGTCACCTGCCGCCTCGGGGCCGTCGGCGGATCCAGTCGAGGAGGGCCGCCGCCTGGTCGGGGTTCATCAAGCTGCGCTTGTCCACGGCGTTGCTCGTCCTGGTGGCGGTCGTCACCTCCTTGCCCTTGGGCAGGGGGTTGGTGCGCAGGATGCGCCGCCGGATGGCGTAATGCATGACGACGTTGAGGATGCGTCGATGCCGCTTGCGGGACCAGGCCGCCGCCTGCTTGCCGTCGAGTCGGGTGTCGATGGCCCGTAGGACGTCGCCGACCTTCTCTGGGTCCTCCCAGACCGAGACCGGGAGCGAGTTCCGCTCAACCCATCGGAGGATGGTCACCACGTCCCGCGGTGCTTCCGGTCGACGGTTGGCGTTGAACGCCCACTCTCGCAGAGCTGTACCACGTCATGACGATCGGATTCGAAAACAGCCCCACGACCAACGCGGACCGTCGCAGCAGGTAAGGAGCCCACCGTCCCATGGTCAGGCGCCCAGCCAAGTTGCTTCGGGACCTGACACACGCTCTAGCGACTTCTGTTGTGACGCAGACTGATCGGGTGACGGTAGAGACAGGGAACTTGCGAGAACTGATCACCCGCGCCCGTTTCGTGCTCTTCGACTTCGACGGACCCATCTGCCGGCTGTTCGCGGGGCATGCGGCGGAGGACATCGCCGACAGCTTCGTGGAGTGGCTGGAGATCCGGGGGTTGTCCGGGGTGCTGACGGACGAGGAGCGGAAGTACAAGGATCCGCAGGCACTGCTGCGTGTCGTGGACCTCCGGCATCCGGGCAGCGACCTGGTGACGGAGATGGAGGAACGTCTCACCACGGAGGAGATCAAGGCCGCTTCGACCGCGATGCCCACTCCCTTCGCCGATATGTTGATCCGCACCTGGACGGCGGTGGGCTGCCGCTTGGCCATCACCGCCAACAACTCGGCCAGGATGATCCACGAGTACCTGGCCAACCGCGGACTGCTCTCCTGCTTCGCGCCCCACATCTACGGCCGTACCCGCAACCTCGGTCAGCTCAAGCCCGATCCGCACTGTCTCAATCGCGCCCTGCGCGCCATGGGGGCAGCACCGTCCGAGGCCCTGATGATCGGCGACTCATCCGCGGACGTAGAGGCCGCACGCCAGGCCGGCGTGCCGTTCCTCGGTTACGCGCGTAACGAGGACAAGTCGAACTTCCTGAGGAACGCGGGCGCCGAGAACGTGGTCGACTCATTGTCGCCTCTGCTGGAGATAGTGAAGGCGGCCGGCCATACGAGTGAGTAGTTCGCTGAGCGGTTTTTCGGAATGATCAGCGAGGTAGCTTGGTGGCGACTGTGTCCTAGACGAGGCGGGAAACCATGCGTGCACGTAGAGTCTTCGCCATCTCGATCGCCACCCCTGTCCTGCTTGCCGCGATCGGAGTGGCTGGTGGATCGGCCGTCGCTATGCAAAAACCCGCCTCCGAAGGGGCAAGTGCTCGACCCAAACCTACCGCTGAAGCTGAAAGCAGGCACGGCGAGGTCAAAAGATCTACCGATGAAGAACCTGAACCGGAAGAAGGCCTACTCGGCACTGTCGGAGGTGAACTCCTCGATCGCGTTTCTTCCAGATGGGCGTAATGGCTCGTAACGCGATCATGATCGTGAGTGGACCAGCCTGGCGACGATTCGGGGAGTTTGAGGGGTTGAGATCCCCATCAACCGCCAGCAGGACGGGTCCGCGTCAGGTCGTAGCTCCTACGCTCGTATCGTGACCGCATGCGCAACGAGCGGCACGATGAGCGGCTGTCGGACGACGAGTTGGAGCTGTTCCTCCAGTACCTGCACAGATTCGCGAACCATGACCTTGATCTCTTCGCCCTCATGCAGGTTGGAGACCCTGAGCACCCGGCCTACGTGTCCTTCAGCAGGACGCCGGAAGCGGGTGTCGACCCCTCGGCCTACCGGCGACCGTGAACCGGCTCCGAGCCTTGTCGAATGCGTGTCTACGGCAGGTGACAAGCCGCCAGCAGAACGGGTAACTGCCCCAGGTCAGTGGCCGGTTGCAGGCAAACACGCGAGGCGCCCTCTAAGCGCTTGGCCGCAGGTTCGAGTCCTGCCGGGGGGGTGCCCCGTCTCCGCCCTCCTTCGGGAGGGCGCTTTTGCTGTCAGAGCGGGGTTCCCAGCGCCATGACCGCCTTCCCGAAGACGCGGCGTCCGCGGAGGGCCTCGGCTGCCTCGTCGAAGTGGTCCCAGGAGCCCTGCCAGCCGATCTCGACCCGGAGGAGTCCCTCAGCGGCCAGCTGGGTGAGAACGGCCAGGTCCGCGCCGGCCTCGCCCTCGATGACGAAGGAGGTCAGTGTCTTGGCCGGGCCGACGGTCGCGTACGGCGCGAAGACCGCCGGTTCGCCGGAAGTCCAGCCGACGCTCTGCACGCTGCCCCCGGGAGCGAGCAGGTTCCATGCCGCGACCAGTTGAGAGCCGCCGACGCTGTCGATGACCACGTCGACCGGTCGATGGAGACCCTCCAGCCCGATCAGCACCTCGTCGGCGCCGGCCTCGGTCAGCCCCTCTCCGCGGGCTGCCGAGCCCACCGACGCGATCACATGGGCACCGGCCTGCGCCGCCAGCTGGACCGCGAACCGGCCGACCCCGCCGGAGGCCCCGGTGACCAGCACCCTTTTGTCCGGTCCGAGCCCCGCGGCCCGCAGCGAGCGCAGTGCGGCCACTCCGGCGACCGGCAGAGCCGCCGCCTGCGCCGGCTCCAGTCCCTTCGGCACCTCGGCGAGCGCACCCACGTCGATCGCCACGCGCTCGGCGAACGCTCCCGCGGTCAGCGCCACCACCCGGGTGCCCACCGCCGGGCCCGTTCCGTCGGCCGCGGCCCGAACGACCACCCCGGCAGCGTCCGAACCGAGCACCGCGCCCACGGGGATGCGCCCGGAGCGGGCGTCGTTGAGGTCGCCGTAGTTCAACGAGGCGTGGGAGACGTCCACGAGGACCTGGCCCGGCCCGGGCACGGGGTCGGGCACCTCGGCGAGGCGGACGGCCGCGGATGCGGACGGATCGACGACGAGAGCACGAACTGTCATGTCTTTCCCCTTGGTTCACGACTTGTAACAGCAGTCATCATCGATAACCTTGCTGGTCGCCGGAAGGAGGAACTTTCATGTCACGCAGTCACACCCGTGTTACCGAAGCGCTGAGAGACGAAGCCTGCCCGGTCACCGAGGTGCTCGACCGCGTGGCGGGCAAGTGGAGCATCGGGATCCTGATCGCAGCCGCCCACGGCCCGGTTCGCTTCACCGAGCTCGAACGGGCCATCAAGGGCATCAGCCGGCGGATGCTCACCCTCAACCTGCGCCGGCTGGAGCGGGACGGACTCCTCGTGCGCACCGTGTATCCGACCGTGCCGCCCAAGGTCGAGTACAGCCTCACCCCCATGGCCCAGGAGCTCCACGCCTCGCTGACCGGGCTGGTGGGCTGGGCCGAGCGGCACCGTTCCGCCATCGCCGAGGCCCGCGCCGCCTACGACACCGCGGCGGAGCAGAGCCCCGACACCGACTGAACCGCTGCCCCTTCGTCACCGCCGGCCCGCCCTGCACGGCTGCGGCTTCCCCCCGGACCCGCCGGTCTCATGCAGCGAGGGGACCGATCAGGGCGCCGAGTCCTCCTTGCCCCTCGCCGCCGCGTACGCCTGGGACGGCGTCATCGGCACCCCGTTGATCTGCACCGTCTTGTAGGGGCTGACCTTGGCGCAGGTCTTGGCCTTGTCGGCGGTCTGGGCGTGCGCGTCGGCGACCGCGGCGTGCGTGTCGGCGGGGGCGGCGGCCGACGAGCCGCCCGAGGAGCCGTACGCCGTGCCGCTCGGCCAGTCGGCGCCGATGACGAGGACCACGCCGCTGCTGCTGCCCTGGGTGAGGTGCGAGCTGGGCAGTCCGAGGGCGGAGGCCGCCGTCTGCGCCTCGGCCTTCTGCCCGGGGCCGTAGGTGATCGTCGTCCTCGACGACAGCGCGGGGGCGTTGCCCGTGGTGGTGTTCGAGCTGAAGCCCTTGGTGAGGAGGGCCTGTGCGACCACCGAGGCGCGTCCGCCGGTGCTGGTGCCGTTCTCGACCTGTACGGCGACCTCGGAGGCCGGCACGGTGGGCGCCGCCGACGCGGACGGGGACGGTGCGGACGTCTTCTTCTTGCCGTTGTCCGAGGTCAGGGACTGGTCGTTCTCGATGGTCGCGAACAACGACTTCGCGGCGGCCGCGGGGACCACCCGGTCGGCGTTGGTGGGGTCGGCCGCGGTCTGCATCGTGGTGAACGTCATCCGCTTGGACGGGACCTTGTTCAGATCGGTCGCCAGGCTCACGAGCTTGCTGACGCTGCCCAGGCCGGTGTCCACGGTCAGCGCCTTGGTGGCGGCGTCCGCCAGGGAGTAGACCTTCGTCGGGTCCGTCAGGGTCCCCGCGCTCTTGAACTTGCGGATCATGGCGCTGAGGAAGAGATGCTGGGAGACGGTACGACCCAGGTCGCTGCCGTCGCCGAAGCCGTGCCGGGAGCGGACGAACTCCAGCGCCGCATCGCCCTGGAGGGTGTGGGTTCCCTTGGCGAGCTTCAGATGGGAGTAGGTGTCGTAGACGTTGTCGCTGACGCAGACGTCGACGCCGCCGACCGCGTCGGACATCTTCACCACCCCGGCGAAGTCGAGCATCACGAAGTGGTCGATGGTGATGCCGGTGAGCTGGTGAATGGTTTTGACCTGGCACGCGGGGCCGTACTGGAGCGCACTGTTGATCTGCCCGTAGTAGCCGGACGTCGCCTGGGTGCTGTCCGGGTCCTTGCAGGCGGGGACGTGGGTCATGGTGTCGCGCGGGACGCTCATCACGGTGGCGTTGGAGCGGTCGGCGGAGACGTGCACCACCATCTCCACGTCCGCGTTGTGCCCGACGGTCGAACTCGCGGAGCCGCAGCCGCCGCCCAGTTTGCAGTCGGCCGCGTTGTTCCGGCCGTCGGAGCCGATCACCAGGATGTTGATCGGGGTCCGCCCGAAGGCGTCGGCCTTCTCTTTCCCGCCGGCGCCGTCGTCGATCGCGACGCTCTTGATGTTGCCGTTCAGATGCTCGTACAGCCAGGCACCGGCTCCTGCGGTGACCAGGATCAGCGCCGCCACCGTGAACAGGGCTATGCGGGCGACCCTTCTGCGCCGGGCGACGGGCTTGGCCCGGCGGCCCGCGCCGCGCCCCCGTGAGCGTGCCGCCTGCCGGGCCGCGGCCCGGCCGCCCTGCGGTGGACGGGACGTGCCGTCACCGGACTCCCGCTGACGGGGAACGCTCGGTGAACGATCTCGGGTGGCCGCATGGCCACGACTTCCACCCCAGGGGTCGCTCAACTCCCACTCCCTACGCTGTGGCCGACGCCAACCGACGGCGCCACGGCGCACCCCTCGGGTTGGTTGATTGCGCAATATAGCAAGCGTTATCCAGTTCGCAGGTGGGCTGTGTCACACCTCCCACCTGCGCCGGCCCGGTACGCCGTACCGGCACGCCTCTCCGGCTCAGCGAACCGTGCTGTCCTCGGAGACCGGACGGGCCGAGGCGGCATCTCCCGGGGAGGACTGGATGACACGGGCGGCCGTAGCGTCGGACGCGGGCTCGGACTGCGGCTGGGCGGCGGGTGCCGGGGCGGTGCCGTCCTCCTTCATCGCCTTCGCCTCGCTCTTGAGGATGCGCATGGACTTGCCGAGACCGCGGGCGGCCTCGGGCAGCTTCTTGGAGCCGAACAGCAAGATGATGACGATTGCCAGGACCAGCAGGTGCCAGGGTTCCAGTCCGTTGCGGAGCATCCCGCCCACCCCTTCTCACTTCTCGCATGGTTGCTACGTTGCGCAACTGTACAACCAAGGTGCCTTTCTGACAGCCATCAGTCCGAGGGTGTACAGCGCGAGAACCGCGGCCAGCAAAAGGTAGTAGAGCAGCGGCAGCGGCGTCAGCCCGAGCAGCGAGCCGAGCGGACAGACCGGCAGCAGCAGCCCTACGGCGGCCAGCGCGCCCGCCGCCCAGCCGATCGGCCCGGGTCCGCGCCCCGCCGCGAGGCGCCCCGTGCGCAGCAGGACCATCACCAGGGCCTGGGTGAGCAGGTTCTCGGTGAACCAGCCGGAGTGGAACACCGCCCGGTCGTCCAGCCCCCCGGGCCCGTGCAGGGCGAGCTCCAGCACGCCGAAGGTGGCCAGGTCGGCGACCGCGTTGAGGACGCCGAAGCCGATGATGAAGCGCAGCAGGTCGCGCGGGCGCAGCAGCGTGGGGCGGCGCAGCACGGACGGATGGGGCCGGTCGTGCGCGAAGGCCAGCTGGGCGGCGTCGAAGCACAGGTTCTGCGCCAGCACCTGGGCCGGCAGCATCGGCAGGAAGGGCAGCAGGAGGCCCGCCGCGAGCATCGCGATGACGTTGCCGAGGTTGGAGGAGAGGGTGATGCGCAGATACGTGGCGATGTTGCCGCCCGAGTACCGTCCGGCCGCGATGCTGTGGTCGATCGCGGTGAGGTCCTTGTCGGCCAGGACCACGTCGGCGCTCTCCCGGGCGACGGCCACGGCGTCGCGCGGTGCGATGCCGACGTCGGCCGCGCGCAGGGCGGGCAGGTCGTTGACCCCGTCGCCGAGGTAGCCGACGGTGTGCCCGCCGGCCCGCAGGGCGGCGGCGAAGCGGGCCTTGTGCGCGGGGGTGCAGCGGGCGAGGACGACGGTGCGGGCGGCGGCCGCGGCGAGTTCGGCGTCGGTGAGGTGGTCGATGGCGTCGGCGGTGAGGACACCGTCCGGCGGTACGGCGATCCCCAGGTCGCGGCAGGCCCGGACGGCGGTGCCCGGGTGGTCGCCGGTGAGGATCCTCACAGCGACACCCCGGTCGGCGAGGACCTTCAGCGCTTCGGCGGCGGTGGGGGCGAGCGCGTCCTTGAAGGTGACGAAGCCCTGGAAGTCCAGGCCGCGTTCGTCGGCGGCCGTGTACTCGCGGATCCGCGCGGGACATTGCGCGGTGGCGACGGCCAGCACCCGCAGCCCGTCGTCCGCGTGCCGTGCCGCGAGCGCGAGCAGTTCCCCGCGCTCGTCGTCCTCCAGTACGCAACGCTCCAGGACGGCCTCGGCGGCCCCCTTGACGACCAGGGTGTGCGTGCCCAGCCGTCCCGGCGTGCGCACGACGGCGGTCGCAAGGCGGCGCAGCGGATCGAACGGAAGGGCCGCCACCCCGTCGTACGCCATGACCTCGTCCTCGTCGGCCGCATCCAGGACGGCGTCGTCGAGGGCGTCCGGGGCGGGCAGGTCGGCGAGCTGCAGGGTCCACCAGGCGTTCACCGCGGCCCAGTGCAGCACCTCGGGCTCGTCCCGGCCGCCCGGGCCGAGGGCCTGGTGGAGGACCGGCCGGTCCTGGGTGAGCGTGCCGGTCTTGTCGAGGCACAGCACGTCGACGGCGCCGAGGTCGTGCAGCGCGGGCAGCCGCTTGACGATCACGCCGTGGCTGCGGGCCAGCAGCGAGGCGCCGCGCGCCAGGCACATGGTGACGATGACCGGCAGCATCTCCGGCGTCAGCCCGACCGCCACCGCCACCGCGTACGGCAGCGTCTCCAGACCGCGGTCGCGCAGCGCGGCATTGGCCATCAGGACCAGCGGCGGGGTCAGCAGCATGAACCGGATGAGGATCCAGGAGATGCCGTGCACGGACCGGTCGAAGGCGCTGGCCTCGGGCCGGGCGTCGCCACGGCCGTGCGCCGCGGCGAACCGGGTCCGCGAGCCGGTCGCCACGACGACCGCGGTGGCGCTGCCGGACGCGACACTGCTGCCCTGGAAACAGAGCTCGGGCCGGTCGAACAGGCCCCCGGCCACCGTGCCCGCCCCGTCGGCGGCGTGCTTCGCCACGGGGGCCGACTCGCCCGTGAGCACGGCCTGATGCACGGTCAGGCCCTGCGCCCGCAGTAGTCGTACGTCCGCGGGCACCAGGTCGCCGGGTCCGAGCCGGATCACATCGCCCGGCACCAGCTCGTCCACCGGGATCTCCCGGGCGTCCGGCGGCAGATCCTCCCCGGCGCGGCGCAGGACGGTGGCGGTGGTGGCGACCAGGCTGCGCAGGGCGGCCATGGACCGGCCGGCCCGGTGCTCCCCGGACGCGCGCAGCACACAGCTCACGGCGACCAGCAGGAGGATCACACAGGCGGTGCCCCAGGAGGCGACGGCCGCCGACACCAGCCCGAGGCACAGCAGCACGGCGGTGAACGGATCGCGCAGACTGCGCAGCAGCACCCTCGGCCAGGAGGCCTCCCGGTGCGTCGGCAGAATGTTGGCCCCGAAGCGGGCCTGCCGCTCCTCGGCCTGCGCCTCCGTCAGCCCGCGCGGCCCGCTGCCCAGCCGCCGCAGCGTCTGCAGCAGGGTCGAAGGGCCCTGCGCCGCATCGGCGACCGGTCCGGGCCCTCCCGCGGAATCGAACGTCTGGGGGTCGGGTTCCGGGGCCGCGCTGCTGTCAGCCACCGGCCCCGCGCAGCGCATGCACGGACGCGGACGACCCGTCGGCACGCGCAGCCAGCTGCCCCACCATCACCCGGACCACGGTCACGACGTCGGGATCGTCGACGAAGTAGATCTGCCGCCGCCCCTCCCGCCGGGACCGCACGAGCCCGGCGAGCTTCAGCTTCGCCAGGTGCTGGCTGACCGCGGGCAGGGCCCCGCCCACCCGGTCGGCGAGGTGGGTGACATCGCTCTCACCCTGCGCCAGCGCCCACACCAGGTGCAGCCGGGCCGAGGAGGCCAGCAGTCCGAAGGCGGCGGCCGCCTCGGCCAGTACCTCGGCGGACGGATCCTCGAAGCCCCCGATGTCTGCCGCCACAGTCCTCTCCCGTCCCACCCGATAGCCGCACCGCGTGCCGGACCAGTCTAGGTGTCCGGCTGTGCCCGGACCTCCGTCTCGGTGCCGCCTGCCGCCGCGTCGTCCGGCTCGGAACGGCCGCGGGCCGCCATCAGGAACCAGGCGACGTCGCCGACGGCCGTCCCGGCGGCCACCGCCCCGGCGACCAGGCCTGCCGTGATCAGCCCCTGGCCGACGTAGGGCCGCCCGGCGAACGCGCCCGCCCCGAACCCGAGGAACAGGAACACGGCCGCGGCAACGGCCGGCACGCCGGTCACGAGCATCGCCCGTACACACACGAACCGCATGTATCTCCCCGATGGATGGACGCCTGCGGCATGGAGTGGCGAGTGTAATGGTTCTCGGCTTGCGCAATCTTTAAAGGCTTACTTGATCTACGCGTACTCGATCAACGTGTGCTCGAGTGGCTTGCGGATCCGCTCATGCGCGACCATTGCTGATCACGCCCTGCCACCCGACCCCACCGAGGAAAGGGACCCGCCGTGCGGCTGCGCTGTGCTGTGCTCGACGACTTCCAGCAGGTGGCGACGGAGCTCGCCGACTGGTCACCCGTGGCCGACCGGGTGGATGCCGTCAGCTTCGCCGAACACTTCGACACCGAGGACGCACTCGCCTCCGCTCTGCATGACTTCGACATCGTCGTCACCCTGCGCGAGCGCGTTCCCTTCCCGGCCTCACTGCTCGCCCGCCTGCCCCGGCTGAAGCTGCTCGTCGCCTCCGGCATGCGCAACAGCGTCATCGACTACGCCGCCGCCGAGGCGCACGGCGTCACCGTGTGCGGCACGGCGAGCACCTCGACCCCGCCCGTCGAACTGACCTGGGCGCTGCTCCTCAGCCTCGCCCGCGGCATCGTCGAGGAGAGCAACTCCCTGCGGTCCGGCGGCCCTTGGCAGCAGACGGTGGGCGACGACCTGCACGGCCGCCGCCTGGGACTGCTCGGCCTCGGCAAGATCGGCAGCCGTGTCGCCCGGGTCGGCACCGCCTTCGGCATGCACGTCAGCGCCTGGAGCCAGAACCTCACCAAGGAGTACGCCGACGAGGTGGGCGTCGAACTCGCCGCCTCCAAGGAGGAGTTGCTGGCCGGCAGCGACTACGTCTCCGTCCACCTGGCCCTGAGCGAGCGCACCCGGGGCCTGCTCGGCCCGGCCGAGCTCGCCCTCCTCAAGCCCACCGCCTATCTGATCAACACCTCCCGGGCCGCGATCGTCGACCAGGACGCCCTGCTCGCCGCCCTGCACGAGGGCCGGATCGCGGGCGCGGGCATCGACGTCTTCGACATCGAGCCCCTCCCCGCCGACCACCCGATGCGCACGGCTCCCCGTCTGCTCGCCACCCCGCACCTCGGCTATGTGTCGCGGGCGAACTACGAGACGTACTACCGGGAGGCGGTGGAGGACATCCGGGCCTTCCTGGACGGGGCTCCGGTACGCCGGCTGGGCTGAAACGGGGGATCGGTCAGGCGTACCGGTAGATCCGGCTCACGTCCTCCATCTCGTCCGGGGTCACCCCCCACGGCGGCATCGGCTCGTGCCGGGCGACGATGCGCCCGCGCTGTCCGCTGCGGGGACCGGGCTGCTGGGCCGGCAGATAGCGCGGGGCGCCGTTCCTGTGCAGTCGCTGCCAGCGGGTCCACTGCAGGTCGACGAAGGCGTGGTGCAGCCAGAACACGGGGTCGTTGACGGAGGCGCCGCCGAGCATGGCACCGCCGACCCAGCGGTGGACGCGGTTGTGGTTGCGCCAGGCGACGCCGTCCTGTCCGGTCCCCCAGCCCTCCAGCTTGTTGCGGAACCCCTCGTCGCAGGTGGAGTCCCAGGGCGAGGTGTCGTAGACCGGGTCGGCGAGCGCCTCCTGGAGTTCCTCCTCGGTCGGCAGCTCGATGGGGTCGTCGGCCCGGCCCAGGTCCCGGGTGAGGAACTCGACGTCGATGATGCCCTCCCGGATGCGCCAGTAGCCCTGCGCATAGGCGAAGGGCCCGCTGACGACCTGGTGGTCCCAGCTGCGCCCGTTGCCGCCGAGGAGGTCGTCGCTCCAGGGCACGGAGGTCGTGGAACGGTCCCGCGTCCAGTCCCAGTACGGCACCGTCACCGACGGGTCGACCCGTTGCAGCGCCCGCTCCAGGTCCAGCAGGAAGCGGCGGTGCCAGGGCAGGAAGGAGGGCCCCATGTGGGCGGGACGCAGGCCGGTCTCGCCGTCGGCCTGGTAGTACGCGATGTGCACCCGCACGAACTCGTCGTACTCCCCCCGCCATTTGATCTGGAGCAGCGCGTTGACGAGCCGCCGCCGCTCGTCGCGCGTCAGCGTGCTCACGTCCTTACGCACGTACACCATGGCGCTCCCCCATGTGCAGATGGCTTCCGCCGAGCAGTCCCGGCGCCAGGTCGCGCAGCCGCTGCCCGGGGCCGAGCTCGTCGACGGCCGCCCGGGTGACCTCCAGCAGGGTCCGGTACGAGCAGTAGTGGTTGACCATGCTCAGCCAGCTGCCGTCGGAGCGGCGCATCAGATGCAGCGGGCGGCCGTCCACGGTCACCTGCCACGCACGGCCGTCGGCGCCGCATCCCGGAGCGGGGAGCAGGACACCCCGGATGCGACGGCCACGGTAGACCTCGTCGAAGGCCGACTCGGCTGCCTCCCCGGCGCCTTCGGCGGTCCGCGGGGCGCGCGAGGCGGCGAGGACGGGGGTGAGCGCGAGCGCGGCGAGGCAGGCGAGCACCCGGCGCCTCATCGCCCGCCACCCCGGCGGCTCGGCGCCGCTCGGTACTCCATCGGCACTGACGACCATGGCTCGCTCCCTCGTAGGGCCAACACCAGTACGTTCATACGATGCTGCGCCCACGCGGAACGTCGGCGGAGCCGGTACGTCGGCTCGTCCATAAATCCCACAAACGGGTCAGGATCGGCAGGCCGACGACGCGCTCAGCGCGGGGTGAGGGCCGGCAGGAGCACGTGCGCGGCGGCCCTCAGGGTCTGCTCGGCGCCGGCGAAGGGGGCCGGCGCCGCGGGCTCGATCGGCCGGCCCGGCCTGCCCTCGGGCCAGGGGCGGGTGGTGAACACGAGATAGGCGTAGCCGCGTTCGGCGACCGCCGCGAGCCACTGCGGCGGAGCGGCGCACCGAGCGCCCAGCTCCGGCAGGGTGACGAAGGCCTGCCCGGCCTCGAGGAACAGGCTGACGGCGATCCGGGCCCCGGTGGTGCCGTCGACGAGGCCCCCGCCGACCCGCAGCCCGTTGCCGGCCGGCAGCGCCTCGACCGCGGCGGACGTCGCCTGCGGACCCCCTCGGCGTCCCCGAGGGAGTAGGCCAGCAGATACGGCAGGTCGCCTCCGTCGGCGGCGGCGCCGCTCCAGGGCAGCACGACGAGGGTGCCGAGGTCGGTCATGCGGAAGGGGCGCGTCTCGGTCGGGGCTGAGGTCATCGCGCGACCCTATCGACGGGCCACCGAACGGCCCGCTGCCTTCTCACCCGAACGACCGACGGCCCGGGCGAGGTTCACCCGACCGTTGCCGCCGCGGCGAGGACCTTGCCCAGAGCGGCCACCATGCCGCTGACGGCCGGGGGGACCTTTTCGGCGTCGCCGGAGGTGGCGGCCACGATCAGGGCGTCGACCGCCTTCTTCAGAGCGGTCAGCGCGTCCCCCTTGACCGCCTTGGTCCTCAGCGGGGTGGCCTTGGCGATGGCGTCCTTCACGGCGTCGCCGAGCTTCTGCGCCTCGACGACGGACAACTGGCCGCCGTCGGCCTTCAGCACGGCGTTGAGCAGTCTGGCGACCGGAGTGAGCACACCGCCGATGTCGCCGAGCTTCTTGATCTGCGGGATCAGTTCGTCCGCCCCGGGGACGGGTCCGAGGGACGACGTGGGGGTGCGTTCCCGGGCGGAGCCGGCCGCGACGGCGGCCGGGGCGGCGAGGCCGACCAGGAGGGCGGCGCTCAGAGCGACGGACGCGATACGCCGTGCGGGCAGTGCACGCATGGGGGCTCCTTTCGAGAACACTCAGCGGTAGACGCGAAGGTGGGCGACGGCGAAGGTGAGGGGGCCCGGACCGGAGGGGGCCGGGTGGTACTGGCCGGCGCTCAGCGACAGATTGAGGATCAGATACGCCGACCAGTCGGCGCCCACTCCGGTGCGGTCGCGGAAGACCCGCTCGCCGTTGACGTACCAGTCGACGGAGTGCTCTCCGTACCAGCTGCCGATGGTCACCCACTCGTCCGGGGCGATCGTGTCGGCATCCGTGTGATACGCGCAGCCGTGGTTGACGTGGTTGGACAGCTCCAGCAGGTGCGGGTTGTCGGGGTGGTACTCGAAGGTGTCGATCTCGTTCCCGCCGTCCTTCCAGGTCCACAGCGCCGGCCAGGCGCCGGTCCCCGAGGGCAGTTCGACCCGGGTCTCGGCGTAGTCACCGGTGCGCACCTGGAAGCCCTCGGCGGAGTACTCGGTGGTGAGCAGGCCGGTGTGCCAGGCCTGCCGGCCGTTCTCGAGGGTGTGGCCGGCCGGGGAGGCGGTGAAGGTGGCCACGCCTTCGGAGACGGTCACACAGCCGGGGCTCAGCCAGTCCAGCTTGTTGTCGTCCGGATTGTGGTTGCCGTAGCGGTAGGCGCTGGTTCTGTCGCCGACCCATTTGGTCCCCCAGGCGATGGGGGCGTCGAACTCCTCCGACCAGGTGAGCGACTTGCCGGTGGCGATGGCAGGGGACGCGGTCGGCATGGGCTGGGCGCTGTCGGCGGTCATGGCGGTGAGGGTAGGGCCGCGAAGCGGCCGCCCCGGCCGAAGCAGCGACTGCACCGCTGGAATTCCTCTTTCACACTACCCATCCGGTCGAAACCGCACCCACCATACGATCAATTGATTCACCGACCATGTGAATCCCTTTGACGACACCGTAAGCAAAGCATTGTTCACCCCTCTGACTTTCATGCGTATGGAGTAACGCATCGCTTTTACGGAGGGCATGGACTGCTATGTTCTCCAGCCGTCGGATCAGAGGTAACTTTCAACCGAGGTGAATCATGAAGAAGGCAATTTTCACCACTGCGGCGTTGGCCATCGGCGCGGGCCTCGTGGGTGGGTCCGCCGTCGCGGCGTCGGCCGCCACCCCGCCGGCCGCACCGGCCGCGTCGGGCGGCCTGCTCGGTCTCATGTCCCCGACCAAGGTGACTCCGGCGGTCGTGCCGGCGGCCGACGTCGTCTCGCGACTGGCCCGCAACGGCAAAATCGCCAACGGTAGCGCCTTCGACAAGCAGAAGACGCCGGGCGTCTCGGGCGTCTACCTCGACGGCATGGACCCGAACGCCTCCAAGAAGCCCACGATTCCGGTGCGGAACCCGGCCGGGAACGGCGTCGTTCAGGTCCACCCGCTGCAGGCCCCGACCTCCACGGGTCTGGGGAGCCTGCTCAGCAAGTGACAAGACGGACACCGTAGGAGCCGGCCGTACCGGCGGAAGCCCTCATACGAAGCATTTGTCCGGCCCACCGGCCCTCTCCCCTCCGGTGGGCCGGACACATGTCGGTGCCCGTTCCCTCTTCGGATTGTCGTTCATTTACGCCACACGGATTCCGGATCCAATCCGGTCCGACCCCCAGGAACCTGCGGCATTGCGCCATCCGACGGAATAAACCTTGTTTAGGCGCCCGTCCCGTGACTTATACGCGCATATCAAGGTTTCCTGGTATGCAAGCGTGCGCAACCGTGAATTGAGGAAGGAACTAAGTTGCCCAGGAAGTTCGCGGTCATCACTGCCCTCACCCTCGGCGCTATGGTCAGCAGCGTCGGTTTCGCCTCGGCCAACGACACCAACACCACCGTCAAGGGCGGCAGCGGCTTTGCGGAGTCGCCGGTCGTCGTGAACGCCCCTCAGCAGGGCGTTCTGGTTGTCAACGGGACGCTCGTTGACGGTCGTTGCATCGCCCCGTGGTCCAACGGATCCGTGCTCGGTGGCGTCGTCGCGCCGAATTCCCACTACGCCGCGTGCAACACGGCGGCCATCGACCAGTCGCAGAACGCTCCGTACGCGGGCGGCCTGCTCTTCTGACCCCTGTGCCGAGTAACTCGGAGCAGGTGCAACACCCAAAACAGCCCGGAAAGGCGCATCTCATGCGTAACAAGGTTTCGGCCATTTCCGCCCTCGCCGCGGGCCTCGTCCTCGCGGCGGCCGGCACTGCCGCGGCCGAGGACTGCACCGACGTCTCGGGTGGTGGCGGCTTCTCGTCGTCCCCGGTCGTCGTCAACGCTCCCCAGCAGGGCGTTGCCGTCGTCAACGGCTCGGTCGCCGACCTCCGTTGCGTCGCGCCGTGGTCCAACGGTTCTGTGCTCGGCGGCGTCGCGGCCCCGAACTCGCACTACGCCGCATGCAACACGGCGAAGATCGACCAGTCGCAGAACGCCCCGTACGCGGGCGGGCTGCTCTTCTGACCTGCTCCGAGCAATTCGGAGCACGGAAATCCCAACCGCCCCACCGAAAGGCGCATCCTATGCGTAACAAGGTTACGGTCATTACCGCCCTCGCCGCGGGCTTCGTGCTCGCGGCCGGTGGCGCCGCCGCGGCCAACGACTCCAACACCACCGTCACCGGTGGAAACGGCTTCTCGCAGTCCCCGATCGTCGTGAACCAGCCCCAGCAGGGCATCGCCGTCGTCAACGGCTCGCTGATCGACGGGCGCTGCATCGCGCCGTGGTCCAACGGTGCCGTCCTCGGTGGCATCGTGGCTCCGAACTCGCACTACGCCGCGTGCAACACGGCGGCCGTCGACCAGTCGCAGAACGCCCCGTACGCGGGTGGCCTGCTCTTCTGAGCCGCACTTCACTCGATGGCGGTCCGCCGGAACTCCGGCGGGCCGCCATCGGCTTTTCCGCACCCTGCTTTCCCCGGTCCTGTTTCCCTGCTCCTGTCTTCCTGCTCTTGTTTTCCTGCTCCTGCTTTCCTGATCTTCTTTCCTTGCTCTTCTTTCCCGCTCTCTTTTTGAGCTTCTTTTACGGGCTCCGCACATGCCCGCGGGGCCTGTCTGCATCTACAGCAGACAGGCCCCGCGACAAGGAGGTGGCCGACGAAGAGCGCGCCAACAAGGAGGGAAAGGCGCTCCAGCAGGTCATTCCGATGGGCACAACGGCGTCCTGCCGCCTGCGGTCACTCCGATTCCACCGTTCGGCCCAGTGCGCGAAGTGCGGACGCATATGCCGAAGGGCCGACTCCGAGGAATGCGGAGCCGACCCGAATCGTGGATCCCCGGCTACTTGCCGACCGGAAGCCCGCCCAGCAGCTTGCCGTCGGCGGCGGTCGCGGGAAGGGCGGGGTTCGGCAGGGTGCCGCCGACGACGGGGCCCTTCATGCCCGCCTCCTTCATGCTGCCCTTCACGCTGTCCTTCACGCTCTGCGCCACCTGACCGACGTTGTCGCCCACGAAACCCGTCGACACCTTGGCTGCCGTGGGGACACCGCTCGCGACCGTCTTCCCGCTGTCCACGAGTCCCCCGGCCGGCATGTCCGCCGCGCCGGCGGGCACGGCCACCCCGGCAAGGGCGAGGGAACCGGCTACTACGGCGGCAGCCTTCAGAGTCTTCATCGTGTGCCTTTCTTTCGTAAGTCGTCTTCGAGCGGCCTAACGAGAGTGCGGCTTCCGGGAAACCCTGTTGCAGTTGCCATAGCTCCAAACGGGTGATCCGGGGCGACAAATAGCTCATTGAAACGCCACCATTCCGACACAGATGACCGGTCCGCAGATAAATACGGGTGAGCGGCTAGAGTGGCTCACCTCGTGATTTCAGCGATGCCGGTTGAACAACGAACCTCACGCTCTCGAACGGGTGCGGGTTTTTATATCAAGAAGCACGAGCCGCACGTCCTGGCCCCGGCTCGGACTCTTTTGTTCGGAAGGGCATCCTCTCCCATGCGTTTTTCCCCACGCGTGCCGCACATCCTGCATGTCACGCAGCCCGTCGAGGGCGGCGTCGCGCGGGTCGTGGCGGACCTGGTGGCGGCTCAGCTCGCCGCCGGGCTGCGGGTGACCGTGGCCTGTCCGGAGGGTGGCTCGCTGACGGACGCTCTGCGCGCTCCGGGCTGCACGGTGCTGCGCTGGGACGCGACCCGCTCGCCGGGGCACCGACTTCCGGGCGAGGTACGGGGGTTGGCGCGGATCCTGAGCGAGGTGCGGCCGCACCTGGTGCACGCGCACAGCGCGAAGGCGGGACTCGCGGCCCGGCTGGCCGTACGCGGCAGCCTCCCGACCGTCTTCCAGCCGCATGCCTGGTCGTTCGAGGCCGCCGAGGGAATCGTCGCGCGGCTGGCGCTGGGCTGGGAGCGGTCGGGGGCGCGGTGGGCGACGCGCATCGTGTGCGTCAGCGAGGCGGAGCGGCGGACCGGGGAGCGGTGCGGGATCAGCGCCCCGTGGCGGGTGGTCCCCAACGGGGTCGACACGCTCAGGTTCCGGCCGGAGGGAGACGTCTCCCGGTCCGGGCAAGGGCCGCTCGTCGTGTGTGTGGGCCGGCTGTGCCGCCAGAAGGGGCAGGACGTGCTTCTGCAGGCGTGGCCCGAGGTCGAACGGCAGGTGGCCGGGGCCCGGTTGGCGCTGGTCGGCGAGGGCCCGGACGCAGACCGGCTGCGCTGCACTGCGCCCGCGTCCGTGGTGTTCGCCGGTGCGGCACCGGACGCGGCCCCCTGGTACCGGGCCGCCGACGTCGTGGTCCTGCCGTCCCGCTGGGAGGGCATGGCGCTCGCCCCGCTGGAGGCGATGGCGTGCGCCCGGCCGGTCGTGGTCACGGACGTGGACGGGGCGCGCGAGAGCCTGCCGCCCGAGCAGCTGCCGTACTGCCTGGTGCCGCCCGAGGACCCGGGTGCGCTGGCGCGGGCGCTGACCGCGTTGCTGCGGGACGAGCCGCTGCGCGCGGCGCTGGGCGCGCAGGGCCGCCGGCATGTGCTCGCCGCCCACGACCTGCGGCAGACGGCGG
The DNA here is from genome assembly GCF_039532765.1 of Streptomyces longisporus. Taxonomy (NCBI): domain Bacteria; kingdom Bacillati; phylum Actinomycetota; class Actinomycetes; order Kitasatosporales; family Streptomycetaceae; genus Streptomyces; species Streptomyces longisporus. The sequence goes on from NZ_BAAASG010000011.1 coordinate 368,733, forward strand.
ACGCCGTGACCGACGTGTACCGCGAATTGCTCGGCGAACTGCTCGGCGTCGTTGTCGCGCCGGTCGCCGTACCCAACTAGAGCAGGAAGTGCATCACCAGATGACTGCGGAAAGTACCGTTCCCCCTCGTACGGGGCAGCAGCCGCGGGCGGCAGAGCACGCTGTCTCCGTTCTCGCCCCGCGCGACCCCGCAGCCGGACGTCGACTGCCCGCCGGACACAGAGAGAGCCGGCCGCGGCGGGCCTTCAGGGGGACCCTGCCGCTCGTCGACGGCGGCGCCGCCCTGCTGGGGGTCCTGGTCGTGCCCGGGGCCCCGAGGTATCCGCTGGTCGTCGCCCTGCTGGTGCTGGGGGTGATCGGGCTGAACCGGCGGGCCCGTCTGTACGACAGCTCCCGGGTGCGCGGTGTGCTCGACGAACTCCCCGCCGTCTGCGGACGGATCGCCGTCGGCTGGGGGGCTGTCGGGGCGCTCTCGCCGCTGCGGCCGCTCCCGCCGGCCGTACTGGCCTGCGCGTTCGCCGTGCAGTGTGCGGCGGCCTGTGCGGGCCGCGCTGCGGTGCACGGACGGCGGGCGCGACGGCGCCTGCCCGATCCCGCGCTGGTGGTCGGTCCGGTCGCGACGGCCCGGAAGGTGGCGGCCGCGTTGCTGCGCCAGCCGGGCTGCGGGGTGCGGCCGGTGGGCGTGGTCGGCCACGGCCTCGACGTCCCGGCCCGGCCCGGCGAAGGCCACGAACTGCCGCTGCTGACCACGGACCAGGCGGCGCGCCGGGCGGTCATCCAGAACGGTGTCGAGACGGTGCTCGTCGTGGGCGCCGCCACCCGCGTGGAGAAGACCGCTCTGCTGCGGGACCTCGCCGCGTACGGCTGCGTGGTGTGGGAGCTGGACGCGGACGCGCCCTCGTACGGCCTCGGCGGGCGCCGCGAAGCGGGCGGGCATCTGGCGGGTTTCCCGCGCAGGTTGCTGTGCCCCGGGCGCGGACGGCGGCGGGTCGGCGTCGGCAAGCGGGTGCTGGATGCGGTGCTGTCGGGCTCGCTGCTGCTGCTCGCCTGCCCGGTGCTGCTGGTGTGCGCGGCGGTGCTGCGGATCATGGACGGGCCCGGTGTGCTGTTCCGGCAGGAGCGCATCGGCAAGGACGGGCGGCCGTTCACCCTGCTGAAGTTCCGCACCCACCGGCCCGCCAGCGCGCACGAGGCGGCGACCCGCTGGAGCGTGGCGAACGAGCAGGAGATGGGCCGCTTCTGCCAGTTCCTGCGCCGCACCTCGCTGGACGAACTGCCGCAGCTGTGGAACGTCTGCCGTGGAGACATGAGCCTGGTCGGACCGCGGCCCGAACGGCCTTATTTCGTCGCCAAGTTCAGCCAGACCTACCCGGGTTACCGGGAGCGTCACCGGATGCCGACCGGGATCACCGGGCTCGCCCAGATCCACGGGCTGCGCGGCGACACCTCCATCGAGGACCGCTGCCGCTTCGACAACGCCTACATCGACAACTGGTCGCTGTGGCAGGACATCTGCATCCTGGCGCGTACGGCGGCCCTGTTCGTACGGCCGACGGGGAGCTGAGCGCGGGTGAGCACTACCTCGGCGGCCTCGGTACCGCTCGTGCCGCCGCTTGCGGCGCTGCGCCGGGCCGCTTCCGTGCTGCCCGTCCTGGCGGTGATCGCCCTGCTGGGGCTGCCGGCCGAGGCGGGCAGCGGCGCCACGCCCGCCGACGCGGCCTGCGGGCTGGTCGTGCTCTGGGCCGCGGTCCGGACCGTACGGCGGGCGCGGCGCCCGCTGACGCGGACGGCGGCGGTCGTGCTCGGGCTGCCCGTGGTGGGCATCGCGGTGTCCGCGACCGGGGCGGTGACGGCCGGCGACGCGGTCACCGGACTGGGCCGCTATCTCCAGGTGTTCGTGCTGGTGCCGCTCGCGATGGTGCTGCTGGTGCGCGACCGGCGCGATGCCCGCCTGGTGCTGTGGGCGCTGGCCGGACTCGCGCTGTGGCAGGGGGCGGTCGGGGTGCACCAGTACCTCACCGGCACCGGGGCCTCGTACCAGGGTGCCGACATCCGGGCCGTCGGGACGTTCGGGCCGTCCGACGTGATGGGGATGGCGGCCGTCGTCGCGTCGGGAGTGGTGGCGCTGACCGGCCTCGCGCTCGGGACGGGTCCGCGGCGGCAGCGGGTGGTGGCCGCGGGATGTGCTCTGGCGCTGCTCGTGCCGCTCGCGCTGTCCTTCAGCCGGGGCGCCTGGATCGCCACCGCCGTGACCTGCGGGGCGCAGCTGCTGCTCGCCGGGGTACGGCGGGCGCTGACGGTGTTCGCGGCGGCGACCGCGGCGGCGGTGGTGCTGGTGGGCGGGTTCGGGGTGGGCGGCTCGGTGCTGCAGGAGCGGCTGGACAGCATCGGCCGGGTGGCCGGCGCACCGGACCAGTCGGTCGTCGACCGGTACACCATGTGGGCGGCCTCCGTCGACATGTGGCGCGAGCACCCGCTGACGGGCGTGGGTCTGAAGGCGTTTCCCGCCTACCGGGACTCGCACGCCTCGCTCGCGCTGTCCTCGGGCAGCGACACGGAGGGCGCGGGCCAGGCCTTCCGCCGTCAGCCCCTGCTCTCCCCGCACAACATGTACATGCTGCTCCTGAGCGAGCAGGGCCTGCTGGGTCTGCTGACGGTCGCGGGCAGCTGGCTCGCCCTGCTGGTGGGGGCGCTGCGCCGGCTGCGCCGGGCGGGACCGGCCCGGGACTGCGCGCTCGCGGCCGGCGGGCTGCTGCTGTGGCAGCTGGTGGACTTCCTGTACGCCGACATCGGCGGCCCCTCCACCACCCTGACGGCGGTCTGCTTCGGCGTCGCCGCCTGGTGGTCGCTTGCGGGGCCCGCCGCCGGCCGTACCGCGCTGTGCCGGCGGTCGTCCGCAGCGCCGCCATGGCTGGTCGCGCCCGAAGCCGCAGAGGGACCCGGCCCCGCGCGCCTTCGGGGCCCCGCCGCCGAATCGGGCCCGCGATGAACCCCGGACCCGCGCCCACCACGGGCACTTCCGACGCGACCGGCCTGGACGGCACGCTCCCGGCCGACGGCCTCGCCGGCGCGCCCGCTGCCCGGCAGGCCGACACCCCCTCGGCCCGCTTCCTGGCCCGGGCGACGCTGCTGTCCGCCGCGCTGTCCATGGCCGGGGCGGTCCTCGGGCTGGCACGGGACCAGGCGCTCGCGCATCTCTTCGGTGCCGGTGCGGAGACGGACGCGTTCCTGGTGGCCTGGACGGTGCCCGAACTGGCGGCGACCCTGCTGATCGAGGAGGGCATGGCGTTCGTGCTGGTGCCCGCGTTCAGCGTGGCGCTGGCCCGGCGGGCGCTCGGGAACAGCACCCCCGATCCGGTGCGCGCCCTGGTCGCCGCCTCGCTGCCGCGGCTGTGCCTCGCCTTCGCCGCCACGGCCGCCGCACTGGTGGTAGGGGCGCCCCTGCTGGTGGACGCGCTCGCGCCCGGTCTGCCCGACCCGTCGCTCGCGATCTCCTGCACGCGGCTGACCGCGACCTGTGTGCTGAGCTTCGGCCTCGCCGGGTACTGCAGTGCCGCGCTGCGCGCCCACCGTTCGTATCTCGCGCCCGGTGCGATCTACATCGCGTACAACGTCGCGATCATCTCCACGATGTTCGTCCTCGGTGTGCACTGGGGCGTGCGGTCCGCCGCCCTCGGGGTCGCGCTCGGCGGGTGCCTGATGGTCGCCGTACAGACTCCGTCGCTGGTACGGCGGCTCGCCGGGCGGTCCGGCCTGGGCGACTGCGGGTACGAGGACGACGGCGGGCGGCCGCTCGCGCCGGGCCTGGTCTGCGCGGTTCTGCTGTTCGCGCTGTGCCGGCAGTCGCAGGTCCTCATCGAGCGGCATTTCGCGTCCGCGCTGCCCGCCGGCGCCATCTCGCACCTCAACTATGCGCAGAAGGTCGCCCAGTTGCCGATGTCGCTGTCGATGATGGTGTGCATCGTCACCTTCCCGGTGGTGGCGCAGGCCATCGCCGAGGGCGACACCCGGCGGGCCCGGGACCGGGTCGAGCGGGACGTGCTGCTGATGGCCTGTCTCGTCCTGCTCGGTGCCGCGGTGGTCGTGGCCTGCGCCCCGCAGATCGTCCAACTCCTCTTCCAGCGCGGCGCGTTCACCGCGCAGGACACCGCCGCGACCGCCGCCGTGATGCGGGTGTACGCGGCCGGGCTGCTCGGGCAGACGCTGGTCGGGGCCCTCGTGCGGTCGTACTTCGCGGCCGGCCGCACCACCTGGTTCCCGCTGGGCGCGATGGGTGTGGGCGCGCTCGCCACCGTCGTCATCGGCGCCTGGGCCGTAGGGCCCTGGGGTGCCTGCGGCATCGCCGCGGCCAACGCGACCGGCATCACCCTCACCGCGCTGCTCATGCTGCACGGCCTGGGACCGCGCAATGTGCCGGTGCGGGTGCGCCGGGTCGTCGCCGAACTGGTCCGGCCGGTGTGCGCGGCCGCGTGCGCCACCGGGGCCGGACTGGTGGTCGCGGGACTGTTCACCTCACCCGCGGCGGCCGTCGCCGCCTGCTGCGTCTGCGTGACCGTCGTCTTCCTGCTGCTGGCCTGGGTCCTCGACGCGGCGGACGCCCGGTCACTTCTGCTTCCCCTCGCGCAGTCACTCCGTCATTCCGTCACACGAAAGCTGGGTCATGGTCGCTGACGTCTCCGCTGCACCGCGCAAGGCCGAACCGGATCCCAGATCGTCCGCGAGAAGACGGTCCAAGCGGGGTCCCGCCGTCTGGGTGGCCATGTACCACTCCGTCTCGGACTGCCCGGACGACCCGTACAACGTCACCGTCACCCCCGCCCGCCTCGACCGCCAGTTCGCCTGGATGTCGAGCCGCGGCCTGCGCGGGGTGAGCATGCGCGAACTGCTCGCGGCGCGCGCCCGCGGCACCGAGCGCGGCCTGGTGGGGCTCACCTTCGACGACGGATACGCCGACTTCACCGGCGACGCGCTGCCCGTGCTGCGCCGCTGGGGTTTCACGGCGACCGTGTTCGTGCTGCCCGGGCGGCTCGGCGGCGAGAACGCCTGGGAGCCGCTCGGGCCGCGCAAGCCGCTGCTCGACGTGGACGGCATCCGCCGTGCCGTGGCCGCGGGCATGGAGGTCGCCTCGCACGGCCTGACCCACCTCGACCTGACCAAGGCCACCGACGAGGTGCTGCACTGCGAGGTCAGCGACAGCCGCCGGCTGCTCGCCGGGATCACCGGCACCGACGTGGAGGGCTTCTGCTACCCGTACGGGTATCTCGACGAGCGCGTCGCCGCCGCGGTGCGCCTGGCCGGCTACCGCTACGCCTGCGCGATCACCCCCGGCCCGGACGGCTGCGGCGACTTCGCGCTGCCCCGGATCCATGTCGGGGAGGTCGACACCGTCGTACGGCTGGAGCTGAAGCGACGGCTGGCCCGGTTCTTCGGCCGCTCCGTGGAGGCCGTGTGAGGGCCCTGCATGTCATCACCGGCCTCGGCGTCGGCGGAGCGGAACAGCAGCTGCGGCTGTTGCTGCGGCACCTTCCCGTGCAGTGCGACGTGGTGACCCTGACCAACCCAGGCCCGGTCGCCGCGGGCCTGGCCGCCGACGGCGTCCGCGTCGTCCACCTCGGCATGGGCGGCAACCGCGACCTCGGCGCACTGCCCCGGCTGACCCGGCTGATCCGCACCGGCGACTACGACCTCGTCCACACCCATCTGTACCGGGCCTGCCTCTACGGCCGGATCGCCGCGCGGCTCGCGGGAGTGCGGGCGGTCGTCGCCACCGAGCACTCGATCGGCGACACCGCGCTGGAGGGCCGGCCGCTGACCGCGGGCGTCCGCGGGCTGTATCTGGCCGGCGAGCGCCTGGGCCGCGCCACGGTCGCCGTCTCGCCCACGGTGGCCGAGCGGCTGCGCCACTGGGGCGTGCCCGGAGCACGCATCCGCGTCATCCCGAACGGCATCGACGCGCCCAGGTTCCGCTTCGACGAGGTGGCCCGCAAGGAGGCCCGGATGCACTACGGGCTGCCCGAGGACGCCTATGTCGTCGGCGGGGTGGGCCGCCTCGCCCCGGGCAAACGCTTCGACCTGCTGCTGCGCGCCCTGTCCCGGCTGCCCGGTGACGTACGGCTGCTGCTGGTGGGCGGCGGGCCCGAGGAGACGGTGCTCAGGCGCACCGCGCGGGCGCTGGGGGTGGCCGACCGGGTGGTGCTGACGGGCGAGCGGCCGTATCTGCCCAGCCCCCGTGACGACGCGCCCGGGCTGGTCGATCTGCTGTCGGCGATGGACGTGCTGGTCTCGCCGTCGACGCAGGAGGCCTTCGGGCTGGCCGTGGTGGAGGCGCTGGCGGCCGGGCTGCCCGTGCTGTACGCGAGCTGCCCCGCCGTCGAGGACCTGCCACCGGACGCGGCACCCGGCGCGCGGCGCGTCAGCGGCGGCACCGGGGCGTACGTACGGGAGTTGCTGCGGCTGCGGGCGGCGGGGCCGGGCGAGCGATGCGTCCCGGACGCCGTGCAGCGCTACGACATCGCGTGCAGCGCCCGGCAGTTGATGGATGTCTACACGGCCGCCCTGGCCGGCTCGACCCTGGAAGTGAGTGCTCCATGACCGACAACCCCGTTCAGCGTGCCCGCCTGTCGCGCCGTGAGCGCGCCCGTGTGCAGCGGTTGCCCGCGTGGTGGCTGCTGCCGGCCGGTGCGCTGCTCGGTGCCGTGGCCGGCGGCACGTACGGACTGGTGAAGCCACCGCAGTACACCGCGACGAGTTCCGTCGTGGCCGTCGCGGCCGGCCGGTCCGACGTCGACTGCGCCGACGCGCTCGGCTTCGCGCAGGCGTACGGCCGGGTGGCCCCGCAGCTCGCGGTGCTCGGGGACGCACAGGTCGAGGCGGGCGTACCGGCTGCGTTCCTGCGCAAGAGCGTGCAGGTCGCGACCTCGCCGGACGCACCCATGGTCTCGGTCTCGGCGACCTCGTCGAGCCCCGCCCAGGCCGCGGACATCGCCAACGCCGTGTCCGGCGCGCTGGTCACGCAGGCGGGCCACACCAAGGCCGGCACCGGCATCCGGCTGGAGCCGCTCGCCCGCGCGATGCGGCCCGCCGAGCCGTCGTCCGCGTCCTGGAAGCTGACCTCGCTGGTGGGGGCGTGTGCCGGTGGTCTGCTGGGCGGGCTCGCCCTGCTGGCACGGCCGCGGCGCAAGGCGGACGACGACAGCCCCGGCCAGCCCACGGTGCCCGCCCCGACCCATGCCGCGGACGCCCGCGGGACCCTCGGATGACCGCGTCCGGCCATACGCTCTCGGTGGAACTGTGCACCGACGAGCGCACGTTCGCCGCGCTGGCCGGGGAGTGGGGACGGCTGCACGACGCCTGCCCGTCGGCGACACCGTTCCAGAGCCACGCCTGGCTGCACTCCTGGTGGCTCTCGTACGGCACACCCGACGGGCTGCGGCTGTTCCTGGTGCGCCGGGGCGGTGAACTGGTGGCCGCCGCACCGCTGATGCGGGTACGGCATCCGCTGCCGAAGCTGGTGCCCATCGGCGGCGCCATCTCCGACTTCTGCGACGTACTGCTCGACGAGAAGGAGGCCGAGCACGGCAGCCGTGCCCTGGCCGACGCCCTGACCGAGGCGGCCCGCACCGCGCTGATCGACTTCCGGGAGGTACGGCCGGGCAGCGCGGTCGAGCAGGTCTACGGCCGCTGGCGCGGTCCGCGCCGCCGGCTGCGCGACTCGACCTGCCTGGAACTGCCCGCCGTACCGATGACCGAGCTGGTCAAGCGGCTGCCGCCGACGCGCGCCCAGCGGGTGCGCAACAAGGTGAACAAGCTCGGGCGGCTCGGCGTCGAGTGGCGGGTCGTCGGCCACGACGAGACGGAGACCGCGCTGCGGCGGCTGCTGGAACTGCACCGACTGCAGTGGCAGGGCAAGAAGATGACACCGGAGCACACCCGGCCGCAGTTCCTGGAGCACCTGGTGCGGTCGGTGGTCCCGATGGCCCGCTCCGGGCAGGCCGCGGTGACGGAGTTCCTCCTCGAGGGCGCGGTGGTGGCGGTCAATCTGCATCTGCTGTCGGGCAGACTGCTGGGCGACTACATGTACGGCTTCCACCCGGGGCTGCGGGAGCGGAAGGTGGACGTGGCGACGATGCTGCTGCGCGCGTCCACCGAGCATGTCGCGCCCGCCGAGGAGGGCCGGGTGCTGAGCCTGATGCGCGGCGACGAGCCGCACAAGTACCGCTGGTGCCCCGACACGGTCTACAACCAGCGTTTCCTGCTGGCCGGGCGGCGCACGGCGCCGCTGCTGGCGGCCACCCTCTGCGCGGCCGCCGCCCGGTACGGGGCCAAGTCGGTCCGGCGCATGGTCCCCGACTCCAAGGACCACTGGTAGCACCGCCCTCAGGGCGAGGGGGCGGGCGGGACCTGCGGAGTGACGGGCGGCGTGGGCACGGCGGGCACCGGCGGGGTCGGCGCCGCCGGCGCCGGGGGCTCGGGAACTGCCGGAGGCGGGGGCGTGGGCACCGGCGTCGGCAACGGCACCGGTGTCGGCTCCGGTGGCACGGGGATCACGGGAGCGGGCGGGACGGGCACGACCGGCACCGGCGTCGGCTCCGGCAGCACGGAGCTGGCCAGCACCGCACGGTAGGTGGCGGCGGCCCTGGGATTCTCGGTGCACAGCCACACGCCGTGCGGGCAGTAGTCGGTGATCGTGTTGTACAGCGGCTTGTGCTCGTCCATCCAGGCGAGCATGCGCAGCATGTACGTGACGTTGTCGCCGTTGCGGTACAGACCCCACTCCGGATACGAGATCGGCTTGTGGTGCTGCCGTGCGAAGTCCACGTGGAACTGCAGGCCGTAGGGCTCCGACACCTCCTCGTCGAACGACATGCCACGCGGCTGGTCGTAGGAGTCCATGCCGACGATGTCGACGAAGTCGTCGCCCGGATAGCACTTGGGCCAAGGAATTGAATCCGCCCCCCGGTTCGGGGCGAAGTCGAACCTGAACTTCTGGCCGGGAATCGAACGCATGACGGTGACGATGCGCCGCCAGTAGCGGATCCAGTCCTCCGGGTCGGGGCCGCAGCGGTGGGTGTACGTGACGCCGTTCATCTCCCAGCCGAGCACCAGGACGGTGTCCGTCGCACCCAGGTCGACCAGGCGCTTCGCCAGCAGCCGGAAGTGCTCGTCGAACTCGCCGGCCGCGGCGCGCCGCAGCAGCCGTGCGACGGCGATGTCGGAGACCTGCGCCTCGTTGTGCTCCATCAGCGGGACGTTGAGCACGAGCAGCCGGTCGGGCTTGGCGAGGCGCCACTTGGCCCAGCTGTCGAGGAAGTTGTAGCCGCCCTCGATGTTCTCCCACACATCGCCGGGCAGATAGGTGTGCCCCACGCGCAGTTCGGTGCCGCCCAGCCAGCCGCTGAACTCCCTCAGGCGGACCAGCCCTTCGGGCTCGGAGTCGAGGAAGGCACCGAACGCGGCCCGGCGCACATCCGCCACCGAGTAGGCGCGCGCGTCGTTCGTGGGCGCGGGGGTGGGATCCAGCGCGCCGGGCATCACGGCACGCTGGGCGGCGGGGTGCCGTGCGGCATCGGCCGGGGAGGCCGGGCCCCAGGCAAGAGCTGCCGACACGATCGCTCCCGCGGTGATGATCGCCAGCCGCCTGTGGGCGGACCGGCGGCGATGAGGTGTCATTCATCCTCCTTTGCCGCAATTCCGCACATTAATGACACATAGTCATATATCACTTAATTGCACCACTTGAGTCGGGTGACCGGACATGGATCACCCGCATGAGTGACCTGGTCTGGCCGTCAGCCGCCGTACAGCGCCTCGATCTGCTCCGCGTACGCCGCCGTCACGGCGTGCCGCTTGATTTTCAACGACGGGGTGAGCAATCCGTTGTCCTCCGTGAACTCACCCTCGACCAGGGCGAAGGCACGGACCGACTCGGCGCGGGAGACGGCCTCGTTGGCGTAGTCCACGGCCTTCTGGACGTCGGCGTGCATCCGCGGATCCCGGACGACCTCCGACATCGGCGTGTCGGCCGGCAGCCTGCGGACCGTCAGCCAGTGGGCGACGGACTCGGGGTCGAGGGTGATCAGGGCGGCGACGAAGGGACGGTTGTCGCCGACGACGATGCACTGGCCGATCGGCGGGCGGCTGCGCAGCCGGTCCTCCAGGACGGCCGGGGAGACGTTCTTGCCGCCGGAGGTGACGAGGATGTCCTTCTTGCGGCCGGTGATGGTGAGGTAGCCGTCCTCGTCGAGGGAGCCGAGATCGCCGGTCGCGAACCACTCGTCCTGCAGTACGGCGTCGGTGGCGGCCGGGTTGTTCCAGTAGGCGCCGAAGACGACACCGCCCTTGATGAGCACCTCCCCGTCGTCGGCGATGCGCACCGCGGTGCCGGGGACCGGGACGCCGACCGTGCCCGGACGGGGCCCCAGGGGCGGGACGATGGTGGCGGCCGCGCTCGTCTCCGTCAGGCCGTAGCCCTCGTAGACGATGATTCCGGCGGCGTAGAAGAACAGGTTGAGGTTGCGGTCGAGCGGGGAGCCGCCGCTGATGGCGTAGCGCATACGGCCGCCGAGTTCCTTGCGGACACGGCGGTAGACCAGCAGGTCGTACAGGGCCCAGGCGGCATAGAGGGCCGGGTTCGGACCCTTGCCGGTCCCCAGGAACTTGTTCAGGTACGCCTGGCCGAAGCGGACGCCGATGCGGTCCGCGCGGTCGAAGGAGGCACCGCGGCCGATCTTCTCGGCGGTCGCCCGGCCCGTGTCGTGGATCTTCTCGAAGAGGTACGGGACGCCGACCAGGAAGGTCGGGCGGAACTCCTTGAGGGCGGGCCGCAGTTCGTCGGGCTTGACGCTCGGGCAGTGGCCGATCTCGATGCGGGCCATCAGACAGGCGATCTGGAGGGTGCGGCCGAGGATGTGGGCGAGCGGGAGGAAGAGGAGGGTGGAGGCGACCTGGCGGGTGACCTCCTTGAAGATCGGGTGGAGCAGTTCGACCGTGTTGGCGGCCTCGGCGTGCAGATTGGCGTGGGTGAGGACGCAGCCCTTCGGTTTGCCGGTGGTGCCGGAGGTGTAGCAGATCGTCGCGGTCGTGTCCGGAGTGAGAGCGGCGCGGCGCTTGGCGACCTCCTCGTCGGGGACGTCGCGGCCGAGGGTGATGAGGTCGCTCACGGCGTCTCCCGCTGCGGCAGCAGCCGATGTCGGCGTCAACTGCCAGATCCGCGGCTGCCGTTCGTGGCGGGCCGTGCCCGTCGTCACCGTGGCGGTGTTCTCAGCGGTCTCGGTGACGACGAAACGGGCGTCCGAGTCGCGGACGATCCACTCCACCTGCTCGGCCGAGGAGGTGGCGTAGATCGGGACGGTCTGGCCGCCCGCCGCCCAGATCGCGAAGTCCAGGACCGTCCACTCGTAGCGGGTGCGGGACATGACGGCGACCCGGCCGCCCGGTTCCAGGCCCGCGGCGATCAACCCCTTGGCCACGGCGGTGACTTCGCGGGCGAAGGCTGCCGCGGTCACCGGCTGCGAGGTGCCGTTGTCGTGCCTTCGGCGCAGCACCACGGCATCGGGGGCCTCCGCCGCGTTGATGAAGGGAAGGTCGGCGGTGCTGCCGGCGGCCGGGCGCGGGGCGAGGGCGGGGGTGCGGGCCTCGCGCACGACTCCGTCCTCGTCCTTGACGACCTCGACCCTGGTGCGGGACGCAAGGTCGGTGCGCCGTTTTGCCCTTTTCAGGTCCCTGCGTACGCCCATGACGGCTCCCGGTCGGCTCTGACTGGGAGGTCAACTTACTCACAAGTAAGAAAAGGTCAATGGGGCAGCGGTGAGTGGACTGACGTTCTAGCCCTGGCTGCGGTCGGCCTGGTCTATCGCGTCGGCGAGCTGCTGTACGTCCTTGTCCTCGGTCTTCCTCGCCAGCTGCTCGGCACGGTCGTGGAGTTCACCGAGGCCGGGTTCGCCGGGGAGGGGGCGCCGGCGTTCGTCGCCCTGGCGGAGGGCGTCGGCGAAGTAGGCGGCCACGGCGGTGACCTGGAAGCGCGGGCTCGCCTTCCCGAGGGAGTCGCTCAGGGCGCCGGTCTCCAGTTCGCCGGACTTCTCGTGCGGGTCGCGGGTGTCGGGGTCGAGCCAGCGGACGGTCGCCGTCGCGAGGTGGCCGTCGGCCCCTGGCCTGGTGCGGACGGCGTAGAGGGCGGTGACGGTGTGGCCGGGGCCGACCTCGCCGCCGTCGACGCGGTCGTTGCGGAAGTCGTCGTCGGCGACCCGGCGGTCGTCGTAGCCGACGAGGCGGAACTCGGCGACCGTGGCGGGGTCGAAGGCGACCTGGGCCTTGGCGTCGCGGGCGGTCAGGTCGATGTTCTGCGGAAGCTGGTCGCAGAAGACCTTGCGGGCCTCGTCCTGGCCCGACACATACACGGTGTGGCCGTCGCCCTTGTCCGCGAGGCGTTCCATGAGGGCGTCGCCGTAGTCGCTGCCGACGCCGACGCCGAAGAGGGTGATGCCGTACTCGCGGCGGGCCGAGGAGATGCGGTCCAGGATCGAGTCGGGGTCCGTGTCGCCGTCGTTGGCGAGGCCGTCGGATATGAGGACGACGCGGTTGGTGGCGTTCTTGCGGCGGCCCTCGACGGCGGTGGCGTAGCCGGTCTCCACGCCCGCGCCGAGGTTGGTGGAGTAGGTGGGTTCCAGGCCGTCGATCGCGTGGTGGATCTCGCCCCGGTGGCCGCCGAGGCGGGTCATCGGCAGGACCTGCTCGGCCTTCTCGCTGAAGGTGACGATGGCGACCGAGTCCTCGTCGCGCAACCGGTCCGTCATCGTGTCGAGGGACTTCTGCGCGAGGTCGAGCCGGCCGGGCTCGGACATGGAGCCGGAGATGTCGATGACGAAGGTGAGGGCCGCGGGCGGGCGTTCGCCGCTGTCAGCGGCCGGACGGGTGGCGAGGCCCACGCGGACCAGCGACCAGTTCTTCTGGTCGGTGCGGGCGCCGTCGACGGTGACCGTGAAGCCGTTGCCGTCGGGGCGTTCGTAGTCCTGGCGGAAGCTGTTGACGAACTCCTCGGGGCGGATGGTCGAGGGATCGGGGCGCTGTCCCGCGGCGAGGGTGCGGCGGGCGTAGCCGTAGGAGGCCGTGTCGACGTCCAGGGCGAAGGTGGAGAGGTGGTCGTCCGGGGTCGGGGACGGGCCGACGAACCTGTCCTCGCCCTGCTGCCCGCCGGCCGTCGGGGCGGCGGGGGCCGGAAAGCCGCCGTGCGAGCCGTCCGAGGCCTTGTTGCTGCCGTTGGAGCCGCCGCCCGCACCGCAGGCCGTGAGCAGCAGGCCGCTCGTCGCCGTGAGGGCGAGAAGAGCTGCGCGCAGCCGTCGGGTGCGGCGATGTGGCGTGCCCGGGCGTGGTGTTCGGTACCGCTCCATCTTCCGTGCCCCCTTGGTGGGTTGACGCCGACGTCTGTGACTGTGACGGCGCCGGGGGTCGGAATGTGCGGCACGGGGTGTTGCGGATGAATCTCAAGACGGCCACGATCATGGCCGGTCGAGACCGGTGGGTGATCCTCCGTTGACCTAGGACACCACGTCCTTGCGGGCGAAACCCCTGAAGGCCAGGGCGAACAGCACGAGCGCGTACGTTATGGAAATCGCCGTGCCCTGGATCATGCCGGACCACTCCGGGTGCGGCTGGACGGCGTCCGCCCAGGCGAACTGCCAGTGCGCGGGCAGGAAGTCACGCCAGTGGCCGAGGGCCGTCACGGCGTCCAGGACATTGCCGACGATGGTGAGTCCGACGGCGCCGCCGACCGCCCCGAGGGGTGCGTCGGTCTTCGTCGAGAGCCAGAACGCCAGCCCCGCGGTGACCAGTTGGGACACGAAGATGAACGCCACGACCACCAGCAGGCGCTGGGCCGCCGTCCCCGAGTCCAGCGCACCGCCGGTGGGGATCTGCAGCGGGCCCCAGCCGTACGCGGCCGTGCCCACGGCCAGTGCCACCACCGGGAGCAGGATCATCGCGGCCAGGCTGAGGCCGAGTCCGACGACGAGTTTGGACCACAGGAGGCGGGCCCGTGGGACCGGGGCGGCCAGCAGATAGCGCAGGGAGGACCAGCTCGCCTCGGACGCCACCGTGTCCCCGCAGAACAGGGCGACCGGGATGACGAGCAGGAAGCCCGCGGAGACGAAGAGGTTGACGGCGGCGAAGTTGGCCCCCGACGCGGTGGCCGTGTCCATCAGCGTCACCCGGCCGTCGCGGCCGTTCGGGTCGCCGCCGATCGCGAACGCGATGAGCAGCACGAACGGCAGCGCGGCGAGGATCCCCGCCATGATCAGCGTCCGGCGCCGCTTCAGCTGCCGGGCCAGTTCGACCCGTAGGGGCAGGGTGCGGGCGGGCCGGTAACCGGAGGCGGCGTGGAGGGGCTCGGTGTGCTCGGCCAGCGTGCTCATGCGGAACCTCCGATCAGGGTGAGGAAGGCGTCCTCGAGGCGGCGGTGGGGGCCGAGGGAGGCCACCGGGACTTCCAGGCGCACCAGCTCTGCGAGGAGGTCGGCGGCAGTGCCCTTGCGGGCGGCTGGGGGCGGTTCGGTGAGTGCCGCGATTGGCCGTCGTTCGTCTGCGGCGCCGTCGTGGCTGGTCGCGCAGTTCCCCGCGCCCCTTAGGGAGGCTGCCGCACCGGAGGTGCCTTCGCCTCCCCTGCCCGAGACGCCCCCCTCGCCGGGAGCGAGCCGGACCAGGAGGCCTCCATCCGTCCGCACAGCCGACTCGACGCCCGGCAGGGCCGCAACCTTCTCCAGCAGCGGGTCCGGGATGTCGGCTGCCAGGCCCACCAGGAGGGTGTCGCCTGAGCCGATGATGTCGGACACCGGGCCTGCCTGGATCAGGCGGCCGCGGTCCATGACGACCAGGTGGGTGCAGGACTGTTCTACCTCTGCCAGGAGGTGGCTGGAGACGATCACTGTGCGGCCGGCGGCCGCGTAGCGGATCAGCACCTCGCGCATCTCGCGGATCTGCGGCGGGTCGAGGCCGTTCGTCGGTTCGTCGAGGATGAGCAGGTCCGGGAGGCCGAGCATGGCCTGGGCGATGGCCAGGCGCTGGCGCATGCCCTGGGAGTAGGTGCGGACCGCGCGGGCCAGTGCGTCGCCGAGGCCCGCGATCTCCAGGGCCTCGTCCAGGTGGGCGTCCTCGGGCGGGCGGCCCGTCGCCTGCCAGTACAGCTCCAGGTTCTCGCGGCCCGAGAGGTGCGGGAGGAAGCCCGCGCCCTCCACGAACGCGCCGACCCGGGACAGGACCGGGGCGCCGGGGCGGATCGCCTGGCCGAAGACGCGGATCTCACCGCCGTCCGGCCTGATCAGGCCCATCAGCATGCGCAGGGTTGTGGTCTTGCCCGCGCCGTTGGGACCGAGGAGGCCGAGCACCTGGCCCTTCTCCACGCGGAAGGACAGGTCCCGTACCGCATAACGGTCCGCCGACTTGGCGTACCGCTTGCTCAGGTCCGTGATCTGGAGCGGCACTTCCGCCAGCTCGGGGGCCGGGGCCGGCGCGATCGTGCGGCGGCGGCCCGTCAGCAGCAGGGCCAGGGCGAGCACCGCGCCGGCCAGCGGGAGCCACCACACCCAGGACGGCAGCGGGGCGGCCGCGGCCGTCACGCCGGGTGCCGTCGGCACCTTCAGATCGCCCTTGAGGGAGACGGTGTACGTCGCCGGGGCGGCCGGGGAGGCGTAGCCGAGGTCGGTGGAGGCGAGGACCAGGCGCAGCCGGTGGCCCTGCTCGACCTCGTGGTCGACGGCCGGGAGCGTGATCGTCACGTCCTTGCCGGCCTTCGCGCCCTCGACGCGGACGGGGGCCACGAGCTGCGAGGGCAGCACGGGTGCGCCGCCGCCGGGACCGACGTCGTACACCTTTCCGAACAGCACGGCGTCGTCGCTGGTCGACCTGACGTGGACGGTGACCGTGGGCGATCCGGTGATCCGCAGGCCGCTGCTCACCGGTGCCGACTCGAATTGCGCGTACTGGCCTGGGAAGTCCAGTGACACCCCGACGCCGAGCGAGGACAGCTGGGCGAGGCCGCCGGAGCCGCCGAGGCCGGGCAGCGCGGAGACGGCGGGCGGGCTGGCACCCGCGGGGTTGGCGAAGCTCTGCTGCGAGCCCCGGAGCCGCACGGAGCGTTGTCCGCTCTCCAGGCCCGGGTACGTGTCGTCGGTCGCTCCCCGCAGCACGGCCGCGCCGTCCGTGGAGTCGACGCCTCCGGTGCGGGTGATGCGGAAGGCCGGGCCCGTGTCCGTGCCCTTCTCGTCCTTGAGGTACTGGTCGAACCAGGCACGCACGCGTGTCTGGACGCGGCTCGTCTCCATGTCGCCGCCGTCGTGCCCGCCGGCGATCCAGTCGACGTCGACCGGGGCGCCATGGCCACCGATGGCCTTCGCCGCCGCGTCCGCCTGGCCGAGCGGGAAGAGGGAGTCCGTCTGGCCCTGCACCAGGAGCGTCGGCACCTTGATGCGGTCGGCCACGGCGGACGGGGAGCGGGCGGCGAGCAGCTCACGCGCCTGCGCGTCCGGTTTGCCCGACTCCGCGACCCGCTCGTACATCCGGCACAGCTCGGGCTGGAACTTGGCGCAGCCGCCGCCGGAGTTGATGAAGATGCCCGCCCACAGCTTCTTGAAGACGCCGTTCGGGAACAGGGCGTCCGCCAGGTTCCAGTAGGTGATCGCCGGGGCTATGGCGTCCACCCGGTGGTCGTACCCCGCTGCCAGCAGGGAGATCGCGCCGCCGTACGAGGCGCCCGCGACACCCACGCGCGGGTCGCCGGGCTTGTCGAGCTGGACCTGCGGCTGCTTCGCCAGCCAGTCGATCAGCTTGGAGACGTCGGCGACCTCGCCCTGGGGATCGTTCAGCCCGATCTTGCCGGTGGACTTCCCGAAGCCGCGGGCCGACCAGGTCAGTACCACGTAACCGTCTGAGGCCAGGTCCTCCGCCTGCTGCCGGAAGTCCTGCTTGCTGCCGCCGAAGCCGTGGGCGAGCAGGACGGCGGGATGGCGTCCGCCGGTGGAGCCCGGGGTGAAGTACGAGGTGTCGATCCGCACCCCGTCCATCGCCATGATGCGGTCGGTCCGGTGCACCGGGGCCTTGTCGTCCGAGGCGACGGCCGTCCACGTTCCCGCGCCCGCGAGTACGACGACGGCGGCCCCGGCGGCGAGTAGCCTCCGGGGCCCCCGAAGCAGCCCTCGCGGACGGGGCAGTCGAAGATCCATGTCTCAACGGTACGGGGCGTCTCTGACAGTCGGGGCAGACCGCGGGGTGAACCTGGGGCCGGCTGTGTACCGCGGTTGGTGTACGGCTGATGGCCCGGTCGCTTCCCTTGTCTGCCGACCGCGACTGCGTCGTGGCTTGTCGCGCAGTTCCCCGCGCCCCTGAACGCCCCTGCGGGGCGAATCAGGTCCGCTGGTCCTCCGGGAGTGAGACCAGCCAGCGCGTGTCCTTGCGCGGGCGCAGGTAGAAGGCCCAGTACAGGGTCGCCACCGCTGTGATGCCGCCCGTCCACAGCAGGTAGCTCGTCTCCTGCTGGCTGAGGATGTAGGCCAGGACCGCGATCAGGAGGATCGGCATGGCCGGCCACAGCGGCATGCGCCAGGCCGGGGTGTGTTTGTGGGAGCCGCGGCGGGAGAGGAGGGCCGCTACCGCCACCAGGAGGTACATGCCCGTCACCGAGACGCCCGTGACGCCGTACAGGGTGTCCAGGTTCACGAAGCAGAGCAGGGCGCCGGGGACTCCGACGGCGAGGGTGGCGACCCAGGGGGAGCCGAAGCGGCCGAGCTTGGCGAAGACGTTGTTGACCGGCTCCGGCCAGGCCTTGTCGCGGGCCGAGGCGAACAGGACACGGGAGTTCTGGATGACCATGACGATGCCCGCATTGATGATCGCGAGGGCCACGCAGAGGCTGACGAAGGTGCCGACCGCGGAGTTGGACCAGGCGGTGACCATGGAGCTGATGTCGCCGCCGGTCAGCGTGGAGAGGTCCGAGGCGCCCATGGTGATCGCCACCACCGGGACCAGGATGATCACCGTCGAGATGGCGAGGGTGGCCAGGACCGTGCGGGCGACGTTGCGGCGCGGGTGCTCCAGTTCCTCGGAGAGGTAGACGGCGGTCGAGAAGCCCTGGGTGACGAACAGGGCGATCGCCAGCCCGGACACCACCATCATCGCCGTCACCGTGTCGGTGTGGTGGCCGGAGCCCGCCACCTGCATCGAGACAAGGCTCCCGGCGCCCCGCTGGCTGTGTGCGAAGCCCAGGACCGCCACCACGGCCGCCGCGATGACCTCCAGGACCAGGAAGATGCCGGTGATCCAGGCGTTGGCCCGCAGGTCCAGCAGACCGGCGAGCGTCGCCAGGAGCATGACTCCCGCGCCCGCGATCGCCGGGTCCAGATGGACGACCGGTGCCAGGTAGTCCGCCGTGCCCATCGCGATCACCGGCGGGACGATCATGACGACCAGGAGGGAGAGGACGAAGACGAGCCAGCCCGCGAGCCGTCCGGCCATCGTCGAGACCATCGCGTACTCGCCGCCCGCGCTGGGGATCAAGGTGCCGAGCTCCGAGTAGCAGAACGCCACGGCGATACAGAGCAGGGAGCCGATGGCGATCGTCAGGGCGGTGGCGGTGCCGAGCGAGCCGAACAGGTCCGGGACGACCACGAAGAGCGTGGAGGCCGGGGTCACGCAGGAGAGGGTGAGGAGAGTGCCGCCGACCACCCCGATGGAGCGTTTGAGGGCCTTGGGGCTGCTGTCCGCCGTCTTGGGGACGGCGGTCTCGGCAGGGCGGAGCATGTCGGTCATACGGCGGATTCCGATCGACTCGTGCGGATGCCTCCGGCGGCTGGGTGGCTGCATGGAATCCCGACGGAAACCGTCGCGTCAATGGTTCACCACCTACGGAATCCGTAGCCAAACGTCCTTACGGATGTTGATTACGACACAACGGGTCGGTCGGTATGGGCGCTTGTCCCGCTACGGGAACCGCAGCGTGCGCCCGCAAAAAAATGGGGCCGTCCGCATGGCGGACGGCCCCTGACGCCTTCGTCAGTGGTTGCGCGGGAAGCCCAGGTCGACGCCGGAGGGGGCGTCGGCGGGGTCGGGCCAGCGGGTGGTGACGACCTTGCCGCGGGTGTAGAAGTGCGTGCCGTCGTTGCCGTAGATGTGGTGGTCGCCGAAGAGGGAGTCCTTCCAGCCGCCGAAGCTGTGGTAGCCGACGGGGACCGGGATGGGGACGTTCACGCCGACCATGCCGGCCTCGATCTCCAGCTGGAAGCGGCGGGCGGCGCCGCCGTCCCGGGTGAAGATCGCGGTGCCGTTGCCGAACGGCGAGGCGTTGATGAGGGCCACGCCCTCCTCGTAGGTGTCCACACGCAGGACGCACAGGACCGGGCCGAAGATCTCGTCCTGGTAGGCCTTGGCGCTGGTCGGCACCTTGTCCAGCAGCGAGATGCCGATCCAGTGGCCGTCCTCGAAGCCCTCGACCGTGTAGCCGGTGCCGTCGAGCACGACCTCGGCGCCCTCGGCCGCCGCGCCCGAGACATACGACGCCACCTTGTCGCGGTGCACCTTCGTGATCAGCGGGCCCATCTCGGAGGTCGGGTCGTTGCCGGGGCCGATCTTGATCTTCTCGGCGCGCTCGCGGATCTTCTCCACCAGCTCGTCGCCGATGGAGCCGACCGCGACGACCGCGGAGATGGCCATGCAGCGCTCGCCCGCGGAGCCGTAGGCGGCCGAGACGGCGGCGTCGGCGGCCGCGTCCAGGTCGGCGTCCGGCAGGACCAGCATGTGGTTCTTGGCGCCGCCCAGCGCCTGCACCCGCTTGTGGTTCGCGGCGGCGGTGGTGTGGATGTAGCGGGCGATCGGGGTGGAGCCGACGAACGACACCGCCTTGACGTCCGGGTGCTCCAGGAGGCGGTCGACGGCCACCTTGTCGCCGTGCACGACGTTGAAGACGCCGTCCGGCAGGCCGGCCTCGGCCAGCAGCTCGGCGAGCTTGACGGAGGCCGACGGGTCCTTCTCGGACGGCTTGAGGACGAAGGTGTTGCCGGTCGCGATGGCGATCGGGAACATCCACATCGGGACCATCGCCGGGAAGTTGAACGGCGTGATGCCCGCGACCACACCCAGCGGCTGGCGGATCGAGGAGACGTCGACGCGGCTCGCGACCTGAGTGGACAGTTCGCCCTTGAGCTGCACGGTGATGCCGCAGGCGAGGTCGACGATCTCCAGGCCGCGGGCGACCTCGCCGAGCGCGTCGGAGTGCACCTTGCCGTGCTCGGCGGTGATCAGCTCGGCGATCGCGTCCCGGTTCGCGTCCAGCAGTGCGCGGAAGCGGAAGAGGATCTCCGTGCGCTTGGCCAGCGAGGACTGGCCCCAGGTCACGAAGGCGTCCTTGGCCGCCGCCACCGCCGCGTCGACCTCGTCGACCGAGGCGAAGGCGACCTTCGTGGTGACCGCGCCGGTCGCAGGGTCGGTGACCGGCCCGTACGTACCCGACGCGCCTTCGACGGTCTTGCCGCCGATCCAGTGGTTGACGATCTTCGTCATGCCCAGTTACTCCTTCACAGATGGCGGCGTCGGGTCGAGACGTGCCGTTCGTACAGCTCGCGGGCCTTCACCGCCGACGGTCGGGTCGCGGTCTCGGCCACAGGTACATCCCACCAGGCCTGCGCCGGCGGCGGGCCCGACACAGTGTCGGCCGTTTCGGTCTCGACGTAGACACATGTGGGTGTGTCGGCGGCGCGCGCCGCGGCGAGCGCCGTCCGCAGGTCCGCCACGGTCTTCGCGCGCAGCACCCGCATGCCCAGGCTGGCGGCGTTGGCGGCGAGATCCACGGGCAGCGGCGCCCCCGTGTACGTACCGTCGTCCGACCGGAAGCGGTACGCGGTGCCGAACCGCTCGCCGCCCACGGACTCGGACAGGCCTCCGATGGACGCGTACCCGTGGTTCTGGATCAGCAGGACCTTGATCGCGATGCCCTCCTGTACGGCGGTCACGATCTCCGTCGGCATCATCAGATACGTTCCGTCGCCGACCAGCGCCCACACGGGCCGGTCCGGGGCGGCCAGCTTCACGCCGATCGCGGCGGGTATCTCGTAGCCCATGCAGGAGTAGCCGTACTCCAGGTGGTACTGGTCCCGCGACCGAGCCCGCCACAGTTTGTGCAGGTCACCGGGGAGGGAGCCGGCCGCGTTGATGATCACGTCCGACTCGTCCACCAGCGCGTCCAGGGCGCCGAGGACCTGCGGCTGCGTCGGGCGTACGTCCGGCTCGTCGGCCTCGTAGCAGGCGTCGACGCGCTGTTCCCAGCGCTCCTTGTCCTCGGTGTACTCGGTGACATAGGAGGCCGGGACTTCGTACGCATGCAGGTCGAGGGCCGCGGTCAGCTCCTGGAGGCCGCTGCGGGCGTCCGCGATCAGGGGCAGACCGGCGAGCTTGTGGCCGTCGAAGGGCGCGATGTTGACGTTGAGGAAGCGCACGCCCTCGCCGCTGAAGAGGGTGCCGGAGGCCGTGGTGAAGTCGGTGTACCTGGTCCCCACGCCGATCACCAGGTCGGCGGTGCGGGCGAGTTCGTTCGCGGTCGCCGTGCCGGTGTGGCCGATGCCGCCGACGTCCTGGGGGTGGTCGTGGCGCAGGGAGCCCTTGCCTGCCTGGGTGGAGGCGACCGGGATGCCGGTGGCCTGGGCGAACTCGGCGAGGGCCTCCTCGGCGCGGCTGTGGTGGACGCCGCCGCCGGCGACGACGAGCGGCCTGCGCGCGGACCTGATCCCCCGTACCGCCTCGGCGAGTTCGGCCGGGTCGGCGCCCGGACGTCGTACGACCCAGGTGCGCTCGGCGAAGAACTCGTCCGGCCAGTCGAAGGCCTCCGCCTGCACGTCCTGCGGGAGGGCCAGGGTCACGGCACCGGTCTCGACGGGGTCGGTCAGCACCCGCATGGCGTTCAGGGCCGACGGGATCAGGGCTTCCGGCCGGGTGATGCGGTCGAAGTACCTCGACACCGGTCGCAGGCTGTCGTTGACCGACACATCTCCGGCGTAGGGGACTTCGAGCTGCTGGAGGACCGGGTCGGCGGGGCGGGTGGCGAAGACGTCGCCGGGCAGGAGCAGGACCGGGAGGTGGTTGACGGTCGCGAGGGCGGCGCCCGTGACGAGGTTGGTGGCGCCCGGGCCGATGGACGTCGTCACCGCGTGCGTGGACAGGCGGCCCGACTGCCTCGCATAACCGACCGCCGCATGCACCATGGCCTGTTCGTTGCGGCCCTGGTGGAACGGCATGTCGTCGGCGTACTCGACGAGCGCCTGGCCGATGCCCGCCACGTTGCCGTGGCCGAAGATGCCCCAGGTGGCGCCGATCAGCCGCTGCCGGACGCCGTCGCGCTCGGTGTACTGGGCCGACAGGAAGCGGACGAGTGCCTGCGCGACCGTGAGCCTCGTCGTTGAGGACGTCATCGGTAACCCTCCGTGTGTTCCGGATGGAAGCAGATCCGCCACTCCCGGGTCTCGCCCGGGCCCGCCATGACATTGAGGTAGTACATGTCGTGGCCGGGCTGGGCGACGGACGGGCCGTGCCATCCGTCGGGGACGAGGACGGCATCGCCGGAGCGGACCTCCGCGAGGACGTCCGATCCGCCCTCACGGGAGGGGGATACGCGCTGATAGCCGAAACCGTTCGGCCCGTCGATCTCGAAGTAGTAGATCTCCTCCAGCTCCGCCTCCACGCCCGGCCGGTGCTCGTCGTGCTTGTGCGGCGGGTACGAGGACCAGTTGCCACCAGGGGTGATGACCTCGACGGCGATGAGCTTGTCGCAGTCGAAGGCGTCAGCAGAGGCGAAGTTGCGGACGTGCCGCAACTGGGTGCCGCTGCCGCGCTCTTCGACGGGGACCTCCGGCGCGGGGCCGTAGCGGGCGGGGAGTTGTCGCTCGCACTTCGCTCCTGCCAGGGCGAAGCGGCCTCCCGCGCCGGAGGCGATCTGGACCCGGGCGTCACGGGGTGCGTACGCGAAGTCGGAGACCGACGCGAACACGTTGTCCCTGCCCAGGAGTTGGAACTCTGCGTCGCTTGTGCCGTCGGCTGTGCGCACGGTACATCCGCCCTGCAGCGGAAGCACGATCCACTCACTGTCGCCGGTGGTGAAGGTGTGTGTACCACCCGGCTCCAGCTCGACGATCCGCAGACTGCAGTACGCCCAGCCGGCCCGCTCGGGGTCGATGTCGAGGGCGTAGTTGCCATCCGCGGTGGTGCCCCGCGCTACGTACAGCTCCTTGCTGCTCATGCGGTCCTCACAGCAGTCCTACGGCGGTGTCCACGGCGGCGGCCACATCGCCGTCCGCCGGGTACAGCAGCGAACGGCCGACCACCAGGCCGCGCACGGTGGGAAGTTGGAGGGCGCCGCGCCACTTCTCGTACGCACCGTCCTGATCGTCGCCCACCTCGCCGCCCAGCAGCACGGCCGGCAGCGTGGAGGTCTCCATGACCTCGGACATGTCGTCCGGGTTCTCGGTGACCGGCAGCTTCAGCCAGGTGTAGGCCGAGGTGCCGCCCAGCCCGGAGGCGATGGCGATGGACTTGGTGACGGCCTCGGCGGACAGGTCGTTCTTCAACCGGCCCTCGTCCGTGCGGCGGCTGAGGAACGGCTCGACGAAGACGGGCAGTCCGCGCGCGGCCATGTCGTCGATGGCGCGGGCGGTGGACTCCAGGGTGGTGAGGGAGCCCGGATCGTCGTAGTCGATGCGCAGGAGCAGCTTGCCGGCGTCGAAGCCGAGGCGCTCGATGTCCTCGGCGCGATGGCCGGTGAAACGGTCGTCGAGCTCGAAGCTGGCGCCCTGGAGGCCGCCGCGGTTCATCGAGCCCATGACGACCTTGCCGTCGAGGGCGCCGAGGAGCAGCAGGTCGTCGAGGATGTCGGCGGTGGCGAGGACGCCGTCGACGCCGGGCCGGGAGAGCGCAAGGCAGAGGCGTTCCAGCAGGTCGGCGCGGTTGGCCATGGCGAACCTGCGGTCGCCGACACCGAGCGCGCCGCGGGCCGGGTGGTCGGCGGCGACGATCATCAGCCGGCCGGAGTCACCGAGCAGCGGCCTGCGGGTGCGCCGGGCGGCGGCCTCCGCTATCGCCTCGGGGCGGTGGGCACGGATGCGGACGAGCTCCGCCACGTCGACGGTCACAGTACGGCCCCTGCCAAGAGCGCGGCCTCGATCTCGTCGGTGGTCGGCATGGCGGAGGAGCACTCCAGGCGGGAGGCGACGATCGCGCCGGCCGCGTTGGCGTGCCGCATGATCGTCTCCAGGTCCCGGCCCTCCAGCAGACCGTGGCAGAGGGAGCCGCCGAACGCGTCGCCGGCCCCGAGGCCGTTGAGGACGTTCACCGGGAGGGGCGGGACCTCGGCGGACTCGCCCTTGCTGTTGACGGCGAGGACGCCCTTGGGGCCCTGCTTGACGACGGCGAGTTCGACGCCCGCGTCCAGCAACGCCTGGGCGGCGGCGCGCGGTTCACGCACTCCGGTCGCGACCTCCACCTCGTCGAGGTTGCCGACCGCGACGGTGGTGTGGCGCAGGGCTTCCTCGTAGAAGGGGCGGGCGGCTGCGGGCCCGCGGCGGGAGCCGCTGGTGTCACTGCTCCAGAACATGGGGCGCCAGTCGAGGTCGAAGACCGTCGTACCGGCCTTGGCCCGGTGGGCGAGGGCCGCCAGCGTCGCCGTGCGGCTGGGCTCCTCGCTCAGACCGGTGCCGGTGACCCAGAAGATGCGGGCGTCGCGGATGGCGTCGAGGTCGAGCTCGTGGGCGTCTATCTCCAGGTCGGGGGCCTTGGGCTGCCGGTAGAAGTACAGCGGGAAGTCGTCCGGCGGGAAGATCTCGCAGAAGGTGACCGGAGTGGGCAGGCCGGGGACCGGGGTGACCCAGCGGTCGTCGACGCCGAAGCCCCGCAGGGCCTCGTGCAGATAGGTGCCGAAGGGGTCGTCGCCGGTGCGCGTGATCACCGCCGTACGGCGTCCGAGGCGGGCCGCGGCGACCGCGACGTTCGTCGCCGAGCCGCCGAGGAACTTGCCGAAGTTCGTCACCTGCGGCAGCGGGACACCGGTCTGGAGCGGATACAGGTCCACTCCGATCCGCCCCATGGTGATCAGGTCGTACGCCATCGACTTCCCTTCGTTACGGCTCTCCCCGCGTTTCTAGCCCCGCACGCGGAGCCCTGTCAATGTTTTGTCCAGACATTCGGACGAGACCTTGACAGCGCTTACCGTCGCACCGAAGCTGACCGGCATGACGTCGTTGTCGCCCTCTTCCTCCTCACTGTCCCGCATCCGGATCGGGTCGGCTCCCGACTCCTGGGGTGTGTGGTTCCCCGACAACCCGCAGCAGGTCCCCTGGCAGCGCTTCCTCGACGAGGTCGCGCAGTCCGGCTACGAGTGGATCGAACTGGGCCCGTACGGCTACCTGCCGACCGATCCGGCCGTACTCACCGAGGAGACCTCACGGCGCGGCCTGAAGGTGTCGGCGGGGACCGTGTTCACGGGCCTGCACCACGGTGAGGCGGTGTGGGAGAAGACCTGGGCGCATGTCGCGGACAACGCGGTGCTCGCGCAGGCCATGGGCGCCTCCCACCTGGTGGTCATCCCGTCCTTCTGGCGGGACGACAAGACCGGTGAGGTGCTGGAGCCGGACACGCTGACGACCGAGCAGTGGCGCAATCTGACCTCGCTGACCGAGCGGCTCGGGCGAGAGGTGCGGGAGCGGTACGGGCTGCAGATCGTCGTCCATCCCCATGCCGACACGCATGTCGACAGCGAGGAGAACGTCGTCCGGTTCCTGGACGGGACGGACTCCGATCTGGTGTCGCTGTGCCTGGACACGGGGCACTACGCGTACTGCGGCGGGGACAGCGTCAAGCTGATCGAGACGTATGGGGAGCGGATCGGGTATCTGCACCTCAAGCAGGTGGACCCGGAGATCCTTGCTGACGTCCGCGCCAACCAGGTGCCGTTCGGACCTGCGGTGGCGCGGGGTGTGATGTGCGAGCCGCCGGCGGGCGTGCCGGCGCTCGGCCCCGTTCTGGAGGCCGCGCAGAAGCTGGACGTGGATCTGTTCGCGATCGTGGAGCAGGACATGTATCCGTGCGAGCCGGACAAGCCGTTGCCGATCGCTCAGCGGACTCGGGCGTTTCTGCGGTCGTGCGGGGCGTAGCGGGCGCCTACTGATGTGCCGGGTCCTGTGCGACTGCGGTCGTGCGGTGTTCGTGACTTGTCACGCCCTCCAGGCCGATGTCAACGCCCCACGCCCCTGAGCCCGCCGGTGCGTTTGCTGCGCTCGTGTCACAAACACCACCTCGCTGTCACGGGTGTCGCAGGTGCGCGAGGCTTGTGTCACACCCGTCCCACAGACCCTGCCTTCCCCTCACGCTCCGTCGTTGACCGGGCACAGATCTGTGATCGCCAGCGCAGCGCCCGGTTCCCCCGACGGCCGCCCCCGGCCGCCCCCGCGGTGCGCGCGGGGAGGTGCTACCCATGACCGACCGAAGGCTCTGGTCGTACAAGGAGATCGCGGCGCACATCAAGGTGCAGCCGGACACCGTGCGGTCCTACCGCAAACACGGGCTGCTGCCGCCGCCCGACCATGTCGAGGGCGGCAAGCCCTTCTGGTACGCGGACACGGTCCGGGCCTGGGTCGCCTCCCGGCCCGGAAACCGCGGCCGCAGAGACGACGAGGCCCCCGACCACCCGTTCTCCTGACCTCCTGACCTGCCGAAAAACGACCTGTGCCCCACCTGACCAGTGGGGCACAGTCGTCCCATGAGCGACTTCTCCGTGAAACCGGTACTGACCGGCGAGAAGACAGTCCTGCGGCCCTTCACCGCGGCCGACGCCGAGACGATGTGGGAGATCATCGGGGACCCCGAGGTCATCCGCTTCACCTATGAGCCGTCGACCGAGCTCAGTCCGGAGCGCCTGCGGTCCTGGTACGGCTCCCGGGCCACCGTCCCCGACCGGCTCGACCTCGCCGTCACCGACCCGGACAGCGGCGAACTTCTCGGCGAGGTCGTCCTGTACGACTGGGATCCGGCGGCGCGCGGTTGCACGTTCCGCACCCTCATCGGACCGCGGGGGCGTGGTCGCGGCATCGGCACCGAGGCCACTCGGCTCATCGTCGGGTACGGCTTCGAGCAACTCGGCCTCCACCGGATCCAGTTGGAGGCCTACGCCCACAACCGACGCGCCCTGCGCGTCTACGAGAAGGTCGGGTTCGTCGTCGAGGGCGTACGGCGGGAGGTGCAGCTACGGCACGGGGAGTGGGCCGACGAGGTGATCATGTCGATCCTCGACCGGGAGTGGGCCGCCCGCTCGCTCAACTCCACGGCTCGATGACCGTCACCCCCGCTCCCGGCGCCGTCCCCATCGCAGCCAGCGCGTCCGGGGTCGCGTCCAGGGTGATCGTGGACGTGACCAGCAGGTCGGGGCGGAGCACGCCCGCTCCGACCAGCTCCAGCATCGGCGGATAGGTGTGCGCCGCCATGCCGTGGCTGCCGAGGAGTTCGAGCTCCAGGGCGATCGCCCGCGCCATCGGGACGGGGGTCGTGCCGGTGGGCGACGGGAGCAGGCCCACCTGCACATGGCGTCCGCGGCGGCGCAGACCGTTCACGGAGGCGGCGCAGGTGGCGGGTGAGCCGAGGGCGTCGAGGGACAGCCGGGCGCCGCCGCCGGACAGCTCACGGATCGCCGCGGCCGTGTCCGGTGTCCGCGTCGCGTCCACACACTCCGCCGCGCCGAACTTCCGCGCCAGGTCCAGGGCCTGAGGCGATACGTCCACCGCGATCACCCGCGCCCCCGATGCCGCCGCGATCATCACCGCGGACAGGCCCACACCCCCGCAGCCGTGCACCGCGACCCACTCCCCCGCCGCCACCCGGCCCTGCTGCACGACCGCGCGGAACGCCGTCGCGAACCGGCAGCCCAGCGCTGCCGCTGTGGCGAACGACAGCTCCTGGGGTACCGCTACGAGGTTCACGTCGGCGTGGTCCAGCGCGACGTACTGTGCGAACGAGCCCCAGTGGGTGAAGCCCGGCTGGGTCTGGCGTTCGCAGACCTGCTGGTCACCCGCCGCGCATGCCGCGCAGCTGCCGCAGGCGCAGACGAAGGGGACGGTGACGCGATCGCCCGGGCGCCAGGCGGTCACTGTGGCCCCGACCGCCTCTACGACGCCGGCCAGTTCGTGGCCCGGTACGTGCGGCAGGGTGATGTCGGGGTCGTGGCCCTGCCAGCCGTGCCAGTCGCTTCTGCAGAGGCCGGTTGCCTCGACCCGGACGACCACTCCGTGGTCGGCGGGTCGAGGGTCGGGTACCTCACGTACGTCGGGCCGGCTCCCGTACTGCTCGATCACCACTGCCCGCATCTGCGCTCCCATCGCCGTTGGTGTCTGCGGGTACATCGTGGCTGGTCGCGCCCCGCGGCGGAGCCGCACCCCGATGCGGCCCCGGGCCCCCACTGGGGCGCTCATCCTCGCCCTCGCTCAAGCCGAACCGTTCGTGGAACCTCCGCAGCGGCGCCGGCGCCCACCAGGTGGCCCGTCCCGTCAGCCTCATCACCGCCGGCACCAACAGGCTTCGTACGATCATCGCGTCCATCAGTACCGCCAGGGCGATGCCCAGGCCGAGCATCTTGGTGTTGGTGACCCGGGAGGTGCCGATGGCGACCATCACCACTGCCAGGATCACCGCCGCCGCTGTGATCAGGCCGCCCGTGCGCTGGAGGCCGTGGCGGACCGCCTCGTTGTGGTCGCCCGTTCTGTCGTACTCCTCCTTGATGCGGGAGAGCAGGAAGACGCCGTAGTCCATGGAGAGACCGAAGGCCACGCAGAACATCAGGACCGGCAGGGTGGTCTCTATGGAGCCGGGGCTGGTGAAGCCGAGCAGGCCCGACAGGTGGCCGTCCTGGAAGACCCAGACCACCGCGCCGAACATGGCGGTCAGGCTGAGTGCGTTGAGAACCACCGCCTGGATCGGTATCAGCACGCTGCCGGTCAGCAGGAAGACCAGGAGCAGGGTGACGATCGCGATGAAGGCGGCCGCCCAGGGCAGGCGCTCGGCTATCGCATGCTTGGAGTCGACCAGGACGGCCGCGGTGCCGGTCACCTTGGTGTCGAAGGGCGCGTGCGTGGCGCGCAGTTCACCCACCAGGCGTTGGGCCGCGTCGTCCACGGACTCCCCCTTCGGCAGCACGGTGAAGTACGCCGACTGCCCCTTCACCAGCGGGCCGTCGACCCTCAGCACGCCGGGCAGATCGGCTATTCGGTCCTTGTACGCGGTGTACTGGGCGGGGGTCGAACGGCCCTCGGCGAGCACCTCCAGGCCACCGCCGGGGCTGCCCGGGAAGCCGTCGCGGATGTGCTGCTGGACCACGTGGGACTCTGCGGTCGAGGGGAGCTGACGATCGTCCGCGGTGCCGAACTTCACGCCCAGGAAGGGCAGTCCGAGAACGATCAGCACCGTGGTGGTCGCCACGGCGAAGAGCGGGGCCCGGCGCATCACGAGGGTCGCCATGCGCGCCCACGCGGTGCCCTCCTCCCCGGAGGCCTTCGGCGCCCGTCCGCGCCGGAACAGACGGCGCAGATCCAGGGAGTTGACCCGGTGTCCGAGCAGCACCAGGGCGGCCGGGAGCAGGATCAGCGCGGCCGCTGCGGCCAGCAGGACGACCGCTATGCCGGCGTATGCGAAGGACCGCAGGAAGTACTGCGGGAAGAGCAGCATCGCCGCGAGGGAGACCGCGACCGTGAGGGAGGAGAAGAGGACTGTGCGGCCGGCTGTGCGCAGGGTGGTGCCCACCGCCGTCAACGGGTCGTCGCCCGTGGACAGTTCCTCACGGAAGCGGCGGACGATGAACAGTGCGTAGTCGATGGCCAGTCCCAGGCCCAGGGCCGTGGTGAGGTTCATCGCGAAGACCGAGACGTCGGTGAACTCGGTCAGGCCGCGCAGCACCGCGTTCGTCCCGAGGATCGCGACGATGCCGATGCCCAGCGGCAGCAGGGCGGCGATCGCCGATCCGAAGACCATCACCAGCAGCACGAGCGTCACCGGCAGGGCGATCATCTCGGCGCGGGTCAGGTCCTCCTTGATGATCGTCTGCATCTCGTGCCGCACGGCGACCAGGCCGCCGACCTTCACCTGCACCGGGCCGTGGGTGCCGCGGTAGTGGGGCGCGATGCGGTCCAGGGTGTCGCCCATCGCCTTCTCGTCGCCTGTGATGTGCGCGGCGATCAGCGCCTCGTGGCCGTCCTCGGCCCGGAGGGCGGGCGATGTGGACTGCCAGTAGGAGCCAACACCTATGACGCCCTTCTCACCGGCCAGGCGCGCGGTGAGGCGCCGGGCCTGGGCGGCGACGGCCGGATCGTCCACCGAGGAGCGCCCCGCGTCGACGAGCAGCAGCAGGTTGGGCTGGGAGTCCGGGAACTCGCGCTCCAGCGCCTTGGTCGCATACGTCGACTGGGCGGCCGGGTCCTCCCAGCCGCCGCTGCCCAGGCGGTCGGCGACGCCGCTGCCGGCCAGCACGGCGAGCGCGGTGATGACCAGGGCCACCAACAGCGACAGCCGCGGGCGGGCGGTCACGAAGCGGGTCCAGCCCCCGGGGCGCGGTGGTTTGTTGACTTCGGTCATCGTGCGGTGTCCCCTTCACCGTGGAAACCATAAAATGGCAAACACGAGACAGCGCTCGTGTTTCAACCGGATCCAGAATGCGAGCGACCGCTCGCGTTTGTCAATCGCGTTCGGAGAACTGGGGATAACGCGTGCCCGAGAACTCACAGCAGGAACAGCCGCGGCGCCGCCAGGCACGCGGCGAGCGCCGCATCGCCCAGCTCCTGGAGGCCGCCGCCTCGGTGTTCTGCACCACCGGCTACACGGCCGCCAGCACCAACGCCATCGCCCGCGAGGCCGGCGTCTCACCGGGCACGCTGTACCAGTTCTTCCCGAACAAGGAAGCGATCGCGATCGAGCTGGGTGACCGGCTGATGCACGAGATGCGCGAGACCTACGGCGAGGCGCTCGCACCGGTCGACCCGACGACGCCACTGGAGGAGGCGGTCGGTGCCGCCGTGGACCGGTTCATCGCCTTCAACTGCGACCACCCGGTGTTCTTCGCGCTGATGCACGGCCCCGACATCCCGGGCCGGATCGCCGAGGAGCACGACGCCCTGCACGCCACCCTGGTCTCCCGGATCGAGGCCCTGCTGGCCTCACTGCTGCCGGACGCGCCCCCGGCCGACGTCAGCCGCACCGCGCATGTCTGCCTCGGCATGTACAAGGCGGGTCTGGAGCTGGTGCTCGCCCACGAGGGCGCCGAGCGCGACGCATACACCCGGGAGATCAAGAACGTACTGATCCGCTATCTGGAGCCTCTGGTCGGCGATCGGCTGGGCACCCGGGAGGACACGGGCGCCGCCACGACTCGCACCCCATGAGTGCCGCACCCCTCCTTGGACGGGTACCCCCTAGGGGTATAGTGTGAGAAGTGGAGGGCTTCCCGTGGGCCCCCACAGCCCCACACGCCTCGACGAGGAGAACGACATGACCGCCCAGACCGACACCCCGGGTACCGTCACCGCCGTCTACAAGGTGAGCGGCATGAGCTGCGGACACTGCGAGGGGTCCGTCTCCGGTGAGATCCGCGAGCTTCCCGGCGTCAGCTCGGTGACGGCCGTCGCCGCGTCCGGTGAGGTCACCGTCGTCTCCGCGGCCCCGCTCGACGAGGCCGCCGTGCGCGCCGCGGTGGACGAGGCGGGCTTCGAGCTCGTCGGCCAGGTCTGACGGCAGCCCGGAACCCGCGATGAGCAGCACCACCACGCAGACACCGGCACCGATACGCACGGCAGCGGACGCCTCCGAGGTCGAGCTGCTCATCGGCGGGATGACCTGCGCCTCCTGCGCGGCCCGCGTCGAGAAGAAGCTCAACCGCATGGACGGCGTCACCGCCACGGTGAACTTCGCGACGGAGAAGGCGAAGGTGACCTATCCCGCGGGCATCCAGGTCGCCGACCTGATCGCCACCGTGGTGAAGACGGGCTACACGGCAGAGGAGTCGCTCCCGCCGCAGCCGGAGCCCGCCGAGGAGAAGGCCGCCGAGGACCCGGAACCGGCCGCCTACCGGCAGCGCTTCACCGTCTCCGCCCTGCTCGCACTTCCCGTCGTACTGCTGTCGATGGTGCCGGCCCTGCAGTTCGACAACTGGCAGTGGCTGGCTCTCACGCTCGCCGCTCCTGTCGTCGTCTGGGGCGGCCTGCCGTTCCACCGCGCCGCCTGGACGAACGCCCGGCACGGCGCCGCCACCATGGACACACTGGTCTCGGTCGGCACGCTGGCCGCGTTCGGCTGGTCGCTGTGGGCGCTGTTCTTCGGCGACGCGGGCATGCCGGGCATGCACGACGAGTTCAGGTTCACCGTCTCGCGCATGGACGGGTCCTCCACCATCTACCTGGAGGTCGCCGCGGGCGTCGTCGCGTTCATCCTGCTCGGCCGCTGTCTGGAGGCCCGTTCCAAGCGCCGTGCGGGCGCGGCGCTCAGGGCCCTGCTGGAGCTGGGCGCCAAGGACGTGTCCGTCCTGCGGGACGGCCGTGAAGTGCGCGTCCCGGTGTCCCGACTGGCCGTGGGTGATCGTTTCGTCGTACGGCCCGGGGAGAAGATCGCGACCGACGGCGCCGTCGTCGAGGGCGCGTCCGCCGTGGACGCCTCGATGCTGACCGGCGAGTCGGTGCCGGTGGACGTGGGCGTGGGCGACGCCGTCACCGGGGGCACGGTCAACGCCGGCGGGCGGCTGGTCGTCGAGGCCGCCCGGGTCGGCGCCGACACCCAGCTGGCGCGGATGGCGAAGCTGGTCGAAGACGCGCAGAACGGCAAGGCCGAGGTGCAGCGGCTCGCCGACCGGATCTCGGCGGTCTTCGTGCCGGTCGTCATGCTGATCGCCGTCGGCACGTTCGGGACGTGGCTCGGCGTCACGGGCGACACCGTGGCCGCGTTCACCGCGGCCGTCGCGGTCCTGATCATCGCCTGCCCGTGCGCGCTGGGCCTGGCCACGCCGACCGCGCTGCTGGTCGGCACGGGGCGTGGCGCGCAGCTCGGCATCCTGATCAAGGGCCCGGAGGTCCTGGAGTCCACGCGCCGCGTCGACACCGTCGTACTCGACAAGACCGGAACGGTCACCACCGGCCGGATGACCCTGCGCGAGGTGTACGCCGTCGCCGGCACCGACGAGAAGGAGGTGCTGCGGCTCGCGGGCGCCGTCGAGCACGCCTCCGAGCATCCCGTCGCCCGGGCGATCGCCCTGGGTGCCGAGTGGGGGAGGGCCGGACGGCTTCCGGGGGTCGAGGAGTTCGAGAACGTGCCCGGGCGGGGCGTACGCGGCCGTGTGGAGGGCCGCGAGGTGGCCGTGGGGCGGCTCTTCGAAGACCTCCCCGAGGAACTGGCCCGCGCCAAGGCCGAGGCCGAGAGCGACGGACGTACCGCCGTCGTGGTCGGCTGGGACGGGGTGGCACGCGGTGTCGTCGCCGTCGCCGACGCGGTCAAGGAGACCAGCGCCCAGGCGGTGCGCGAGCTGCGCGCGCTGGGGCTCACGCCGGTGCTGCTGACCGGGGACAACCGGGCGGTCGCCCAGGCGGTCGCGCGCGAGGTGGGGATCGAGCAGGTGATCGCGGAGGTCCTGCCCGAGGACAAGGTGGCGGCCGTACGGCGGCTGCAGGCCGAGGGGCGTACGGTCGCCATGGTCGGCGACGGGGTCAACGACGCGGCCGCGCTGGCCACCGCGGATCTGGGTCTGGCGATGGGGACCGGCACGGACGCGGCGATCGAGGCGGGCGATGTGACTCTGGTGCGCGGGGATCTGCGGGTGGCCGCGGACGCGATCCGGCTGTCCCGCAGGACGCTGGCCACGATCAAGGGCAACCTGGTGTGGGCCTTCGGGTACAACGTGGCCGCGTTGCCGCTGGCCGCCGCGGGCCTGCTGAATCCGATGATCGCCGGGGCCGCGATGGCCTTCTCGTCGGTGTTCGTGGTGACGAACAGCCTCCGGCTGCGGACGTTCCGTTGAACTCCGCCGAGGTTACCGGCGGTTAGTCGAAGTCGAGGTGAGAGCACCTCTGGAGTCCGGCGCCAGCCTCACATAAGCTCTTCACAAGGCTCGCGCATCATCCTTACGCTTGGGCACCGATCGCTGTATCGGCGCTCTTGCGTATCTAACGGACAAATGCAAGAGACGCAGATCACAGTGATGTGAACGTAACCATCGAAGGGGTTCGAAGGTCTAAGTTGACGATGTCAGGCAGCGTCTTGGGGGGCGTTTCCTGGCATCTGGGGATGTCTTGGGGGACTTCCTCAGAGGTGCGTTGCCGGGGCCACGTACATCGGGGTGCTTTGAGCGGCCCTCCCGAGCGTGCGTTGTCCCGGCAGACCGCACAACCATGAGTACGGCGAGTTTTGCTCATTCTGCTCAACGCTCGCCGCACTCGACAGCGATTCAGGCGCTGGCTTCACAGACGCCCGGCCGGATCCCGTGGGGGGAATCCGCACCGGGACATGGGAAGGCGCCCTGGACGTCGGCCCGTGGGGGGACCGGCGCCAGGGCGCCTTTCGCTTGGCGGATTCAGCCGGTTCGCTTCGCGGATCGAGCCGGGGGGTTCGGGGGTCTTCAGGTTGCTTCCCGGCTGCTGGCCGGTGGGGACCGGCCGCGCCCCGCGGCGGAGCCGCAAACGGATGCGGCCCCGCGCCCCTAAAAGACCAGGGCGGCCCCGCCACCGGCGTTTGTCAGCGCTCCTCGACCGGGACGAAGTCCCGTTCCACCACGCCCGTGTAGATCTGGCGCGGTCGGCCGATGCGGGAGCCGGGCTCCTTGATCATTTCGTGCCACTGGGCGATCCAGCCCGGAAGGCGGCCGAGGGCGAACAGGACCGTGAACATCTCGGTCGGGAAGCCCATGGCGCGGTAGATCAGGCCGGTGTAGAAGTCCACGTTCGGGTAGAGGTTGCGCTGGACGAAGTAGTCGTCCGAGAGCGCGTGCTCCTCCAGCTTGAGCGCGATGTCCAGCAGCTCGTCGGACTTGCCGAGGGCCGAGAGGACGTCGTGCGCCGCCGCCTTGATGATCTTCGCGCGCGGGTCGAAGGACTTGTACACCCGGTGGCCGAAGCCCATCAGGCGGACGCCGTCCTCCTTGTTCTTCACCTTGCGGATGAAGGAGTCGACGTCGCCGCCGTTCGCCTGGATGCCCTCGAGCATCTCCAGGACGGACTGGTTGGCACCGCCGTGCAGCGGGCCCCACAGGGCGTTGATGCCGGCCGAGATCGACGCGAACATGTTCGCCTGCGAGGAGCCGACCAGGCGGACCGTGGACGTCGAACAGTTCTGCTCGTGGTCCGCGTGCAGGATCAGCAGCTTGTCCAGGGCGGCGACGACGACCGGGTCGAGGTCGTACTCCTGCGCCGGGACCGAGAAGGTCATGCGCAGGAAGTTCTCGACGTAGCCGAGGTCGTTGCGCGGGTAGACGAACGGGTGGCCGATCGACTTCTTGTACGCGTACGCCGCGATCGTCGGGAGCTTGGCGAGCAGGCGGATCGTCGAGAGGTTGCGCTGCTTCTCGTCGAACGGGTTGTGGCTGTCCTGGTAGAACGTGGACAGCGCCGACACGACCGAGGACAGCATGGCCATCGGGTGGGCGTCGCGCGGGAAGCCCTTGTAGAAGTTCTTGACGTCCTCGTGCAGCAGGGTGTGCTGCGTGATGTCGTTCTTGAACACGGAGAGCTCGTCGACGGTCGGGAGCTCGCCGTTGATCAGCAGGTAGGCGACCTCCAGGAAGGTGGAGCGCTCCGCCAGCTGCTCGATCGGGTAGCCGCGGTACCGGAGGATGCCCGCCTCGCCGTCGAGGTAGGTGATGGCGGATTTATAGGCGGCGGTGTTGCCGTAACCGCTGTCCAGCGTCACCAGACCGGTCTGGGCGCGGAGCTTCCCGATGTCGAAGCCCTTGTCGCCGACGGTGCTGTCGATCACCGGGTAGGTGTACTCGCCGTCGCCGTACCGCAGTACTACAGAGTTGTCGCTCACGTCTTCCCTCACCGACGTAGTGCCTCATCTTCGAGGTTGCCCTGACTGTCTCTACCATCCCCCAATTGGCTCAGGAGAGTGCACTCGGGGTCGACCATCGGGCCTATTGACGGCACTGAGTGCCGCCAACTTGCTCATCCTGCCCCCTTGATTCCCCATCCGGAAGTGCTCTGTGACCTTCACGACTCATTTGATCGATCATTTTTCGTGATGCCTGTCTCAAACCCGGCTCGGCGGAGCCGCACAGGGGTCCAGGGAGCTCTCACAGGGGTCTCGGGGAGAGCCGGAAGTCGAGTGCCGTGCAGCGTCGCCCGGCCGACACCGTGCGCACCGCCTGGCCGATCGCCTTGCGCGAACCGACCAGGACGACCAGCTTCTTGGCCCGGGTCACCGCGGTGTACAGCAGGTTCCGCTGCAGCATCATCCAGGCTCCGGCGGTGACCGGGATCACCACGGCGGGATATTCACTCCCCTGGGAGCGGTGAATGGTGACGGCGTACGCATGGGCCAGCTCGTCCAGTTCGTCGAACTCGTACGCGACCTCCTCGTCCTCGTCCGTCAGTACCGTCAGGCGCTGGTCGACCGGGTCGAGCGAGGTGACCACGCCGACGGTGCCGTTGAAGACACCGTTCTTGCCCTTCTCGTAATTGTTGCGAATCTGGGTGACCTTGTCGCCGACCCGGAAGACCCGGCCGCCGAACCGCTTCTCCGGCACATCGGGGCGGCCCGGGGTGATGGCCTGCTGGAGCAGACCGTTGAGCGTGCCGGCGCCGGCCGGGCCGCGGTGCATGGGCGCGAGGACCTGCACGTCCCGGCGCGGGTCCAGCCCGAACCTGGCCGGAATCCGACGGGCCGCCACATCCACCGTGAGCCGCCCCGCCCCCTCCGTGTCGTCCTCGACGAAGAGGAAGAAGTCCTTCATGCCGTCGGTGACCGGGTGCTGCCCGGAGTTGATCCGGTGCGCGTTCGTGACGACCCCCGACTGCTGGGCCTGGCGGAACACGCGCGTGAGGCGCACGGCGGGGATCGGGCTGCCGTCGGCGAGCAGGTCCCGCAGCACCTCGCCGGCGCCCACGCTGGGCAGTTGGTCGACGTCCCCGACGAAGAGGAGGTGGGCGCCCGGCGGGACGGCCTTCACCAGCTTGTTGGCGAGCAGCAGGTCCAGCATGGAGGCCTCGTCGACGACCACCAGGTCCGCATCGAGCGGGCGGTCCTTGTCGTACGCCGCGTCACCGCCGGGCTTCAGCTCCAGCAGACGGTGGACGGTGGAGGCCTCGGCCCCGGTGAGCTCGGCCAGGCGTTTGGCGGCGCGGCCCGTGGGGGCGGCCAGGACCACCCTCGCCTTCTTGGCGCGGGCCAGCTCCACGATCGAGCGGACCGTGAAGGACTTGCCGCAGCCGGGGCCGCCGGTCAGCACGGCGACCTTCTGGGTCAGCGCGAGCTTGACGGCGGCCTCCTGCTCGGGCGCGAGCTCGGCGCCCGTGCGGCCCTTGAGCCAGGCCAGCGCCTTGTCCCAGACCACCTCGTGGAAGCCGGGCATCCGGTCCTCGTCGGTGCGCAGCAGGCGCAACAACTGGGCGGAGAGGGAGAGTTCGGCCCGATGGAAGGGCACGAGGTACACGGCCGTCACCGGGTCGCCGCCGTCCTGGCCGGGCACCTTCTCCCTTACGACCCCGGGGTCCTCGCCCTCCTCGGGCGACTGGGCGAGTTCGGCGAGGCACTCGATGACCAGGCCGGTGTCGACCTGCAGCAGCTTCACCGCGTCGGCGATCAACTGCTCCTCGGGGAGGTAGCAGTTGCCCTGGTCGGTGGCCTGCGACAGCGCGTACTGCAGGCCTGCCTTGACGCGCTCCGGGCTGTCGTGCGGGATGCCCACGGACTGGGCGATCTTGTCGGCGGTGAGGAAGCCGATGCCCCAGACGTCGGCCGCGAGGCGGTAGGGCTGGTTCTTGACGACGGAGATCGAGGCGTCGCCGTACTTCTTGTAGATGCGCACGGCGATGGAGGTGGACACCTCGACGGTCTGGAGGAAGAGCATGACCTCCTTGATCGCCTTCTGCTCCTCCCAGGCATCGGCGATCTTCTTGGTGCGCTTGGGGCCGAGCCCGGGGACCTCGATGAGCCGCTTGGGCTCCTCTTCGATGATCTGCAGGGTGTCCAGGCCGAAGTGCTGGGTGATGCGGTCGGCGAAGACGGGGCCGATGCCCTTGACCAGCCCCGAGCCGAGGTAGCGGCGGATGCCCTGGACGGTGGCCGGGAGCACCGTCGTGTAGTTCTCCACCGTGAACTGCTTGCCGTACTGGGGATGGGAGCCCCAACGGCCCTCCATGCGCAGGGATTCGCCGACCTGGGCGCCGAGCAGCGCCCCGACGACCGTGAGCAGGTCGCCGGCTCCTCTGCCGGTGTCGACCCGGGCGACCGTGTAGCCGTTCTCCTCGTTGGCGTACGTGATCCGCTCCAGGACGCCCTCGAGCACGGCGAGCCGCCGCTCGCCCGCCGGTGTGGAGTTCCCCGCCTGATTGGACATGATCCGACGCTACAGCCGGGGTCTGACATCACGATCCGGTCTCGAGGTATTGCCACTCCCTGTGTAATCGATTCCAATCCTCCGTGTAATCGATTCCACAAGGAGGTGGAGCGGCGATGGCGAGCATCAAGGACGTCGCTGCCGAGGCGGGTGTCTCCGTCGCCACGGTCTCGCGCGTCCTGAACGACCATCCGTCGGTCAGCGCGGACGCACGCACGCGCGTGCTGGCGGCCGTCGAGGCGCTGGGCTACCGCCCGAACGCCGTCGCCCGTTCCCTGCGCACCGACCAGACCCACACCCTCGGTCTGGTCATCAGCGACGTGATGAACCCCTACTTCACGGAACTGGCCCGCTCCGTCGAGGAGGAGGCCCGCGCGCTCGGCTACAGCGTCATCATCGGCAACGCCGACGAGCGGCCCGACCTCCAGGACCACCACGTACGGAACCTGCTGGACCGTCGTATCGACGGACTGCTGGTCTCCCCCACCGACGGCGGCTCGCCGCTCATGCTGGACGCCGCGCGCGCGGGCACGCCGATGGTGTTCGTGGACCGGTGGATCCCGGGCTTCGACGTGCCGGTGGTGCGGGCGGACGGGCGGGCCGCCGTACGGGACCTCGTGGCGCATCTCCACGGGCTCGGGCACCGCAGGCTCGCCATCATCGCGGGCCCCGCGGCGACCACCACCGGCCGGGAGCGTGTGGAGGCCTTCCGGGAGGCGCTCGGCGCGTACGGGCTCGAACTCCCCGAGGCGTACATCGGGCAGGGCGACTTCCAGGCCGAGAGCGGGCGGCGGGTCACCGAGGGCTTCCTCGACCTGCCCGAGCCGCCCGACGTCGTGTTCGCCGCCGACAACCTGATGGCGCTCGGCGCGCTGGACGCCGTACGCGCGCGTGGGCTGCGCGTTCCCGAGGACCTCGCGCTGGCCGCCTTCGACGACATCCCGTGGTTCGTGCACACCGATCCGCCGATCACCGCGGTCGCCCAGCCCACGGGCGAGCTGGGCCGGGCTGCCGTGCGGGCCCTGGTCGACCGCATCGAGGGGCGGCCCGC
Organism: Streptomyces longisporus; assembly: GCF_039532765.1. NCBI lineage: Bacteria > Bacillati > Actinomycetota > Actinomycetes > Kitasatosporales > Streptomycetaceae > Streptomyces > Streptomyces longisporus. Next base: position 408,358 of record NZ_BAAASG010000011.1, read on the forward strand.
GCGGTCGGTCACCCTCGCCGCCCGTCTCGTCGTACGCCGCTCGTGCGGTGAGGACCCCGCTGAGAACAGGAGCCACTTGTGAGCAACGCGGACGAGTTGCTGCGCATCGAGGGCATACGGAAGACCTTCCCGGGCCTGGTCGCGCTGGACGGCGTCGACTTCGATCTGCGCCGGGGCGAGGTGCATGTGCTGCTCGGTGAGAACGGCGCGGGCAAGAGCACCCTGATCAAGATGCTCTCCGGCGCCTACACCCCCGACGCCGGGCGGATCCTGGTCGGCGGCGAGGAGGTGCGCATCCATGGTGCGCAGGACTCCGAGCGCCTCGGGATCGCCACCATCTACCAGGAGTTCAACCTCGTCCCCGACCTCACGGTCGCCGAGAACATCTTCCTGGGGCGGCAGCCGCGCCGCTTCGGGATGATCGACCGGAAGACGATGGAGGCGGACGCCGAAGTCCTCCTCGCGCGCGTGGGCGTCCAAGTGTCGCCACGCGCGCGTGTACGCGAACTCGGCATCGCACGCCTCCAGATGGTCGAGATCGCGAAGGCGCTGAGCCTGGACGCACGTGTGCTGATCATGGACGAGCCGACCGCCGTGCTCACCTCCGAGGAGGTCGAGAAGCTCTTCGCGATCGTGCGCAGGCTGCGCGAGGACGGCGTGGGGATCGTCTTCATCACCCATCACCTGGAGGAGATCGCGGCCCTGGGCGACCGCGTCACCGTGATCCGGGACGGGAAGAGCGTCGGGGAGGTCCCCGCCGCAACGCCCGAGGACGAGCTCGTACGCCTCATGGTGGGCCGCTCGATCGAGCAGCAGTACCCGCGTGAACGGGCCGACGCGGGCGCCGCGTTGCTCACCGTCGAGGGACTCACCCGCGACGGCGTCTTCCACGACGTCAGCTTCCAGGTGCACGCCGGTGAGGTCGTCGGCATTGCGGGCCTCGTCGGAGCCGGTCGTACGGAGGTCGTGCGGGCCGTGTTCGGCGCCGATCCGTACGACAAGGGCGCCGTGAAGGTCGCCGGGGCCGAAGTGCGGCGGGGCGACGTCAACGCCGCCATGGCGGCCGGCATCGGGCTGATCCCCGAGGACCGCAAGGGCCAGGGCCTGGTCCTCGACGCGTCGGTCGAGGAGAACCTCGGCCTGGTGACGCTGCGGAGGGCCACGCGCGCGGGGCTCGTCGATCTCAAGGGCCGGCGCGAGGCCGCCGGCCGCGTCGCGGGGCAGCTCGGCGTGCGGATGGCCGGACTCGGCCAGCCCGTACGGACCCTGTCCGGCGGCAACCAGCAGAAGGTCGTCATCGGCAAGTGGCTCCTCGCCGACACCAAGGTGCTGATCCTCGACGAGCCGACGCGCGGCATCGACGTCGGCGCCAAGGTCGAGATCTACCAGCTGATCAATGAACTCACGGCCGCGGGCGCCGCCGTACTGATGATCTCCAGCGATCTCCCCGAGGTCCTCGGCATGAGCGACCGGGTGCTGGTGATGGCCCAGGGCCGGATCGCCGGCGAACTCGCCGCCGACGAGGCCACCCAGGACGCCGTGATGGCACTCGCCGTAAGCACCCCTACGCACGAAACGGAGGCCTCCCGTGGCCACTGAAACGCGTCTGAGCACGACGGGCGCGAGTGGCGCCACGAGCGGCCTGCGCCGTCTCCTGCTCGACAACGGCGCACTGACCGCGCTGATCGTCCTCGTCGTCGCCATGTCGGCCCTGTCCGGCGACTTCATGACGACCGACAACCTGCTGAACGTCGGCGTCCAGGCGGCCGTGACCGCCATCCTCGCCTTCGGCGTCACCTTCGTGATCGTCTCGGCGGGCATCGACCTGTCGGTGGGCTCCGTGGCCGCCCTGTCGGCCACCGTCCTTGCCTGGAGCGCCACTTCGCAGGGCCTGCCGGTCGTCGTGGCCGTCCTTATGGCGGTCGCGACGGGCATCGCCTGCGGCCTGGTCAACGGCTTCCTGATCTCGTACGGCAAGCTGCCGCCGTTCATCGCGACGCTCGCCATGCTGTCGGTGGGCCGCGGCCTGTCCCTGGTGATCTCGCAGGGCTCCCCCATCGCCTTCCCCGGCTCCGTCTCCCACCTCGGTGACACGCTCGGAGGCTGGCTGCCGGTGCCGGTGCTGGTCATGGTCGTCATGGGTCTGATCACGGCATTCGTGCTGGGCCGTACATACATCGGCCGCTCGATGTACGCGATCGGCGGCAACGAGGAGGCGGCGCGCCTGTCCGGCCTGCGGGTGAAGAGGCAGAAGCTCGCGATCTACGCCTTCTCCGGGCTGTTCGCGGCGGCCGCGGGCATCGTGCTCGCCGCCCGCCTGTCCTCCGCGCAGCCACAGGCCGCGCAGGGATACGAGCTGGACGCCATCGCGGCGGTCGTCATCGGCGGCGCCTCGCTGGCCGGCGGCACCGGCAAGGCGTCCGGCACGCTCATCGGTGCGCTGATCCTGGCGGTGCTGCGCAACGGCCTCAACCTCCTGTCCGTGTCCGCCTTCTGGCAGCAGGTCGTCATCGGCGTGGTGATCGCGCTGGCGGTGCTGCTCGACACGGTGCGGCGCAAGGCCGGGGCGACCGAGGTGGCGGCCGGTACGTCGGGCGGTGGCAAGGGCAGGCAGGCCGCGACGTACGTGCTCGCGGCCGTGGTCGCGGCGGCCGTCGTCGGAGCCATGTCGTTCCTGCACGGCGGTCCGTCGGCGGCGAAGGACCAGAAGATCGGTCTGGCCCTGTCAACCCTCAACAACCCGTTCTTCGTACAGATCCGCGCCGGGGCGCAGCAGGAGGCGAAGAAGCTGGGCGTCGACCTGACCGTCACCGACGCACAGAACGACGCCTCCCAGCAGGCCAACCAGCTGCAGAACTTCACCAGCGAGGGCCTCGGCACGATCATCGTCAACGCGGTGGACTCCGACGCGGTGACACCGGCGGCGAAGGCCGTGAACAAGGCGGGCATCCCGCTCGTCGCCGTCGACCGTGCCGTCAACAGCGCGGACACCGCCGCGCTCGTCGCCTCCGACAACGTCACCGGCGGCCGGCTCGCCGCCAAGTCCCTCGCGGACAGGCTCGGCGGCAAGGGCACCATCGTGGTGCTGCAGGGCCAGGCGGGCACCTCCGCCAGCCGGGAGCGCGGCGCGGGCTTCACCGCGGGCCTCAAGGCCTACCCGGGCATCAAGGTGGTCGCCGAGCAGCCTGCCGACTGGGACCGCACCAAGGGTCTCGACGTGATGACGAACCTCCTCCAGGCCCACCCCGACATCGACGGTGTCTTCGCGGAGAACGACGAGATGGCCCTCGGCGCGATCAAGGCGCTCGGCGGCAAGGCCGGCAAGTCGGTCGCCGTCATCGGCTTCGACGGCACCCCGGACGGCCTCAGCGCCGTCAAGGCGGGCACGCTTTACGCGTCGGTGGCCCAGCAGCCGACGGAACTCGGCAGAATCGCGGTACAGAACGCGGTGAAGGTCGCCGAGGGCAAGAAGGTCACGAAGTCGGTGATGGTGCCGGTGAAGGTGGTCACGAAGGAGAACGTGGCCGGCTTCAGCGGCTGACGAGGCGACCGGCACAGGGGAACAGGCAGGCGGTCGTCGCTGCCGGGGAGCCGGGGGTTGCTCGGGTGGCTGCCCGGTGGTGACGACGGCCCGCCACACGTCATCTCTCATCATCTCTCAGGGGAGTCATTTGATGTACGACTACGACCTGCTGGTCGTGGGATCCGCCAACGCCGACCTGGTGATCGGCGTCGAGCGGCGGCCGGGCGCCGGCGAGACGGTGCTCGGCTCGGACCTGGCCGTCCACCCGGGCGGCAAGGGCGCGAACCAGGCCGTCGCCGCCGCCCGCCTCGGGGCCCGTACGGTCCTGCTGGCCCGCGTCGGCGACGACGCGTACGGCAGGCTGCTCCTCGACTCGCAGCGGGCGGCCGGCGTCGACACGGTGGGAGTGCTGGTCGGTGGAGCGCCGACGGGGGTCGCGCTCATCACCGTCGATCCCTCCGGGGACAACAGCATCGTGGTGTCGCCGGGCGCGAACGGGCGGCTGACCCCGCAGGACGTACGGACCGCCGCGAGCCTGTTCCTGGCCTCGCGGGTGGTCTCGACCCAGCTGGAGATCCCGCTGGAGTCGGTCGTGGAGGTCGTACGGAACCTGGCGCCGGACAACCGCTTCGTGCTGAACCCGTCGCCGCCGCGGCCGCTGCCGCCCGAGTTGCTGGCGGCCTGCGACCCGCTGATCGTCAACGAGCACGAGGCGAAGGTGGTCCTCGGCGACGCCTACGTCTCCGACCGCCCGGAGGACTGGGCGCGCCTGCTGCTCGCCAAGGGCCCGCGCTCGGTCGTGGTCACCCTGGGCGCGGAGGGCGCACTGGTGGCCTCCTCGGCCGGGGTGACGCGGGTGCCCTCGGTGAAGGTGGACGCGGTGGACACCACGGGCGCGGGCGACGCGTTCACGGCGGCGCTGGCGTATCGGCTGGGGTCGGGGGCGTCGCTTGCGGAGGCCGCGGCGTACGCGGCCCGGGTCGGCGCCGCCGCCGTCACCAAGGAGGGCGCGCAAGAGTCCTTCCCGACGGCCGGGGAGGTCGACGCCCTGTGAAGAAGGCGGGAATCCTGAACCGTCATCTCTCCGGCGCGCTCGCCGAGCTGGGCCACGGCGACGCGGTGCTGGTGTGCGACGCGGGCATGCCGATACCGGAGGGGCCGCGCGTGGTGGACCTGGCGTTCCGCGCCGGGGTGCCGTCCTTCGCGGAGGTGGTGGACGGTCTGCTGGCCGAGCTGGTGGTGGACAGTGCCACGGCGGCGAGCGAGGTGCGGGAGGCGAACCCGGGGGCTTCGGCTCTGCTCGACGAGCACTTCCCCAGGCTGGAGCTGGTGTCGCACGAGCGGCTCAAGGAGCTGTCGGCCGGCGCGCGGCTGGTCGTACGGACAGGGGAAGCGCGGCCGTATGCGAATGTGCTGCTGCGCTGTGGGGTCTTCTTCTAGCAGGTCCACAAGGATGGAAGATCCGCAAGGCGGACGAATTCGAGGGGGTCCGGTCCGTCGACCGGGCCCCCTCGGCTTTTCCCCTCCGCCATCAGAACCCCCGCGATCCCCCCAGATCCCCCTCCGAGAAGTCCTGACGCCAAGTACGACCCGCGGGGTGGGGGAAGGGTTGTACGCGTCGTCAGATTTTTTTCGCGGCGCTAGCCCGCCCGCCACAGCACCGGTTTCACGCTCTTGCCCTCTCCCTCGAACGACACCATCGCCGGACGGTCGCCCTTGGGCAGCAGATGAATGGTGCAGAGGGTCAGTGTGGAGTCCGGTTTCAGACGGGTGTTCGGGATTTTGCCGCGGCACCGGTCGATGCCGTCTCCCGCACCGGAGAAGGACAGGTCGAGCAGGGCGAGCGGTCGCGCCTCGTGGCCGCCGGCGCTGCGGACGCCCACCTTGTCGCCCATGACCGGCAGAAGCGTCTGCTCGCCGGCATTGCGATACGTGATCGTCACGTACCACGGCACGGTGTTCTTCGACGTGTCGTGCAGGTCGTAGCCGCGCAGGTCGGTGAGGCTTCCGGCGCGCACGCTGCGGGGAGTGGCGCGGATCGGGACGGCGATGCCGTCGGTGGTGTCGTCGTCCCAGGTGGTTTCGGCGGTGGTGCCCGCCGGCAGCAGCCCGTCGCCGTCCCCCTTTCCGTCACCGACGTTCCACAGGAGGGTGCCGCCGCTGTCGTCGGAGTAGGCGACGGTTGCGGGCTCATGTCCGCCGGGGAGCATGACCAGTTGGCACACCGTGACGGTGGCGTGCGGGGCGGCCGAGGCCGGGCCGGCCTTGTCGCAGCCCTCCGGGATCCTCGAACTCGACCGGGTGGCAAGGGTGTTCGTGTTCCACAGTGAGACCGCCTTGCCCGGCGTGCCGTCGGCCAAGGTGACCGTGAAGTCGTCCTGGGGACCGAGCCGGGTCAGCGTCTGCGGCCCGGTGTTGGTGTAGCGGACGGTCAGGTAGTACGGGATCATGCCCCTCAGGTCGCCGTCGAGCTGCACGCCTTCCAGGTCGGCCGCCGTGCCGCGCGCGAGCCGCTCGGGCGCGAGCGTCAGCCGGTGCGTGGCGTTTCCGCTGGTCCAGGTGGCCTTCCGGACGGTCGAATCGATCTGCAGCGCCACGGGTTTGCTGCCGCCCTTGGGGGAGTCGGCTCCCGAACCGGGGGCCGAGCTGGAGCCGCCGGCCCCGCACGCCGTCAGCACCAGAGCCAGCATCGCTGCCCCGGCGACTTCGGCCGCCGTTCCCTGTGTTCGCATCAGCACCCCCGTGCCACGCCGTTTCCCTGCCCTGCTCGCAACGTGATCACCTTAGGGGGCGGGACCGGGCCTGCCGTCGCCGGAGTTCTCGTATGGGGGTTCCGTGCAGTCTTCGGGCGGGGCTGGGTAGCTCCGCCGGGTCCGTCTCCACCCGGTGATAGGTTCGAATATGTGATGTCTGCGGGGGCCTTGAGTCGTGCGGCGGCCGATGGGTCCGCAGTTGTTCTGAGTCGCGTCACCCTGGTCGGGGAGCGGCGTCGGGTCGAACTCGTGTTGCCGGCTCGGGAGCCGGTCGGGGTGTTGTTGCCCGAGATTCTGCGGGTGCTGGGCGACCGGGCCGGTGGGCGGCCCGAGTTGCGGCATCTCGTGACCGCGGACGGGACCGCGCTCGCTCACGACAGCAGCCTTGAGTCCGCCGGGGTGCGGGACGGTGCCGTGCTGCGGCTCGTGCGGGCCGGGGACGCTCCGTCCGCGCCCGTGACGCACGAGGTGACTGACGAGCCCGCCGAAGATCCCGCTGGGCGGGAGTGGCATTGGGGGCCCGAGTCGCGGCGCGTCGTCGCCGGGCTGGCGACCGTGGGGTGGGTAGGTGCGGGCGGGGTCCTCGCGCGGAGTGCCTACCACGCCCCTGTCGTCGCCGGTGTGTTGCTCCTCGTCGCCGCCGTCGCCGCTGTGGTCGGGGCCCTCGTGGGGCGTGGCGAGCGACGGGGCGGGGTCGCCGGCACGCTGATCTGCTCGGCCGGGGTGCTTGCTGCGCTCGGGGCGTCCGCGCTCTCCGATGACCGCCGCTGGTCCGGTGCGCTGTACGCGGGTGCGCTCGCCGCGGTGGGTGCCGTGACGCTCGTGCTACTGGGGCACTTCACTCGGTTGGGCCGCGGTGGATCGGTGGGCGCCGGCGCTTTCGCCGTCACCGTCCTCGGCTGGGAGGGCGTCGTCGCCTTGCAGTCGGGGGCGGAGACGGCCGGGCAGCAGGCTCGGGCCGGTGCGCTGCTCGCCGTCGTCTCCGTCGTCGCCCTCGGGGTGCTGCCGCGGCTCGCGCTCACGGCCTCCGGGCTGTCCGGGCTCGACGACCGGCGGGCCGGTGGGGTGTCCGTGAGCCGGTACCAGGCGTCCGCGGCGCTGGCGGCCGCCCATCGCGGGCTGGTGCTCGCCACCGTCACCGTTGCCGTGTCGGCGACCGTGGCGGCGGTGTGGGCGCTGCGTGCGCCCGGCGTGTGGACCGTGCTGCTCGCCGTCGTCACGGCGGTGGTGGTGGCCCTGCGGGCGCGGGCGTTTCCGCTGGTCACAGAGGTCGTGGCGCTGCTGGCGGGTGCCGCCGTGGTGGTCGTACGGCTGTTGGCGGTGTGGGTGCAGCGGTCCGGTGCGGCGGGTCCTGCCCTGGTCGTGTCGGCGGCGCTGGCCGTGCTGACGCTCGGCACGCTCGTCGTACGACCCGCCGAGCAGATCCGGGCGCGGCTGCGACGGGCGGGTGACCTGGTGGAGTCCGCCGGCGTCATCGCCCTGCTTCCACTGCTCATCGGGGCCTTCGGCGTGTACGAGCGGCTGCTCGGCACCATCGCTTAAGGGACGGGACGGCATGGTTCACGGGGAACAGGAGCGGGAGCCGGCGGGTGACGACGACTGGCGGCGCGATGCGCTGTTCCAGCTCGGGCCGGCGGAGCAGCAGCGGGCTTCGGCGCCCTCGGGCGAAGCCGTCGTAGCACCGGATCCGGTTCTTCCCGGGCCCGGCGGCGAGCCCACCCTGCGTCTGGTGCACTCGACGCGGGACGAGCAGCCGGCCCTCGGCGCAGGGCAGTTCGGCCCCGCGGCCGGTCCCATGCCTCCTGCGGCCACCGCTCCCGCCCCGCAGCACAGCCCGGCCCCGCCCCAGCTCCCTGCGGCCGCGATACCCCCGCTCCCCGCAGCCGCCCTCACCGCACCCGTCACGGTCCCCGAGCCGACGGTCGCCCTCCCCGCGCAGGCCATGGACGCCCCGCCCCAGCGCCCCGCCACCGCCACACCCGCGCACCCCCCGGTCGGCCCCACCCCGCCCGCCGACCCACCCACCACCGCGCCAGAGCCGGCCTCCCCCGTCCCGGTACCCCCCGTCGCGCCGGAGCCCGGGGCGCCCGCACCCACCGCTCCCGCCGCCTCCCACACGCCCCCATCCGG